>JANXXE010000014.1 GCA_025350815.1 Myxococcales bacterium | reverse complement strand
TGCCCCCGCCCGCAACGCCGTCGCGATCCGCCCGGTCGAGGCGCTGGCGCACGAATGATGAGGAGTCCATGAAGAAGAAGCGAAACATCATCCCTGTGCTGGCCGCCGTCGTCGTCGTCGGCCTGTTCGGCACGACCCTTTGGTTCCTGTGGGCCAAATCGCGGCCCAAAGCCGTCGCAACAGAAATCGAGGGTCCGATCGTCAGCGATATCGTCCGCAAGACCGTGGCCGCAGGCGCCCTTCAGCCCCGCAAGGAGATCGAGATCAAGCCGAAAGTCTCGGGAATCTTGAAACACCTTTACGTCGAGGCTGGCAAGCGCGTGAAGGCAGGCGATCTGATCGCCGAGGTGCAGATCATTCCCGACGTCATTAGTTTGAACGAGGCGCAATTGCGCCTGCAATCGGCGAAGTTCAACGCCGAAAGGGCGAAACGGGAATTGGTTCGCGGTCAGACCCTGGGCAGCCGGGGTGCTGCGTCGATGGGGGATCTGGACAAGCTGCGCACCGACGCCGAACTGGCGGCGGAAGAACTGCATGCCGCCGACACGCGCGTGCGGCTGGTGCGGGAGGGCGCGGTTGGAAAAAGCAAGACGGCCTCGACGCAGGTGCAGTCGACCGTCGACGGAACGGTGCTGTCGGTCTTGCTGCGCGAGGGCAGCTCGGTCATCAACGCCAACAGCTTCAACCCGGGCACGACCATCGCCTCGGTAGCGGACATGACGGACATGGTGTTCAAGGGGCGCGTCGACGAAGCTGAGGTGGGCAAGCTGCGCGAGGGCATGCCGGTGGAAATCGTGGTGGCCGCGCTGGAGGATTCGACATTCAAGGGCAGTCTTGAGCGCATCTCGCCGAAGAGTTTGGCAAACCCCGGCATCACCGAGTTCGAGATCGAGGCTGCCTTTCATCCCCCCGACGGCGTGATCGTGCGCGCCGGTTACAGCGCCAACGCCAACATCGTGCTGGCGCGCCGGGACAAGGTGTTGGCCATCAACGAGGGCCTGGTCACCTTCGAGGGCGATAAACGTTTCGTCGAGGTACAGGTGGCGCCCGGGAAGTTCGACAAACGCGAGGTGAAGCTGGGCCTGTCCGACGGGCTGAAGGTCGAGGTGCTGTCCGGCGTCGCACCGGGCGACAAGATGCGGAAGCCCGTGCGCACCCCCATCGGTCCGTCGACGTAGACGCCACCCGAAAACTTGCCAGGCCCGACGGCGGGTCTACGATCAGTCGATGCGACTTGAAGGCGATCTGCAGACGATGCCGGTGCGCGAGGTGCTGTCGTGGCTGGGCAGCCGAACCGGGGCAGGCACGCTCAGCCTGTCGCGTGGGATGGTCGTTCGGCGGTTTCATCTCAGCCACGGGTGCGTCACCCTGGCCAGCTCGTCCGAGCACAATCGCCTGCTGGGCCAGTTGCTGCTGGATCACGGCCTCATCGACGCGGCCCAGCTAGATATGGTGTTGCGCAACAAGGAAAAATACGGAGAGCGCCTGGGCAAGGCGCTGACGCTGACGGGCCTTGTCACCGACGAGCAGATGGCGGCCGTGCTGCGCGAAAAAGTCCGCGACCTCCTGTCGGACGCGCTGCTGTGGGCCGACGGGCGTTTTGTCTATGACGACGCAGGCGAAGGCGACGGGCGGCCCGTTGTGCCCATCTTCGTTGACCTGCGCGCCTTCCTGGACAGTGCCGCGGTGCCCGTGGCCGTCCCGCCAGACGCCTCAAGCTCGATCATCGCCTCCGATCGGGATGTAATCGAGGCAGAAGATCTGTCCTGAGACCTGCACACCTGGATGTCCAGAAACGACACGGTGCGTGCTGTTTGCCATGTGATTATATATACTTAGACATATTTATGTCGTTTAGATCCAGTCGTGTCATACGGTTTTTGTAGGTAACAAACCGCGCAAAGTTGCCTGTGACGCTCGACGAAACGCGTTGCGGGTCGTATAGACCTTGTATGACCAGAACAATTCGCCGATACGGGAACCGGAAGCTATATAGCGCCGAGGAGTCTCGGTACATCACCCTGCAGTACCTGGGGGACAAGATACGGGAGGGCGACGAACTGGCCGTGACGTCCCACGCAACCAAGCAGGACATCACGGACGAGACCCTGGCGAATATCGTGCTCGCCGAGGTACACGCGGGCCGTCGCTACAACCGCGAAAAGCTGGTCGAGCTGGTTCGTGCCAGCGCCGCCGGCGAGCGTCCCCCCGTCATTCCACAGCCCTGAGCGGGCGTGGCGGATCGCGCTTGCGGTCCGCGGCGGAGTCGTGCGTGGTCCGTCGTCGGTGGACTTCGCATCGGGAAGCTTTTACCTTGGCCCTTGTCCCGGCGTGGAGCACCGTTCCTGGAAGGAGAAGTCTATGCAGCAGCGTTCCAGCGGGTTTGTCGCACTGTGTGTCCTGTCGCTTGTCTGGTCCTCCTGCGTCGAGGCGAAGAAGCGCAGCAGCACCGCTGACCCCGATTCTGTAGACGCCGACGGAGCCAGCGTTGGTGCCGACGCCCGCCCGATCGCTGATAGTGCGGTGGCGCCCAAGATCGATACGGGCAGCTCGGTGGTTGCCGACGCCGCCGTGTCGGGCGCGGACGGTCCATCGAAGGATGCATCAGCGTCGCCGGATGCGGACAAGGGATCCGCGGGCGATACGCGCCCGCCGGACGCGGGTCCCGCCACGTTTGCAGCTGTGTCCGCCATCCTGGTGAACCACCAGTGCGCAAGCTGCCACCCGGACGACTCACTTGAGCATGTGCGATTGGGCCCGACGGGGCTCTATGGGCGACTGGTGAACAAGACGCCGCCCGCGGCTGCGGCTGCCACTTGCAACAAGCAGATATTGGTGGTGCCCCGCAATCTTGCCAAGAGCCTGCTGTACCAGAAGGTCATAGCCAACGGCGTTCTCAACGGCTGTGGCAATCGCATGCCCGCTTTCTGCGACATGCCTGATCCGACGGCCTGCAACCTGACCGCCGGTGAAATCAAGACCGTGGGCGACTGGATCCTCGCCGGCGCGCCCATGTAAGGCCTGCGGATCTTGTCCGTCGTCGCCTACGTCGGCTGCGGGAACGCCCCCGGCGACATTCACGTCTTCGCAATGGATCCGGCGACGGGCAGTCTGACACCCACGGGCGTCTGCCCGGTTGGATCGCCTGTCTCGTTTCTGGCCGCGCATCCGGGCGGCGCGTTTGTCTACGTCACCAACAACCGCACGCATCAGGTAACGGCCATGGTCGTCGACCCGGCGTCGGGCCTGCTCAGCGTCGCGAATCAGGTCGCGGCCGTCGGAATCGATCCTCGGGTCGGTGCGAATCCGGCGTATGCCGAGGTGGATCGGGCGGGGCAATTCCTGCTGGTGGCCAACTATGCGGGCCACACTGTGAACGTCTTTCGCATCCAGGCTGACGGCCGTCTGGGCGCGTTGGTGTCGTGTCACAGCGCCGGAAAAAACGCGCATTGCGTGCGCCTGGATCCCGCCGGCCGCTTCGCGCTGGTGCCGTACCTCGGGTCCGATCTTGTGGCCCAATATCTATTTGATTCGACGATCGGGGCGCTGGGTCCCAATCGTCCCGCGTCGATCCCGACGGCGCCGGGGCAGGGGCCCCGCCACCTGGACTTTCACCCGAACGCTCGCTGGCTGTACTTGTCCAACGAACTGGGCGGCACGGTGAACGCCTACGCCTTCGACCCGGACGCCGGCACGCTGCACGACCTTCAGTCGCTATCCGCATTGCCGGCCGGGTACGCCGGTCAGAAATGGTCCGGAGATATCCACGTCGCGCCGTCGGGTCGATTTCTGTACGTCGCCAACCGCGGGCACGACAGCCTGGCCTGCTTCTCCATCGATGCCGGGACGGGCCGACTGGCGCTGCTGTTTCACGAGCCCGTGGGTGGCCGGACACCGCGGCAGTTTTCGATCGATGCCAGCGGCCGATTCCTGTTCGTGGCGAATCAGGATTCGAACAACGTCGTGACGTTTGGTGTTGATCGCGATGATGGGCGTCTGACGCGGCTGCGCGATGCCCAGGTCGGGGAAAAGCCGTATTTCGTTTCTCTGCTTCACCGTGCGGATCCTTTCCGGTAGTCTGCCGCGGCTTCGATGAACAGGGCGATTTTGCTGTTCGGTTATCCCGGCTGCGGTAAGGGCACGCAGGGCCGCATTCTCAGTGCGCTGCCCGGCTTCCACCACATCGCGATCGGCGACATCTTCCGTGCGTTGGAACAGGACAGTCCCCTTTACGATCGCGTGCAGACCTATGTCCGGGCCGGCAACCTGGTTCCTGACGAGCTGGTCATGGACATGTTCAGCGACTACGCCAAGCAGCTGCGTACGGGTCCCGACGACATCCTGGTGATCGACGGTCTGCCCCGGAACAAGAATCAGGTCAACCTGCTGCAGAAGACGGTCACGGTCATCCGCATCTTCAAACTGTCGGTCTATGACGAGACGCTGGTCGTCAAGCGCATGAAGAAGCGCGCGATGATCGAGGACCGCCCGGATGACGCGTCGGAGGAACTGATCCAGCACCGGCTAGAGGTCTACCGTCGCGAGACCGAATCCTGCATCACGACCTTTGCGGGCACCTTGCTGACCCGCATTCAGGCCGACCAGCCCGTCTTCGACGTCCACGCGGACATCATGAGCGCGCTGGGCAAGATGCGGGATATCCACTTTCGCTAGCCGCCACCCGGGCCGCTGATTCTTGATTCATTGCACCTGCTTAGTGCGATGACTTACAGATGATACAATGTATTTTAACCGCATACCTTGCCTTACGGGGTGGTGCGAACTACATTCCCCCCCGCCCGCAATCACTTGGGCGCGATGGGGAAGACAACGATGACGGTCCGGTTTGGATTCTTGCTGTTCACTTACCTGGTTTATTCGGCTGCCTGTTCCACCAAGGGTGAGGTTTTCCAGGAGGAGGCCGGAACTGGCGCCGAGGGCGATGCGGGGGCCGAGGCCGACGGCCCGTCCGCGGCGATGGACGCCGCCACGAAGCCAGATGTCGGGCCGGCCGATGTGGCCGTGACGGCGGACGTGGCCAGGGACAGTGCCACGGTTGCCCCTGACGTCGCTGCTTCTGTCGATGCCGCGAAGAAGCTGGACACAGCAGTTGCGGCCCCGGACGCGGCCCCCACGATGGTGCCGCTGCCCCTGCACCCCAGTTGCACCTTCGGTCGCCAGACCGTACGGCAGTTATCGCCCGAACTGATCCTGCTGCTGGATCGCTCTGGTTCAATGAACACTCTTGTGCCGATGACGAAGTACAGCCGGTGGGACTCGGTCAACATGGCGCTTGATGTGGTGCTGCGCAACACGACGAACCAGGTTTACTGGGGCCTGAAGCTGTTCCCCGCCGTGGGGATGGGCTGCGATGTGCCGGAAGGGATCGAAGTGAACCCGGCCATCGGGAACGTGGACGCGATGTTCCGCACCATCCACATGTCGTTGCCGTCGGCGGCGCCGCCCGGAACGCCGCTTGGCCAGGGCGTGCGTGCGGCCACGCGCTACCTGACGTCGCTGCACATCCGGAATCCCGAGTTCCTGGTCGTCGCCACCGACGGGCAGCCCACCTGCCCTGACGTTACACAGGGGGGCAAGGACAGCGTCGCCGCCCTTCAGGATGCCGCGAAGTCGGGTATCTCGACCTTCGTCTTGGGCGTCGCCGAGGCGGGGACCGCCGAAAGTCAGGTCCTGAGCGATCTGGCCACGGCGGGCGGTGTACCCAGCGATGGCGCGACCAAGTATTTTTCGGCCAGCACGCAGAACAACCTGTTGGCCGTTCTCGAAGGCATCACCAAGCGCATAACCAAGTGCGTTTTCGTGCTGGACGTCGCCCCGCCTTCGCCCAAGGACGTAGGCGTTTATGTGGACGGTCGTCGCCTCGGCGCGCAGGACTGGGTCTACAGCGGCAACAACCTATCGGTCGAGATCAAGGGCGCCACCTGCGAGCAGCTGAAGGCCGGCACGGCCTCGCGGGTCGAGATGATCCTGGGCTGCCCCGGCGTGCCGGTCCCCTGATAGCGCCGGGTTGCGGGCGGCTCTACTTGGCCGCCAGCAGCTCGCTGTCGATCAGCTTCTTGAAGTCCTCGAAGGGGCGGGCACCGGCCATCGGGCGGCCGTTGATGAAGAAGGCGGGGGTGCCGTTGACGCCGACAGCCTCGGCGGCCTTCTTCGACTCATCAATGATCTTGGCCTTCTCGCCCGAATCGAGACAGCTATCGAACTTGGCGGCCGTCACACCCAGGGCGTGCGCGTATTCCTTGAGCTGGGGCACGGCGAGGGCCTGCTGGCTGGCGAATAGCTTCTCGTGCATCTCCCAGTACTTGCCCTGGTCGCCCGCGCACAGTGCCGCTTCCGAGGCCTTCTGGGCCGAGGCATGAAAGGGCAGCGGGTATTCGCGGTAGACCAGGCGCACCTTGTCCTTGTATTCGTCCAGAACGCGCTTGACCGATTCTTCGGCGCGGCTGCAGTAGGGGCATTCGAAGTCGGAAAACTCAATGATGGTTATGGGCGCGTTCGGATTGCCCTTGGTGGGGCCCACGGCGGCGACCTCGACCTTCGGCATCAGGACGGGCGGCAGCAGTAGTTCAACCTTGGCCTCGGTGCGCAACTTGTCCGCGAACTCCTTATGGGCCTGCTCGGTCTTCTGCTTGGTCATGAAGCGGATGATGTCGGCCTTGACCTGTTCGAAGGGCGGCAGGGGCCTGCCGCCGGCCTTCGTGCGATCATAGACCGACTGGATTTCGGCGTCGGTGGGCTGGGCGACCTTGGCGTTGACTTCGCGTTCGATCAGTTTGTCGACGGGCAGGCCGGCGGTCTTGGCCTTGGCCGCCACCAGACGGTCGTCGATGAGCGTGTTCAGCGCCTGCGAACGCGTGTCGTAGACCTTCTGGACGTATTCGCCTTCCAGCGTCGCCATCTGTCCCCTGGCCGCGGTGGCCAGTTCGGCCTCGGTCACGGCCTGGCCGTTAATGCGCGCGACAGGTGTGGACGGGTCAGCGGCGCCGGCGCCCGGAAGGCCAGCTGCGCCCCCTGCCGCGGGCCGCGGTCCCGCACCCTTCGAACAGGCGCCCACAAGCGACGCGCAAAGGACCAACAACAATGACAGAGACGTTCGCATCGGCGGACTCTGCCACGATGATTGGCGTCGGTCTAGCGATCCGGTCTTCCAGGTCTTCCAGGTCTTCGACTAGGTTTCCATCATGGCGCTGACGCTTTTGCCGCCGTGGATGCGCAGGATCGCTTCGGCGAATAGCTTGGCCGTCGATAGAACCTTCAGGTTGGGCAGGCCGACCACGCGATCGGCGGGCACGGGGATGGTGTCGGTCACGACCAACTCGTCGAGTTTGGCCTCCTGCAGGCGTTCGACCGCGGGTCCAGACAGCACCGGGTGGGTGACGCCGACACGCACGCGGCGTGCGCCGAAGTCGCGCAGGATGCGGGCGGCCTCTTGAATGCTGCCTCCGGTGGCAATTTCGTCATCATAGATGATCGCGTCCTTGCCTTCGACCTGACCGATGAGGGCGGTGCCGGTCGCCTTTTCCGAATCATCCAGGCGTCGCTTGTCGATGACCGCCATCGGCAGACGCAGTCGTTTGGCGAAGTGGCCGGCTATCTTGCCGGCGCCCGCGTCGGTGGCCACCACAACGCTGTTGGAAAGGTCGGACCGCTTGAAGTGGTTCTTGAGAATGGGCGTCGCCAGCAACTGGTCTGCCGGTTTGCGGAAGAATCCCAGGATCTGTGGTGCGTGCAGGGTCATCGTCAGAACCCGGTCGGCACCCGCCGTTTCCAGGAGATCCGCGACCAGGCGGGCGGTGATGGAAATGCGCGCCTCGTCCTTCTTGTCGCTGCGTGCGTAGGGGAAGTACGGCAAGACGGCGGTGATGCGATCTGCGGACGCGAATTTCAGTGCGTCGATCAGGATCAGCAGTTCCACCAGGTTGTCACTGAGCGGCGGCGACGAGGTCTGGATCACGAAGACGTCGCAGCCGCGCACGTTCTCCTCGATCTTGATCTTGATGTTTTCGTTCGAAAAACGCGTCACGCGCAGTTTGCCGAGACGCACGCCGACGTGGCCGGCGATGCCTTTGGCCAGTGCGGGATGGCTGCTGCCGGCGAAGATCTTGAGGGTGCGGCTCAAAGCGCCGTCGATCTAACACGACCCCGCCCGTCGCGCGAAGTCCGGGTCAAAAAGTGCGGGTCAAAAGTCCGGTCTCAGGGCGCGGGCTTGCAGCCGCCCATCACACAAACGTAGGCGTTCGGGCACAGAATGCCGCAGCCGCCGCAGTTCTTGCTGTCGCCCTGAAAGTCGGAGCAATAGGTAAAGCCGGTGGCGTCCTTGCACGGGGCGTACGGCGGCTGGCAGGCGGGCGGCGGTGCCCCGGCATCGGCCGTCGAGGTGGCGGTGCACTTGTAGTCCTGGCAGACGCCGGATACACAGGCCAGGCCGCATTTGCCGCAGTTCCGGGCGTCGCGGGCGACATCGACGCACGAGGGCTGTCCGGCGGTGTCGAGGCATTGCTGCAGGCCGCCCGGGCACATCGGCGGCGTCCCCGATCCGCAGGTGCCCATCTGGCAGACCGCGCCGGCGGGGCAGACGTTCCCGCATCCGCCGCAATTGCCGGGATCGAAATTGACGTCAGTACAGTAGGTCTTGCCGCTGGGTGGATCTGTGCACAGCTTTTGTTGCGCCGAGCAGGTCGGGCCGTTGCCGCACAGGCCGCCCTGGCAGGTGGTGCCGGCGGGGCAGACCTTGCCACAGGCGCCGCAGTTGTTGTTGTCGCGGTAGACGGCTACGCAGGCCGGGCCGCCGCCCGGGACCATGCAGGCCATGAGGCCCGGGAAGCTGGCGCCGGTGTTCTGGCACTTGCCGTCAAGACAAGCCGCGCCGGGCTGGCACGCGCTGCCGCAGGCGCCGCAATTGCCCTGGTCGCGCAGAAGATCGGCGCAGTACTGCTTGCCGGTGGCCTGATCGCCGCAGGCCCTGAGCTGGGGCGGGCACATCGCGGGCGGGCCGCCAGCCACGCAGTGCCCGGTGGCATCACAAGTCGAGCCGTTGTTGCACACACCGGGGGCCATCCGGCAGTCCGGCTGGCACAGGCCATCGAGGCACATATAGCCGCCGCGGCCGCCGCAGTCTGTGGTCGTGGCGCATTTGGCGCGGCAGGTGCCGAAGCCGCCGCCGCCGTTTGCGATGATGCAGGCCTGGTTCGCCGCGCAGGGACGATCGGCGTCGCAGGGGGTGGTGCAGTAACCACCCGGCCAGGAGAAGCGCATCGAATCGAAGCAGATGCCGCCGGCGACGCATTCGCCGCTGCGGGCGCAGGGGCCGCCGAAAGCGTTGCTGCCGCCGGGCCGGCACATGGCGGCCTCGCAGACGCCGCCCGTGCATTTGTTGCCGCAGGTGCCGCAGTTGGCAGGATCGTCGGACAAGATGGCGCAGCTACCGGGGCAACCGGTGAACGGCGGCGCGCACGTGGCGGCACCGTCAAGGCAGCGGCCGTCGCGGCAGACGAATCCGCCGGGGCAGAACTTGTCGCAGCCGCCGCAGTTGCCGGGATCGTTGGCGAAGTCAGCGCAGTGGCTGCTGCCGTCCGGTCGCTGGCAGACGCCGGGGCTGCTGGGCGGGCAGCTTGACGTGCCCGTCGGCGCGCAGACACCCATCTGGCAGCGGTTGCCCGCGGGGCATGGGTGAAAGCAGCCGCCGCAGTTGGCCGCGTCGGTCATGCCGTCGGTGCAGTAGTACGCGCCGCCGGCGGCGCTGTCGCATTTGTACGGCAGGGCGGGTGGGCAAGGCATCGAGTTGCCTCCGCCACAGACACCGTTCAGGCAGGCTACCCCGGGGGCGCAGGGGGCGCCGCAGCGACCGCAGTTGCCGGGGTCGGTCAGCAGATTGGTACACAAGGTGGCGGCGGTGGTTGCGGACTGGCAGGCGTTCGGCGAGCCGGGTGGGCAGTAGGTTGGCGGCGGGGTGGAGGTCATCATGCTGCAGGTGCCCATGTCGCAGACCGCGCCGACGGGGCATTGTTTGCTGCAGCCGCCACAGTTCGCGGGATCGTTCAGGTAGTTCGTGCAGAAGGTTCCGCGGGCGGCATCCGAGCAGGTATTGGGCGTGGCCGGCCCGCAGTTGGGTGTCCCGCCGGTACAGACACCGCCTTGGCAGCGCGCGCCGTAGGGGCAGGGTCGGAAGCAACTGCCACAGTTGGCGGTGTCCGTCATGGGATCGGAGCAGAAGGTTTCACCCGTGGCGGCGTGGCACATGGCCGGCGCTCCGGCCGGGCACGATAGGGCGCCCGCGTCGATCGGCGTGGAACCCGCGTCGACCGGCGCGGTGGCTGTGCACGTGCCGGCGCTGCACACGCTGTTGTTCGGGCACAGATTGCCGCAGCGGCCGCAGTTCGCCGGGTCGGACAGGACGTTCACGCAGTAGTTGACGCCGTTCGGCCCGGCGCAACCGTTCGGGTTGTAAGGCGGGCACGCGGCCGAGGCTGCCGGGGGAGGCGACATGGTGGTGCACATTCCGCCGTTGCAGAAGTTGCCGGTCGGGCAGCGCAGGTTGCAACCACCGCAGTTGGCCGCATCCCGGCTGACGTCGGTGCAGAAGGTGCCGCCGTTGGCGCCTTCGCAAAGATTCGGGGCCTGAGGCGAACAGGCGCTCGTCGCCGCGCCGCTGCACACGCCGGCTTCGCAGCGGGCGCCGGGGGGGCAGCCACGGCCACAGGCGCCGCAATTGACGATGTCGGTCATCAGGTCCGCGCAGTAGGGATTCGGGTTGGCGCAGGTGGCGGACGCGGTTGCGGGGCAGGTCCCCAGGGCACCGCCGTCGGGCACGCCGCCGCAGACGCCCATCTGGCACAGGACGCCCGCCGGGCACGCGACACCGCAGCGCCCGCAGTTGCCCTGGTCGGTCAGAAGGTTCGTGCAGGTCGCGTTGCCGTCGGCCTTGATGCAACCGTTGGGCAGATCCGGCGGGCAGGTCATCGGCTGGGTCGCCGGCGGCGGTGGCGGGGTCATCCCCGAGCACTTGCCCTGATCACAGAAGACGCCGTCGGGGCAGCGGATGCCGCAGGCGCCGCAATTCTGCGAGTCCCTGGAAAATTCGGCGCAGTACATGCCGACTGGCGCCTGGCACACGCTGGGTGTTGTCGGCGGGCAGGCGACGGGGCCGCCGCCGCTGCAAACACCCATCTGGCAGCGTGACCCGCCTGGGCAGGCGTGATTGCACATGCCGCAGTTCGCGGTGTCGTTCATCAGGTCCGAGCAGAAGATCTCGCCCGATGCCGCCCGGCACTGCGCGGGTGCGCTGCCGGGGCACGTGGCTGGCGGGGGCAAGGCGGGGTCGATGGGGCCGTCGACGCAGGTGCCGTTGCTGCAGGTCTTTCCCGATGGACACAGCGAGCCGCAACCGCCGCAGTTGCCGGGATCCTTGAGGACGTTGGTGCAATAACTGCTGCCATCACCGCGCGTGCAGCCATTGGGCGTCCCGCCGGGGCAGGAAATGGGCGACGGCGCCGGCGGCGTTGCCGTGCACTTACCCTTGTCGCAGTAGATGCCGTTGTCGCAGCGGATGCCGCATCCGCCGCAGTTTCCGGGATCCTTCATGAAGTCGGTACACAACGTGCCGCCCGCAGCAGAAGGACATGTGTTGGGGAATGTGCCGGGGCAGGTGCCTCCCGCGATCGCGTGACAGATGCCCATTTCGCAGCGATTGCCGGCCGGACAACCCTTTCCGCAGGCGCCGCAGTTCGCAAGATCGATGTTCAGATCCGCGCAGTAAGCCTCGCCCGTGGGTGTCCGGCAGGCCGAGGGCAAGGGGCCCGGGCAGGCCGTGCCGCCGGCGCCACCCGTGCCGCCGCTGACGACACACTTGCCGGACTGACAGGCATTGCCGGCGGCGCAGACGACGCCGCAGGCGCTGCAGTTTTTCGGGTCGGACAGCAGGTTCGTGCAGAACGCGCTGCCGTCTGGCTGGATGCAGGCGTTGGGCGAGCCGGGTGTGCAGGATAGCGGCCCCGGCGTCGGCGCGGTCCCCGTGCACTTCCCCATTTCGCAGAAGATGCCGTTGCCGCAGCGGAAGTCGCAGCCCCCGCAGTTGCTGGAATCGTGGAGAAAGTCCGTGCAGAACGTGCCGCCATTCGGTCCCGGGCAGATGTTTTGCGCGGCGACTGGGCACAGCGGTGCGCCGCCGTCGCTGGATGACACCGGGCCACCCATTCCGCAGACGCCCATCTGGCAGGGGGCGTTGTTGCAGCGGACGCCGCAGCCACCGCAGTTGTTCGGGTCGAACATCGGATCCGTGCAGTAGGCGCCCGCGGGGTTCGCCGGATCGGGACACAGCTTCTTCGGCGCGCCGCACGCGTCGCCGCCCGTGGCGCAATGGCCACCGGCGCAGAATTCATTCGCGCCGCAGACCCGGCCACAGGCGCCGCAGTTGCCCCGATCGCGCGCCAGATCGGTGCACAGGGAAGCGCCGTTCGGGCCGGGGCATGTCGCCAGGATCTCGCCGGGCGGGCCGACCGTTGTGCCGCCGTCGGGTAGTCCGACATTGGCGTCGATGCCCGGGGCGAGGACGGGGGCGTCCTGTTCGGCGCCGGCATCACCCGGGCCCACGCAGCGGCCCATCTCGCACTTCGCCACGGCGTTGCAGACGATGCCGCAGCCGCCGCAGTTCACCCGATCCGTTTGCAGATCGAATGACTCGTCAACCCGACCGTTGCAGTCGTTGTCGAGGCCATCGCAGCGCTCGACCTCGGGCAGGCGCGGGATGTTCTGGACGACCAGCTTGCCGCCCTGGCAGATGCGGAGACCCGCGTCGCAGGCACCCACGCCGAGTGTTCCCATCGGCCCCGTGTAGAACGTTTCGGCCACCGTCTCGTCGATGACGCCGTTGCAGTCGTTGTCGATACCATCGCAGATCTCGACGCCCTTGTTGGTGACGGCGCACTCGCAGCCGTTGGTCGCCAGTCGATCGAGATCGACGAAGCCGTCCGCGCACGGCGCCACGCAGCCACCGTTGGTGCAGGCCGGAACGGTGTTCGGCGTCGAAGCGCACGCGGTGTTGCAGCCGCCGCACGCCATCACGGTTCCGCCCGTGCCCGCCGGAAGATCGTCAACCTCGCCGTTGCAGTCGTTGTCGATGCCGTCGCACGTCTCGGCCTGAGGCAGTGTCGGCGAGCCATTGCACACAGCCTGAACGAAGGTCGCGCTACAGATGGTGGTGCCCGTGACCTGGCAGGCGCCCACGCCGGTGCGGCAAGCCTTGCCGATGCCGAAGCCTTCATCGACCGCGCCGTCGCAGTTGTTGTCCACGCCGTCGCAGCGTTCGGCGATCGACGGGTTCACCGACGCGTTGTTGTCGTCGCAGTCACCGTCCTTGGGCGTGAAGTGGTCGCCGTCGTTGTCGCACGCAGCAACGGGCACGTCGCGCCCGTCGCAATTCTGGTCGATGTTGTCGCCACAGATTTCTTGGGCGCCCGGGTAGATCTTCGGATCGTTGTCGTTGCAGTCGCTGCCCGCAGGGAAACCATCGCCGTCCGCATCGACGGGTTTGTCGGACAGGGTCTGCAACACCTGAAGCTTGATGGGCGTAAAGGGACTGACGGCACCGCGGGCGTCTTGCGCCGATACGTAGAACAGGAAGACGCCGTCGCGGGTGGTGGTGATGGTGGCCGAGGCGCCGTTCTTCATCAGTGACACGGCGGCAGGAGTGGTCGGATCGGGGATGAAATCGTAGGTGACCGTATCGCCGTCGGGATCGATGCTGCTGGCGATTACCCCCAGGCTGACGGCGACGCCCGCCGCGTGCTGCAGAATGGCGTTCATGGGACTGACGGTCGGCGGCGCCGGCGGCCGGTTCGCGGTCGCGCTCAGCACGGTGATCGTGAGAGAAGCCTCAGCTGAATCCAGCAGGCCGTCGTTGGCCACCAAGGTCACGGTGTAATCACCCGTCGACGGGGCAATGAACTTCACCTGGTCGCCCGTCGTCGCGGACAGGGCCGCGCCGTTGCGCACTTTCCACGTGAAGACCAGTGGCGCGTGCTCGGGATCCTTGCCGAGGGCCGTCAGGGTCACAGCCTCGCCAGCGCGCACGACGACGTCTGATGCGGCGATGGACGCCGCCGGTGGCAGATTTATGACCTGCGGATCCGCGAAAACATCCCAGCCGAAGCTGGATTCGGTATCACCCGCCGTGGCGACCACGGTGACGCGGAAGGTGCCGGTCACGGCGGGGCGGATGGTGACGCTGTGGCCGTCTGCGGCCTCGCTCAAAGCCATGGCGGGATCGCTGGTCGACCAGATCAGGCGGGCCGCTGCGACGTTCGACGTCACCGCCAGCGTCGCCGTGCGACCAATCGCCACGCGGACCGCACCGTCGGGCTTGGCGGTCAGGTCAGGGGGCGGATCGCCGTTTGGTGTGGGATCGAAGGCGTTGGGCGCCTCGTCGCAGTCGTCGTCGAAATCGATGGCGGCCAGTTTGTCGGCCGCAAGATCTTCCGCGCCAAGTGCGTTCGCCACCTCGGTCGGCACGCGGTCGGCATCGGCGTCGGCCACCAGGTACAGCGACACCTCGACCCGCGCGGACGCGCCCTTGTCCGACGAGGCCAGGCCCGGAAAAACAAAGTGCACACGGCTGCCGTTGAGCCAGGCCGTAAGATCCGGATCGTCAGCGGCCAGACTTGCCGGCACGCTGACAAAGGCGCTTTGGTGTGAATCGGTTGTGACACGCAGGCTGAACTTACCGTCCTGGCCCTTGGTCGCCGAAGACAGAATGAACCCCGACTGTCCCGCGCCGCCCGCGCCGCTGTGGGCGTTGGCGGTGATGAAAGATTTCAAGGCCTGCCCCGATTTCATGCCGGCGATGATCTCGGCGAGCGTGGTCGCGCCGCCGTCATAATTATTGACGACGCTGGCCGGGACGTCGGTGAAGGCCAGCGACACCGGGGCGCGGACGACCAGCGAATCTTTGCACTTGGGTCCGCCCCGTCCGACGTCGGGGCTGAAAATCTTCGCCGCCGGCGCGACGACATAGGTCGAAAAGTGGCTGATCTCGGCCACGGCGACGCCGCGGTTCGCATCGAACGAAAGGACCTTCACCTTGTCCCAGCGCCCGGTGCCGTAGTCGTACGTCAAGACGTCCGGCCGACCCCGCTTCGATAGGTTCGCCGATACCGGCAGCTGTACCTTGACCGGATGGCGGAAGGTTGTGCCGCTGGGCCCAAGCTCGACGGGTTGCAGGTCCACTGCGGGAACCCGCGCCACGCGCGCGGCGGGCGGAACGGGGGCGTTGTCCACCGCCGCGATGGACACACGCACCGGATGCTTGGGCTCCAGGCTGCCTGGATCTATCTGCACCGTCGTCCCGTGTACCTTCGACAGCGGGGAATCCACGCTGACGGTTGATACCGACGCGCTGGCCGGGTCAACCGTCAGGGCCGCCTGCACGGTCGCGGTTGCCGTTGTGACAGTGAAATTCTGGGCCGCCGTTTCGCCGTTGAGCTGGACCTCGACTTCGAATTTCTGGTCGCCGCCCTGACTGTCCGTCGGTGTCCAGGTCACCACACCCGCGTTGTCGACGACTGCGCCCATCGGCGCGCGCTTGAGCGAGTAGGTGGCGCCTGCTTGGGACGCGACCACGCGGTAGCGCGTGCGCTCGCCCGTGCTGGCGTTCTGCACAGGTGCAGAGACGATTCGCAGGGCGCGCGTTGTCGGCACGGCGCCGTCGGTTCCGCCCTTGGCCGCCACGCCCCCCTGGCCACCGCCGCCCGGCGATCCGTTCTGTTTCTCGCCGCCGCAGCCGCCCAGTACCAGGGCTGCGCTTCCGGCAAACAGGCAATACAGGCTAAGGCTCAATCGCGTCATGGCTCTCCTGCTGGCGTGGCAATGGCCCGCGCGTCACTGCCCGGGACTTTGATGTGACCAGGGATCGGGCGTTTTCGCCGACCGCTTGAGGATACAGTTCCCCACCCCCATGAGCGCATTGCCGGTCAGACCCGAGGCCCCAGCCCCCGAAGGTCAGTCCCTGTGGTCCCTTGTACGCGAGGCGCTGGGAGGCTCACGTCGTGATCTCACGCGGTTAGCGCCAGGGCGCGCCATCGCGCTGATCGCCATTCCCATGGTCCTCGAAATGATCATGGAGTCGGTCTTTGCCGTCGTGGACATTTTCTGGGTGTCGAAACTGGGCGCGAACGCGGTGGCCGCCGTCGGTCTGACGGAATCCATGCTGATCCTCATCTATGCGCTGGCCATGGGCCTTTCCATGGGCGTGGCTGCCGTCGTGTCCCGACGCACGGGCGAAAAGGATCCCGACGGCGCCGCACGCGGGGCAGTCCAGGCGATTCTCCTGGGCGTCGGCCTGTCGGTGATGGTGGGCCTGCTGGGCGGCGCTCTTGGGCCGAAGTTGCTGGCGGCCATGGGTGCGTCGCCGGCGGTGGTGGCGGTGGGTGCTGGCTTCACGCGCGTCATGCTGGGCGGCAGCGTGACAGTGGTGTTGCTTTTCCTCATCAATGCAGCCTTCCGGGGCGCCGGGGATGCCGCCATCGCCATGCGCACGTTGTGGCTGGCGAACAGCATCAACATCGCGCTTGGCCCCTTCTTGGTTTTTGGCTGGGGGCCGTTCCCGAAACTGGGGGTCGTGGGCGCCGCGATCGCGACGACAATCGGTCGCGGCACGGGTGTCCTGTACCAGTTGCGGGCGTTGGCCGCGGGCCGCGGGAACCTCGTGATCCGCCGTGCGCACCTGCGGGTCGACCGCGAATCTCTTCGCACCATCATGCGCATCTGCCGCAGCGGTGTCTTCCAGTCGCTAATCGGGACGACCAGTTGGGTGGGCCTGGTGCGTATCCTTTCCACCTTTGGCAGCGCCGCCCTGGCGGGGTACACCATCGCGGTACGGGTTGTGCTGTTCGCCCTTTTGCCATCGTGGGGCATGGCGAACGCGGCTGCGACCCTGGTGGGTCAGAATCTGGGCGCCGGAAACCCGCAGCGCGCCGAACAGGCCGTTTGGCGAGCCGCATTTTACAACCTGATTTTTCTGGGAGGCACGGGCTTGCTGTTCGTGATCTTCGGCGAGGCCATCGTGCGGCTTTTCACCACCGAGGCTGGGGTCCTCGCGCACGGCACGCACGCGCTGCGAATCGTCAGCGCGGGTTTTGTGTTCTACGCCTACGGCATGGTCGTGACCCAGGCGTTCAACGGCGCCGGGGACACGCGCACGCCGACGCTGATCAACCTCGGCTGCCACTGGTGCTGGGAGATCCCGCTGGCGTGGTTGCTGGCGCGCCCGTTGGGTTTCGGACCACCCGGGGTCTTCGCGGCGATCGCCATCGCCTTTTCGACCTTGGCCGTGGTCAGTGTGGCGCTGTTCCGGCGCGGCACCTGGAAGCAGGTCAAGATCTGACGGGAGGCTTACGGGCGCAGAACAGGCAGCGGCGACAATTGTTCGCGCAGCGCCAGCAGTTCCTTCTGCCGGGTCATATCCGCGGGCCAAAGCAGCGTCAGTCCGACCAGCGCGCGGTAGCGGACGGGAAGATCGGCGCCGTCCAGGCGCGCAAAGACCGCAGCAGACTGTTGTCGGACATCAAGACGGTCTGCCACACCGAAGTAGCCGAGGCCGCGCAGCCAGTCTACCGTCTGGCCCAGGCACAGTATGGTGTCCGCAGGCGCGCGTTTCTCACACCCGGCGTCCTGCAAAACGGCGTCGATGACAGTCGCGGACAGGGAATCCAGTTCGTGGGGCACATCCTGCTGCGACGCCATGCGCGCGTCCCACGTCAGACGCGCAAGGAAGACGGACTGTTCGGCGCTGCGTTTCAGGCTGGCCAGGTGCAGGCCGTCGGCCTGGGCCACCCAGTCCCGGTGGCGCAAACGTTCGATGGACTGCTCACGGAACGTCGCCAAAAGGCGCGCTTGCTGGCGGGCGTCGACGCCGGGTTGTGTCAGCCGCTGGCGGATGGCTTCTGCCCGTCGCTGCGGATCGGCCAGAACCTCGACGACACCGATTGCCACTGTTTGGGGCGTCGTCCCGTCCGGCAGTTGCACAGTTAATGTGACGTCGTAGCGACCGGCGGCGGCGGGCGCGCCCAGCAAGAATGCGCGTCGTTCGATGCCCGGGCCCAGATCGTCGCCGTACGGCACCAGGCGGGCGGTGTCGGTATCGTGGTCGCCGAGGCGGGCCGTGGCCCGAATATTCCGGATGCCCACCGCGGACGCCCGCTGCACCAGCACTTCGACCCGCACAAGTCCGGACGGGGCCGCTGTCCAGACGGTGGATTCGGACACATAAATGCGACAGTCCGGCTGATCGATGACGGGGGTGAGGCCGGCGGGAAGGTCGGCGACCTCGACCAGTTCGCGTCGGGGCAGCATCCTCAGGTCCGGGTTGCGGAGGAAATGCCAACCGATTTGGGCCAGGTCGAAGGACCAGAACGCGATCGCGTTGCCGTCTACCAGGTCAGCCCGCTGTTCCTGGTGTTCGTACTGGTTGATCTCGGGCAGGCGCGGGCGCGTTCCCCATAGGTGCGCCAGTTGGTAGTCCGTCAAGCGGCCCGAGTCGAGCATCCGAAAGCCACCGACAAGCTGACTGCCGCCAGCGTCTGGCAGAATCACCGTCGGGTTTATCAGTCCCAGGCGGCGTTGGTGATCAATGCGGCGGGCGCCTTGTTCGTACGCAATTTCGCCGATGGTGATCGGATGCAAGGGGGGCGGCGACAGGATCGGGTTGCCTCGCAGATGCAGCAAGACGGCCGCGGCGACGACCAACGCGCCGGCTGACAGCTGCGCCCGTCGCGCGTGGGCCGTGCCGCCCGACGAGTAGCAGGCGCCCACCAGAAGTCCGAAGGCGATGTGGCCGGTCGCGAACAGGGCCGTGGCGAAACGGTGCTCGCCCATCCAGTCGGAACCCTTGAAACCCGGCAACAGGGTGCTGCCCAGCCATAGCAACAACAGCAGAAAACCGGGCGCGCGCCAGGCCGGCAGCAGCAACAGAACCACGGTCGACGCCGCAAAGGCATAGGTGTAGTGGTAGCCGCCCATCAGAGGCAAAACATACGGGCGCAGGTGAGCCATGAAGCCCGTGCCGGTGATCTTGGCGTAGTAGGTATTCGGAAGAAGATCTCGGTAGACAGCGTATCGCAGTGCCAGCAAGGTCGCCGCCAGAAGCAAGGAGACCAACATCGCGCCGAAGATTCCTCTGAGGTGGCCTGCCTGGGAACGACGCCCACGCAGCAGCACTGTCGCCAACAGAAAGATATGGAACGCTGCCGCGTACAAGACCGCTTCTGGACGGATCAGCGCCACTGCCAACGCCAGACAACCATCCACCAGGGGACGGGCGCCGTTTCGTAGGATCACGTCGGCCCGCCAAAGCAACGCGGCCAGCCCCGCCGTCAGCAGCGCGTTCTCGAGGCCCGAGCCGTACCAGGCCCAGGTTGCGGGTGTCATCAACTCGGACAGCACAAACGCAGCCGCAGCGAGACCTGCCGCCCCTTGTCCGGCCCGCGCCGCCACGGTCAGGAAGACGCACAAGACCGCCAGTCCGAATAGCGCTGCTTCGACAACGAGGTGGGTCCTGATCGGATCGAAGAGATGGACGAATCGCAGGGCTGCGACAAGACCGTAAAGCAGTGGGTTGCTGTAGCCCTCGACGCTGGGCCCTTCCGCATAGGCCGACGCCGAGCCGTGATCGGCCAGGGCAAACGCGTGCACATAGGTGATGGCCGCGTCATCAGTATTCCAGTACCCCGCCTTGGCGCGCGCGGCCCGGAAGGCCAGTGCCGCTGCGAGGATCAGTAATGCGGCGTTCAGCAGGCGCCGCGGGCGCCCGGGCGGTGACGGGCCAGTCTGCTGCATGAAGTGACGGAGATATCGCACGGCGCGCGGCGGTGTTCAAGCGTCGGGCGTTGCCTCTGTGGAAGGTCCGCGCTTCTTGTCGTGTCCTGGCGGCAAGGGGTAGGGTGGGGGCGTGCGTCCCCTGCTTGTCTTGCTGTCACTGCTGGTCTCAATTTTTGCGCGACCGGGCGTTTTGTTCGCCAAGGTCGACGGTTCATCGTCGGCGCCGCCGCTGCCGCCGGCGCACGTTCATGTTCTGATGATCAATGGTGGTGGCTCGCCCGCCATCAACTATCAGTCCCACCTGTTGCACGTGCGCGAGTTGGCCAAGCTATTGACCGGGGCGGGCATCGCGCACGATCGGATCTCGGTATTCAGCGGCGACGGCGCCGACCCCGCCCAGGATCTGGCCGTACGTGATCGCGAGCGCGAAGCGTCGTTCTGGCTGCTGGACGGCACGCCTGTCGGTCAGACGTTGCAAATCCCGGTGACCTACCAGAATTCCGCCGTCGAGGGTCTGACCCTGAAGCCCGCGACCAAGTCGTCGATCGGTGCCTGGTTTGCCCAGGCGCGCACGCGGCTGCATCCGGGCGACACGCTGTTGCTGTACGTGACGGATCACGGACGCAAGGGCGAACATCCCCAGGACGACAACCAGATCACCTTGTGGGGCAAGGACGAATCGCTCACCGTCGGGGAACTGGGGACCTTGCTTGCGACCCTGGACCGCGGAGTGCGCGTCGTCAGCCTCATGTCCCAGTGCTACTCGGGCGGCTTCGCGCAGTTGCTGTCCCGGCGCGCCGGCCGGGGCGGCCAGCCGGACGGTGGGTTCTGTGGATACTTTTCGTCGACCGCCGATCGCCCCGCCTACGGCTGCTACGCCGAAAATCTGGGACGCGACAACGTCGGTCATTCATTCGTGTTTCTGCGCGCGCTGGCGGCGTCGCGCCGTTTTGCGGCGTCCCACGACGAGACGCTGGCGCTGGATGCCACGCCTGACGTGCCGCTGCGAACCTCCGATAAATATTTGGGCGATCTGCTGGCCGCCGTCGCCAAGACACGCAAAATTCCGGTGGACCAGCTGGTCGACGAACTGCTGGGCGAAGCCTGGCGGGATCGCGCCGCGTGGGAGCCCGAACTGCGTTTGCTGGATCGCATCGGTCGCGCCTTCGGTCTTTTTGGTCCGCGCTCGGCGGCTGAACTTGCCGATCAGACCAAACGACTGCCCGACGTGACGGGCACCCTGAAGACACACGCTCAGGCCTGGAAGGACGCCCTGGGCGATCTCAACCGCGCCGGGCTTTCGCGCTTTGTGGCCGCGCGGTCCGACTGGAAGGATCGCCTGACGCCGACGGCGCTTCAGTCGTTGCCGGCCTCCGAGGCCCGCCTGATGTCGCCAAAGTTGTTGGCCGACCTTGGCAAGTTCAGTCAGGGCAACAGCGAAACCTGGACGCGTCTGCGCACCCTGCACGACAAGGCCACGACCTCTGCGGCGGTGGCGTACCGGATGGAGGTTCGCCTTGCCGTCGTCCTGCGCCTGCGCGCCCTGCTTGATCAAATTGCGGGGCGCACCTACCTGCGCACGCGCGGCACGCCCGCCGAACGCGCCGGTTTCGAGGCGCTACGCGGCTGCGAGGATTTCGCGCTGTCACCCGCAGCCACGCCTGTCGTTTCGCCCGTCGCTGGCGATCCGTTTCCGGCGTTTGACGACGACATGCGCCTGGCGCAACGGGTTTTGCCGGCGTGGCTTGGTATCAAATTTGACGTGGTGCCGCCTGGCCCGCGCAAGGCCCTGGCCCTCGGTGACGCCGAAGGAGCGACCTTCGTCGTCGGCGTGATGCCAGGCTCTGCCGCCGAGGCGGCGGGCATCGAGACCGGCGACATTCTGCTTGGCCCCCCGGATGCGCCCTTCACGGAACGCAATCAGGTGCGCTCGTGGACTTTCTTGTCGACGGTGGGGGTGCCGCGGCCGATGGTGCTGGTTCGCGGCACGGAAAAGAAGACTGTCACGATTCTACCCAAGCCCTACCCGATGGTGCTGCCCGAGATGCGT
The DNA here is from genome assembly GCA_025350815.1 of Myxococcales bacterium. Classification (GTDB taxonomy): domain Bacteria; phylum Myxococcota_A; class Polyangia; order Fen-1088; family Fen-1088; genus JANXXE01. Next base: position 57,708 of record JANXXE010000014.1, on the reverse strand, counting down.
GGTCCGCCGAAGGCAGGCGACGCGGCGCCCGCGTTGAAGGTCACGCCGTACCGGGGCAGGCTGCCCGCGACCCTTGTCGGCACCGGTCCCCACCTACTGCTGTTCTGGGCCACATGGTGTGGCCCCTGCAAGGCCTCGCTGCCCGAGGTGATGGCCTTCGCCCGTCAGCGCCAGACGCCCGTCATCGCCATCACCGACGAGCCGGTCGAAATCGTAGACGCCTTCTTCAAACAATTCGCCCACCCCTTCCCCGACGTCGTCGCGCTCGACGACAGCCGCAAGGCCTTCCTGGGTTACGGCGTCAGTGGCTTTCCCACCTTCGTGTTGGTTGACGGTCTGGGCAAGGTGGCCAGCTACAAGACGGGCTACGCCCCGGGGCTCGGAATCACGGGTTGGCATTGGGACGGCGTCGCAGCGAAGCCGTAGTTCAGAAGGTCTTGCCGACGATCGTCTTCACGGTCCAGTCGTCTGTCGCGTCGGTCAGGCCGCGGCCCACGCCGATGTTCAGTTCGACGGGCCCATCCAGCAGATCGCCGACGACGTAGACGACGTGTTCCTGATGTTGGAACGGGCCGACGTCGTTCAGGCGTCCGAGTCCCGCGAAGTATTCGACGCCGATGCCGACGCGCTTGCCCGTGTCGAAGCGGATCTTGCCGGCCGGCTCGAACGCGGGCGCCGCGTGTGTGTCGCCGGTCAGCGCCCAGCCCAAAATCGGGTTCAGCGCGAAGAACCAGCGCTTGGTTGCATAGGCCAGGATGGGGCGAATCTCGGTGTCCCAGTCCGTTCCGCCGAAGGCGGCGGCGCCGCGGCCCACTTCGATATTAAGGCCCAGAACGAGGCCGCCCAGCCTTTCGCTGACCGAACGGGGCGCGATGAACTTGCTGCGCAGCTTGAAGCCGCCGAAGTGCTCGGCGACATCTTTCGTGGCCGTGGCGAATTGCAGGTACGCGCCCAACTCCCACCAGGACGTCAGGGCAAACGACGGCTCGATTGTGGTGCGCAACAACCGGTGTGGGGTCGCCTCGCCCGGGTACTCGGCCACCTTGCGGCCCGATGCCGTGTAGTTCGTGTGCAGTTCCAGGCCCGCCTGGCCCGGATCGTTGATGTCGCCTTCGTAGACCTGAACCTCGAAAGGATCCACGGCGTGTGAAATCGATGGCACGCCTGCGACGCAGAAGATGGCAACGGCAATGATCAAGGACAGACGCATGGCCGGCATCCTAGCCGGACCGTGCGCGCGGGCGCTAGCTTTGTTCCGGGTCCAGTAGGTGGTCGATCATCTCGGCGACACCCCCGCCGGTGTCGGCGGTGGCCGTCAGGCAGTGTTCCGCCGCGTCCCGGACGTCGTCCGGTGCGTGCCCCATCGCGAACGAATGCCCCGCCCAGTCCAGCATGCTGATGTCGTTGTACCAGTCGCCGATGGCCGCAACATCGTCGGGCTCCAGTCCCAGTTGCGTCGCCAGGTGGGCAAGGCCGTTGCCCTTCGTACAGTCGCGGCTTACCAGGCGCAACGCCCAGTGTTTCGTCGACCGGATCGGAAAGATGTCGACCTCCAGGGCGCCTGTTTCCTTGTCGGGCAGCGAATGCCGCGCCTCGCGCACGTCCGCCTCCGCGCCGACAGCCAACATGATCAACGCGTCCGGCGCGCTGGCCGACGCCAGGAATTCATCCAGGTCGGGATGGCCTTCGATGCAGTCGGTCCAGTCGCTCAGAAAGGGTGCATGCCGCACGTCCTCGACGGCGCCGACGATGGCCTGGTGTGTGAACACGAATGGCGCAAGGCCCCGATCGCGCAGGAACGTCAGCGTCGCCAGGACGAAATCTGGCGGTAGCGGGAAGGCCTTCAGCACGACGGATGTGTCGGGCTCGACGATGACGCCGCCGTCGGCGCAGATCAGGGGCCGGTCGAGGCCCAGTTCGGAAGCCAGCGGGATGACATCGGGACTCAGCCGCCCCGTTGCCAGGGTCACGATGATGCCCGCGGCGCGCGCACGGGCAATGGCCCCGCGATCAACAGCGGCGATTGAACCGTCGGTCTTGATCAGCGTGCCGTCGATGTCGATGGCGACCAGCAGGGCGGGCGGCATGGGTGAAGGATTGTGAAGGTCAACGCGGCGGAAGGCCATAGCGCGCGCAAGCGGGTGCGCGAAAAACGGTTTCAGTCCGCGGCGTCGCCATGCAGTTGTGTCCGGGCCCAGCGCGCGGCGTCCGCGACGATGTCGCTGCTGTCTTCGCACCGGCGTTCGATCACGGCCCGCGCCGACTGGTCACGCGCGCCGCCCAGGGCCAGTAGGGCATTTCGCCGAAGGCCGTCGTATTGCGCGCGGGCGACCGCCATCCCCGACGACAACGTCTTGAATTGGTCCTGCGTCAGGTCAGCCAGCTCAAGCGCCGACAAGGCCGACAGCGGGCGCGGCTCGAAACGACGATCGCCAACGGGAATCTCATCGTGATTCCACGGGCAGACGTCCTGGCAGGTGTCGCACCCAAAAACGCGGCCGACAAATCGTTTGCGCAGCGGCACGGGCACGACGCCGCGGTTCTCGATCGACTGGTAGGACAGACAGCGACGTGCATCGACCACGCCGGGCGCCGGAAACGCCTTCGTGGGACAGGCCTTCAGGCAACGCACGCAATCCCCGCACAGGAAGTCGTGCGGCCGGTCGAAGGCGTCCACCGCCCGGTCGATGTACATCACCGACAGGGTCACCCACGACCCGAAATCGCGGGTGATCAACAGTCCATTCTTGCCGATCCAGCCGAGACCCGCGCGCTCGGCCCACACTTTTTCCATGGCGACGCCCGTATCGACACAGGCATAGGTGTCGATGGTCGCATCCAGTTCAAGCAACAGCCGGCGCAATGCCCGCATCCGATCCCGATGGGCGTAGTGGTAGTCGCGGCCGCGCGCGTAGCTCGCCACGGGTGACACTTCATCCTTCGGCCGGTGATAAGGAATGCCCAGCGCGATCACGGTCTGAACGCCGGGCAGCACGCGCTCGGGATCCAGGCGTTCCTCCAGCCGCCGGTGCATCCAGTCCATGTCGGCGGCGTTGCCCGACGCCAGCCACGCTTTCATGGGTCCTTCCTCCACCGGTTGTGGTCGTGCAAACCCCACCAGCGTAAATCGACATGCGCGCGCGGCGGCACGCACCGCCCCGGCATCCAACGTGGGTTGTCCGTCGCCTGTCACCGGGGCGATGTTTCATCGCGCAGGCCACGCGAGTCAATGTCACCATGCCCGGTATGGCGTCGTCCCCAGCACCCATTGATCCGGCTGGCCCCTTCATTCTGCAACCCATCGGGCGGGTTCATTCACCCTACCGTCGCCGGTTCGGCACGCCCCAGCAGGCGGCGGCCACGGGCTCGGACGCCGAGGCCGTGTTGAGACTGGATCCCGCCGTCGTTCCGCCCGCCGCCCTGGATGATCTGCAGGGCATTGAGCGCCTGTGGATCATCAGCTTGCTTCATCGTGGTGGCGGCTGGTCGCCGCAGGTGATGCCGCCGCGTGGCCCCCGGGTGCGTCGGGGGTTGTTCGCGACCCGCTCGCCCGATCGACCGAATCCGATCGGCCTGTCTGCCGTCCGGTTGGTGCGCATCGACGGCTGCGATCTGCACGTGCGGGGCATCGATCTGCTGGACGGAACTCCCATCCTCGATATCAAGCCCTACATTCCCTATGCAGACGCCTTCCCCGAATCGAAGGCCGGCTGGATAGACGGCGTCCCCAGGGACGCTCCGCAAATCGCGCGTTACTGACCGTCAGCGCCGCCGTCGCCTGCGTGCGATCGCCAGCGCCAGTATCAGCAGTCCCGCTGCCCCAAGTCCCGCTGTCCCAGGTCCCGCGGCCCCACGTCCGGACGACCGCTGGCCGACACGGCAACCGCAGCCGGCGTTGCCTCGGGCGCCCGCGGCAGGCGGGGTCGGACTGTCGTCACGCGCGGCGCTGGCGTCCACGGCTGCATCCACCACCGGGCCAGCGTCAACCAGCGGAACGTTGGCGTCCAGCCTCGGCGGCGCGACATCGGGCGTCGCCCTTGCCGCGTCGGCCATGGGCGGCACCCCACCGTCGGAAACGCCCGGGCTCGCCTCGGCGAACGTCGTCGCGTCGATCGCGCTGTCGATGAACAGCGCTTCGGGGTCGGCGTCGAAATCCCCATGCATGAGGCCCATCTTGAAGAATGCGGGGTAGATCATGCCGTTTACGTTGTGCATGGTCTGCACCGTCAGCTTGTCCACCACCTTGGCGCCGTCGTACCACAACTCGATAAGGCCCACGTTGGGGTCGGGCGACCACTTCACATGCAGGATGAAGTCGTGCCAGCGGCCCGGGCCGAAGTCCCCGCGGAACACGGTCCCGGCCGGTTTGCCGTCGGGCTTGTTCAGCGACGCGCGGAACGCGACCTTGTCCTTGTCGACGCTAAAATCCATGATCACCTGGTACAGCGGGTCCGATTCCCAGTACGCGATGGCGTTGCTGTGCGCCTGGGACAGCGGCATGTCCGGGGACTGCATCATGCTCCAGCCGTAGAAACGCTCGGAATCCTGGAAGGTATTTTTGGGCGGGTTGTAGACCACCTCCACGCGCCGCAGCCCGTTCGGCCACCTGTCCTCGCTGTGTACCTCCGTTCGCCCGGCATAGCGGCCGGCGCGGACCGGCATCTGAATCACCGTGGCGTGGTTGGGGAACGAAAAACTCGTCCACTGTTTGATGTCGCCGGTTTCAAAGTCACCCCGCCACACGATCGCCGCCGACACGGTCGCAGGCGCGATCAGCACCGCCAATATGATCCCGATGCGCATGGCCAACGCTAACACGGGGGCTGCGTTGCGATCCGCTGTTGACTCGGCCGCGTCGCTCACATAAGCCAGGGGCATGAAGCTCTTTCGTTTCGGTCGCCCCGGTGAGGAAAAGCCCGGTGTCATCACGCAGGACGGCGCTCGTGTCGACGTCTCGGGTTTCGGACAAGATTACAACGAGGCCTTCTTTGGCGGCGACGGTCTTGCGCGGCTCGGCGCCTGGTTGCAGAAGCAGGGGGCGTCCGCGCCGAAGATCGATTCAGGCCTGCGCCTGGGCCCGGCGGTCTGCCGGCCCAGCAAGATCGTCTGCGTCGGTCTCAACTACCACGAGCACGCCACCGAACAGGGCATCGCGCCGCCGAAAGAGCCCGTCATCTTCCTGAAGGCGACGACGGCGTACTGCGGGCCGAATGACGACCTGATTATCCCGCGCGCCTCGAAGAAGACCGACTGGGAGGTCGAGCTGGCGGTGGTCATCGGCAAGAAGGCCAGTTATGTCAGCAAGGCGGATGCCCTGGCGCACGTCGCGGGTTTTGCCCTGCACAACGATTATTCCGAACGCGAGTTTCAGCTGGAACGCGGCGGCCAGTGGGACAAGGGCAAGGGCTGCGACACCTTCGCGCCGTTTGGGCCCTTCATGGCGACCGCCGACGAAGTCGACTGCGGGCATCTGGGCATGTGGTTGAAGGTCAACGGCGTCATGAAACAGAAGAGCAATACCTCGGACATGATCTTCGATGTGCCGACCGCCATCAGCTACATCAGCCAGTTCATGACCCTGCTGCCGGGCGACATCATCAGCACGGGTACGCCGCCGGGCGTGGGCGCCTTTGCCAAGCCAACGCCGCAGTATCTGGTCCCTGGCGACGTCGTCGAACTGGGTATCGAAGGACTCGGCGAATCGCGCCAGCGCGTCGTCGCCCCGATCTGACCAGCGCCGGCCGGCGACTATTTCTTCGCGCCCAACGGATCTTCGCCGGGCTTCGTGACGCCGCGCAGGCTCGCCCGCATCGCAATCTGGAACTGACCCGTCGCGGGATCTTGCAGCTGGTATTCCAGCGTCACCGGCCCGATCCCCGCCGCGAACGTGGTTCGGACGATCCGGGGTGGGTTCACCCGCGTCTCCTCCACGGTGACGCAGTTCTGGAAAGTACCCGCCGCGACCGTGACGGCGGCTCCCGCAGCAATGATCTTGGCCTTGCCGTCCGACACCACCCATTCGGCGCCCATCCTGACCGGGTTCTTCAAGACGAAGTCCGTCGGGCGGCCATTTTCTCGCCGCGCGACCCCTTCGGGCGTCAGGGCGTAGTTTATGTGTTCCTCGCCGGCCAGAATCACGGCTCCGTCGGCCCCGTTTTCCAGGACGGTGTAAATGGCCAGGATCTTGTCGCCGTCTTTTTCGAGATCGTAAGCCCACTTCCAGCCCGTCGACAGCGGGTAATACGCGGCGGCGTCTTCCGGTGCCGGGGCGCTGGCGGCCGGCTTGGGAGGCGCGCTGGCACACGCCCATGCCAGGTTGCCGGCGAGGAAACAAAAGGTGAAACGACCGAGCGCTCCGTTGCCAACCCGCATGAGGCCTGTCATGAGGGCTCCAAGATGCCGTACTTTCCGCGTCACCACAAAAGAATGACATGCATCAGAAATCTGAGGCTCGGGGAGGTCCAGCGTTCGCCAAGTCCATCGACATGCGCTCGCCTCGGTGCCTTTCCGGAAGGATCATCGCGTGGCGCGCGCATTGCTTCAGGGTCTTGGCGGCCATGTGTCTTTCGTCCCGTCTTCGCGCAACGCTCATCGCGATCGCCGTCTTTGTCGCGCTCGGCGCGACCGACGCGGTGGCTGATGGCGCAGGGCGCCTTGAAGCCCAGGCGGCGCAGCTGAAGGTCGACCTCGACCGCGCCAACGCGGAAATTGCGACGCTCAAGCGCTCTGAACGGGGCGTTGGTACCGCCTACCGACTGCGCTCGCAGATGGCCGATGCCGAGGCTTTGGCGCGCAAGCTGACCGATGTGGAGGCCGAGTTGCGCCGGGTCCGTGGACCTGCGCAGGGGTCCCGAAAGATTCAGGTAGGTCCCCGGGCCGAGATCCTCGAACCTGCGCCGGCGGCAGAGCCGGCGGACGGTCCCATCCAGCTTGAAGCCAAGGCGGATCTTCTGGTCGATCAGGCGCGGCAGCTTTCGTCCGAGGCAGAGTCACTGCTGCGGGCGGCCGGCCAGATTCGCACGCGCCAGATCTTGCGTCGCCGCGCAGGTCAGATGGAACGCGATCCGTTCGCCGGCCTGGATGCGTCGAAGCGCAGCATGGTCTTCGCGGTGCCTGGCAAGGCGAAGACGTCGCTTGATGACAGCGCCAGTAAGGGGACGGGCGGGGCCGCGCTTCCCGGCGAGGCAGCGCGGGACACGGTGGCGCCGTCCAGCCCGACGACCGCCGCTGGGGCTGGGGCCGCCCCGCCGGCGCCGCAGCCCGCTGGACAGGCGACTGCATCACCACCCCAGGCGGCAGGCCCCAGCGCGAACACGCCGGCCCCCGCAACACCCATGCCGGCTGCCCCAACGTTGGTATCGGCGCCGACGGCATCAGGCAACGGATCTGCCGCGGCGGCCGGTGTCAGCCTGCAGTTTCGGACGCTGCTGGATCAGGAGACCCTGGCCGAGATTCGCCGCCTCGAAGGGACGGGCAAGTCGCTATCGAGCGCAGAGGCTCTCGAGAAGACCGCGGCTGCCCTGGGTCAGCGTGCCCAGGCCCTCGCGGCCCAGGCCCAGCGCCTGCGTGACCAGGCCAAACACTAAGGCCGAAACCCTGAGGTGTTCTCCGACCCCGTTGTACTATGCCGACGGATGCGGCTCCGGGCGGTCGCGGCATGCTGTCTTCTCGCGCTTACGCGGGGCCCCGGTGCACGCGCGGATCCGCCCCGTTACGACCTGCGCGGCGAAGCCGGCGCCGAACACGACACCAACGCCGGCCGCGTCGAGATCATCCAGGGCGTGGCCCCTGCCGGGCCGATGGTGGGCTCGCCGCTGGGCCGGGTGGTGCTGTCGGCCGATCTATGGGTGCCCATCGCGGAACGTCAGACTCTCGCGCTGACTTTCGGTGCCGCCGGCAAGCGCTTTGTCCGCGACGGGGCCCGCAACGAAGATGTCATTGTTGCGCAGGCCAGCGGCACCTGGGCGGTGGCCGTCGGCAGAACCACGACCGTGGCCCTACTGGGCGGCTACTACGATGTCTTCCAGCGTCCGACTTCGGATGCCCGCGATTTTCGTTCGGTCACACCGATGCTGCGGATCGAACAGGGAATCCTCGGCGGCACCCTGAGTGCGGGCGGCGGGCATCGCTGGTTCACGTACAAGCCGGCCGCCGATTTCAGTTTCGCAGCGCCAAGCGCGTTCCTGCTGTTCCGGCGGGCGCTGGTCTCCCGGGCACAGTCGGACGATGCGGACTGGGAATGGAACGCTGGCGCCACCATCGAATGGCGGGGCTACGCGGCGGGGCGCTGCCCGACTGCCGCCCAGTGTCCGGCCCCATCGACGTCCACGACCGAGCCCCGAATCGACCGGTTTGCGACCGCCCACTTCGAGCTTGTGCGCACGGGTGATCTGCTGGTCGCTGCGGGCCTCGCGGGGCACATCAACCGATCAAATAGCTACGGCGAAAGCCTTACCCGCGGGCTGGTCCACCTGCGGGCCGTGGCGCTGTTGCCGTGGCACCTGTCCATGACCGGTCGAGCAGAGCTGGTGCTGACACGCTACGGGGACAGCGTGCCGCTGGCCCGCAACACGATCACTGGCGTGCCACTGGCCAGCATCGAAGACGAAAGTCGCAGCGTCTTCCGGGTCGAAATGGTCCGGACCCTGGGCCAATCGCTGGACGTCGGCGTTCGCTACACCCTTTACACCAATGAATTCCGCGCCGGCCCGGTCGACTTCCGGCGCCAGACGTTCCTTCTGTTCGCGGCGTTTGGCTACGGGAACGATCGGTAGGCAAACGCCAGATTCAGACCGATGTATTGATCCGTGGCACCACCGGCGACGCGCCCATTGCCCTTTGGCTTGAGGTCGTCCTTGGTCGAGTGCATGTCGAAGACGTAGCGTCGCACATCAAGGGTCGCGCGCCCCTCGAGCCCCTTCATCCAGGGCAGCGCGATGGCAACACCGACAAACCCGTCGCCGCCCTTCGCCTTGGCGTAGGGAAAGAACGCGTCCGACATGATCTCGCCTGCCGATAGAACGTGCAGATACCCGAGACCAGCGATGAGCGCGAAGCTGTTGGACGTCGGTATGCGGGCGCCGGCACCTGCCCGGACATGGCCATAAGTCACGCCCGCCACCTGCGGGCGGGTGAGGTCGGTGTCCGCTATGTCGGGCACCACTTCGAAGTTGTGGCTACCGTAGGCCAGCGAGCCGTTCAGCAGGATACCCGACAGCTCGTGCTGTCCCTTCAAGCCTACCGAATAGGCCATGGACTTTGTCTTGTAGATCGAGCCCACCTTGTCCTTCGAGAACAGGGCGACCGAATATTCAAACGAGCCGATCAGGGCCACGGCAGGGGTCGCGTAGAACTCAACGGCAAGGTTCGGCGCCGGCACCATCGGCAGCTTGTAGTTCTGCTGCGTCCCAAGCCCTGGATCGCTGTACGTAAAATTTCGCGAGTACACGTGGCTGCCGACGGCCAGGTCGATGCCGTGGCCCGCGAAGCCTCCCTCGCCCGCTCCTTCGGACGGGGAGCCGTGGACGGTGGCTTCCGCCGTTTCGGCGCTCGCCGGGGCGTCGGCCGCCGCAGGCGCTTCGTCGTCGGCCTTCTTGTTCTTCTTCTTCGGCGCGAACTCATCGTCGTCCTTGGCCGCCACGGGAGCCCTTTCTGCCGCAGGCGCGGAGTCCGCCTTGGCGGCAGCGGTCTTGCCGCCGCCACCCGAGCCACCTTTGACCCGGTCCAGCAACTCGGCCAACTTTCCGGGCACGTCGTGCTCCAGCGCGGACATCAATTTGGCCAGGGTCGCGGCGGACCAACTCTCGTCACCGGCGACGGCGCCTTCTGCGTCCCGCACGACCAGTCGCCCTTTCGCCTTCTTATTTTTTGCGACGTCGATCCGGCCGCCCACGAAAGCCGTTGCCTTCAGTTCCTTGGCGACAGCCGGGTACGCATCTGCAATCTGGATAAGGCCAAGGTCCGCCTCGACGGAGGAGACCCTTTTGTCGGGAACCATCTCGAATCCGGATTGCTTCGCAAGGGCGCCCGCTACCATCTTCTGGAAGCGATCCGCACTGGGTCCCGCGAACGGTTCGATCACGACGCGCCGGCCCTTTTGGGCCCAGGCCGTGGTCGGATGCGTCGCCGACAGAACGAAGATGGACGACACAGCCAGACCCCAGAGTGCGGATTTCATCATGCTCTCCTCTCCCCTTTGCCCCGGCCTTTGCCGATAAAGGGGATTGTGGGACGAATCCTAATTTCTTAGTCCTTTCGGTCTCGTGGTGTCAAGGCAACCTTCGCGGAATTGTCGACGGCGCTCGCGAATCTTATTCCGCCCGAAAGATCTCTGGTGCTGAAGTCGTTGGTGATTGACTTCAGTCGCTCAGCCGCGAAGAATGCCGGTCCGAGTTGAGGCGCGTGCTTTTGTGTGAACTCGGGGCCTGAGCCTCCAGTTTTCTGCCGTCTTTGAGGAGGCTTACGTCATGCCGACTGCGGCGAAGGGTCCGTCCAAGAAAACCAAGTTCATCTTTGTTTCCGGGGGGGTCGTCTCATCCCTGGGCAAGGGGCTTGCGTCGGCGTCGATCGGCTCGCTGCTTGAGGCGCGTGGTCTCAAGCTGACGATTCAGAAGCTGGACCCGTATCTGAACGTCGATCCGGGGACGATGAATCCGATGCAGCACGGCGAGGTCTTTGTCACCGACGACGGCGCCGAAACGGATCTGGATCTCGGCCACTACGAACGTTTCTTGTCGCAGCGGATGACCCGCCTGAACAACACAACCTCGGGCCAGATTTATTCGTCGGTGATCCAGAAGGAACGCCGGGGCGAGTATCTGGGCGGGACCGTACAGGTCATCCCGCACGTGACGGACGAGATCAAGGCGCGGATCCTGGCGTGCGCGACCGGGATGGATCTGCTGATCGTCGAGGTGGGCGGCACCGTGGGCGACATAGAATCGTTACCTTTTCTCGAAGCCATCCGCCAGCTGCGCTTCGAATTCGGCCCGCAGAACGCCATTTCGGTGCATGTGACCCTGGTGCCGTACATCGGCGCCGCGGGCGAATTGAAGACCAAGCCCACGCAGCACTCGGTGATGAAGCTGCGCGAGATCGGCATTCAACCCGACATTCTGCTGTGCCGATCGTCCAGGCCCATCGGACCCAACCTCAAGAAGAAGATCGCGCTGTTCACGAATGTCGCGCCCGACGCGGTCTTCAGCGCCGAGGACGTCTCATGCATCTATGAGGTCCCGATTCGCTTTCACAACGAAGGCGTCGACGACAAGATCGCCGAGTTGCTGAATATCTGGTCGCGCGCGCCGCAGCTGACGGGCTGGGAGCGGGTGGTGGAGCGGCTGAAGAATTCGCAGGCCGAAGTGGACATTGCCCTCGTCGGCAAGTACGTCGACCTGGTCGAGTCGTACAAGAGCCTCAACGAGGCCATTATTCACGGCGGCGTGGCGAACGAATGCCGCATCAATCTGCACCACATCGATTCCGAGAAGATCGAGAAGAATGGCGCGGAGGCCCTGCTCGACACGGCCGACGGCATTCTCGTGGCCCCGGGCTTCGGGACGCGAGGCACCGAGGGGAAGATCGCGGCGGCGCGCTACGCCCGTGAAAAGGGCGTTCCGTATTTCGGCATCTGCCTGGGCCTGCAGATCGCGGTGATCGAATTCGCTCGCAACGTGGCGGGACTGACCGGGGCCAATTCCACCGAGTTCGAGTCAGCGCCGGCGCATCCTGTGATTGATTTCATGCCCGAACAGCGCGCCGTCACCGACAAGGGCGCGACGATGCGCCTGGGCGCCTATCCCTGTGTCCTCGGGGCGGGTACCAAGGCGGCGGGTGCCTACGGGACGACCGAGATCTCCGAGCGGCATCGTCACCGCTACGAGGTCAACAACGAGTACCGCGAGCGCTTGACGTCGCATGGCCTGATCGTTTCAGGTTTGTCGCCGGACCAGCGTTTGGTGGAGATGATCGAGCTGCGCAACCACCCGTATTTCGTGGGTTGCCAGTTCCATCCCGAGTTCAAGTCGCGCCCACAGGATCCGCATCCGCTGTTCCGCTCGTTCATTGCGGCCGCCCTTAGCCATCGGGTCGAAAAGCGACGACGCTCGTCGGTCGCCTCCGAACCCGCCGAGGCCCAGCAGGCCGGCATCCCCAGCTAGTGGCCGCGCAGGCCCGAGCACGGCCAATAGCAGCCAGGGGTCACTCTGCGACTGTCCGCACGCTGTCCGCACACTGTCCGCACGCTATCCGCACACTAAGCAATAGATGTACCAGGACCCGGTTTCGCCTTTACGGCCGCCGCTGCGGGGTGTAAAAAAGTGAGGGCGGAATGGGGCCAGGATAGTGGATCAGGTGCGCTGGTCGCGGCCCGCCGGCCGGATGCAGGGGTGACACGATGTCGATGGAAATAAAGCAGCATCTGAAGCTTTCCCAGCAGCTGGTGATGACGCCCCAGCTACAGCAGGCAATCAAGTTGCTGCAGCTGTCGCGCACCGAACTGGTCGATATGATTCGCGACGAGATGCTGGAAAACCCCATCCTGGAGGACGGGGTCGAGTCGGGGGCCGAGCAGCTCAAGACGTCCGCCAACGCCGAGGTGCCCGCCGACGGCTCCGTTTCTTCGGACGCCGAGATGGAACGCATCGGTGAAACCGAAACCCCGGTGATGCAGCCGGCGGCCGATCGGGTCGACACGACGGCCGAGGTGAAGGCCGACACCCGATCAGGTGACGCGGTCGCCGAATTCGACTGGGAGACCTATCTTGAGAGTCAGGCCAACGCGGCCCCGATGCCGTCCTACAAGCCGAGCAGCGAGGACCTGCCGTCGCTCGAAGCGACGCTGACGCGTGGTGCCTCGCTTTTCGACCACCTGGAATGGCAGCTCAAGTTGAGCGACTTTTCCGACCGGGAAGAGGCAGTCGCGATGCTGATTATCGGCAATATCACGCCTGATGGTTACCTCGACCAGCCGCTCGGGGAGATAGCCGAGGAGTCCGGCGTTTCCCTGGAGTTCGCGGAGGCCGTCATCAAGCGGGTGCAGGAGTTTGACCCGCCGGGCGTCGCGGCCCGCGACCTCAAGGAATGCCTTTTGATGCAGGCCCGGCACGTGGGCGCGGACGACGATGTGGTTATCGGCATCATCACCAAGCATCTGTCCAATCTCGAGAAGAAGAACTACGCCGCCATCGCCAAGGACTTGCAGGAACCGATCGAGGAGATTTACGAGGCCGCCAAGGTGGTCATGGGGTTCAATCCCAAGCCGGGGCGCGAGTACACCAACGAAGAGCCCACGTACATCTCGCCGGACGTTTTTATCCACAAGATAGGCGACAAGTATTTCGTTGTACCCAACGACGATGGTCTGCCCCGGCTGAAGATCTCGGATTTCTACCGGACGGCGCTGTCCGGTGGCACCAAGGCGCGTGAGTACATCCAGGAGAGGCTTCGCAGTGCGCAGTGGCTGATCCGATCGATCCAGCAGCGGCAGCGCACCATCGTGCGGGTCACCGAGTCGATCCTGCGCTTCCAGCGCGAATTCTTCGAAAAGGGCGCCGCCTACCTGCGTCCTCTGATCCTGCGCGACGTGGCCGACGACATCGGGATGCACGAATCGACGGTGTCTCGCGTGACGACCAGCAAGTACGTGCACACGCCACAGGGGATTTTCGAGCTGAAGTATTTTTTCAATTCAGGGATCGGGCGCATGGATGGCGCCGATGATCTGGCGTCCGAGGCGGTCAAGCTGAAGATCAAGCAGATCATCTCGGCCGAGGACGTCAAACATCCGCATTCGGATCAAAAGATCGTCGAGCTGTTGGCCGATCAGAACATCGAAATCGCCCGGCGCACTGTTGCCAAGTACAGGGAACAGCTTAAGATCCTGTCTAGCAGCAAGCGCCGCGAAGTCTTCTGACGCAGCGGTCGTCACGGGCGGGTCTTTTTTCTTCCCAACCACCACGGAGGACATTCCGGAATGCAGTTATCCACCACCTTCCGGCACATGGATGCATCGCAAGCGGTGCGCGAATGCGCGGAAGAGCGTCTGAACAGAATCCGTAAGTATTTCCAGGGCGAGCCGCTGTCCGCGCACGCGGTTTTCGCCGTCGAGCGCAACCACCAGCACATGGCGGAATTCTCGATCCAGTTACCGAACGGCATTGTCCTTCAGGCGCGCGAGACCACCGAGGACATGTACTCGTCCATTGATCTTGCCGCGTCCCGCATCGAGCGGCAGGTGCGCAAGTGGAAAGACAAGATCCGCGACCACAAGCCGCACGGCGGTCCGAGCTATTCGATCCGGCAGAGCGTGCTGGATTCGGAAGCCCTGGATCCCGGACCGACCGCGCCTGCACCTGAACTGCATCCCGAAAACGCCGCCCGCCGCACGGCCCCCGCGCGGCCCGAGGCGCCGGCCATCAGAGTTGTAAAGGAGCAGACCTTCACGATTCGCGCGATGCGGGTCGAAGATGCGGTCATGCAAATGAACCTGGTGGAAAACGACTTTTTCGTTTTCACGGACGTAGACAGCCACGGGGTTTCAGTCGTATACCGCCGCAAGGATGGTAATTACGGTCTCATAGAAACCGGTGGGCGAATGCCCAACGAATGATGAGATCGCCAGTCCCCCAAGCGAGATTAGCCCATGAAGGTCGTCGACTTCCTCCGCCCCGAGCTTGTGATCGCTCATCTGGGTTCAAGCTCCAAGAATGACGTGTTGGCCGAGATGGCGGGTGCCGTGGCCCGGCATGCGGCCGGTGTGGACGAGGCTGTTCTACGACGGGTGCTGGAAGAACGTGAGCTGCTGGCCTCGACCGCCATCGGCGATGGCATTGCGATCCCTCACGGCAAGCTAGAGTCGGTCGGCCAACTTGTCGGGGCTCTCGGCCGTTCCGTTCAGGGGCTGGAATTTGATTCGATCGACGGCAAGCCGACCCATCTCGTGTTCATGCTGGTGGCGCCCGCCAGTTCGACCGGGATTCATCTGAAGGCGCTGGCCCGCCTGTCGCGGTTGTTTCGCGATGCCCTGTTCCGACAGCGCCTGCTGGACGCGGCAGATGCCGGGGCCATGTACCAGGTCATCAGCGACGAGGACGCGAAGTATTGATCGAGCACCCATGAGCGCGCGGGGGTCCAGCCTCACCGTTCGATCGCTTCTGGGCGAAGACGCCGGCTTGCGCTTGGTGGTGCTTGTCGGGGAAGAGTCCCTTGGTCGCGTCATCAGCCTGCACCGGGTGCAAAAGCCCGGACTCGCCCTGGCCGGCTACGTTCGTCAGTCGCACCCCGAACAGGTCCACGTCCTCGGCGCGACTGAACTTTCGTACCTCGCCAGTTTGCCCCCGGCCGAGGCGCGGCACGGCATCGAGACGCTGATCGCGCTGGATCCGGCGTGCATTCTTGTTACCAAAGACCTGGACGTCCCCCAGGATCTGCTGGACAGCAGTGCGGCCGCCGGCATCCCGGTGCTGCGCACCCCGATGGCCTCGCCGGTCGCGATTGAAGCCACCCAGAAGTTCATCGAGCTGCATCTGGCGCCCACCGCCAGCATTCACGGCGTGCTGCTGGATGTCCTGGGCGTCGGGGTGTTGCTGATGGGAAAAAGTGGCATCGGAAAGTCCGAGGCCGCCCTTGAACTCATCATGCGCGGCCATCGCCTGGTGGCCGACGACCTGGTCGAGGTCCGCCGTTTTTCGGGCGATCTGCTGGTGGGCTGGGCGTCCGAGTTGATCAAGCACCATATGGAGGTGCGGGGCCTCGGCATCATCAATATCAAGGACATGTTCGGGGTCGCCGCCGTACGGGACGAAAAGAAGATGGAGTTGGTGGTTGAACTTGTCCGCTGGGACGAAAACGGTACGCCCGACCGCCTGGGCCTTGACGAGATGGTCTATCCCATTCTCGATGTGCCGGTGCCGATGTTGCGGCTTCCCGTCAGTCCGGGGCGCAACATCAGCTCGCTTATCGAGGTGGCGGCGCGCAACCGCCTGTTGCAGGTGCGGGGGCACCATTCGGCGCGCGAATTCCAGGAACGCCTGGACCGAGCCCTCGCCGATGCGCGCCAGCATCGTTTCGACCAGGATGTAGAGTAGCCCCGTGAAGCTGGTAGTCGTCACGGGTGTGTCGGGGGCGGGCAAGTCCACGGCGCTGCACGCGCTGGAGGATCTGGGCTTTTACTGTGCCGACAACCTGCCCATGCCGTTGCTGCCGAAGTTTATCGAGCTTCTGGCGGTGCGCGAGGAGATCGCCCGGGCCGCGCTGGTCGTGGACGCGCGCAGCGGCGATTTTCTGGACGACACCCGGCCGGTGCTGGCCGATTTGCGCGCGGCGGGGCATTCGATCGACGTTCTTTATCTGGATGCACCCGACGACATTCTGCTGCGGCGGTTCTCGGAGACGCGCCGTAGACACCCCCTGTCGGGGACCGACATTCGGGCGGGCCTGCTGGCGGAACGTGCCCGGTTGTCGACGCTGCGGCAAGAGGCCACGGCGTTGATGGACACCGCGGACCTTACGGTGCACGGCCTGCGGGCGGCGGTGCTGGAACGTTATGGACGGCCGGATTCCAGCCTTGCCGTGTCGATGCTGTCGTTCGGCTTCAAGTACGGCCTGCCCGTCGAGGCGGACATGGTGTTGGACGTGCGTTTCTTGCGCAACCCATTCTTCATCGAAAGCCTGGCGCCTCTGTCGGGGCAGGACGAGCCCGTCATGCGGTACGTGATGGAGAATCCCGAGACACTACTTTTTCTCGACAGGGCAGAAGAGCTGCTGGCCCTTTGCATCGCGGCCTTCGAGCGCGAGGGCAAGTCGTACGCCACCGTGGCCATCGGGTGCACGGGTGGTCGCCACCGGTCCGTCGTGGTAGCCCACGAACTTGGCCGTCGTCTGGCCCGTGTTTCCAACGTGACTGTTCGCCACCGCGATCTCAATCGCGGCCGGCCCGAAAACGCCTGAAAGAAACCCGGCGCGCATGGTGAAGAAGAAAGTGAAGGAACCTCCCGTTGGTGTCGTCGTGCTGACCCATGGTCGCGCCGCTGACGCCATGGTGGCAGCCGCCCGCTCGATCTTGGGACGTATCCCGGGACTGGGCGCGGTATCGGTCAAGATCGGCGAGGGCATGCCCCAGATCGTCGCGAAGCTATCGGAAACTTGCGACGAACTGGACCAGGGCGCCGGCGTCTTGATCCTGGTCGACCTGCACGGCTCGACCCCCTTCAACGCCGCCATGTCGATGCTGGATGGCACGCGCGCCGCCGAGGTGTTGTGCGGTGTCAACCTGCCCATGCTGATCAAGCTGACCACTGTCGACAGGACGCAGTTGCACCCGGTGGCGCTGGCCGAGGAACTGCGGGATAGCGGGCGGCGCGCCATCCGTTTGGGTTCGGAATTGACGGGGCGGGTCGCCATCGGGGAGCCTGGCTAACGTGACGACGGTGGCGGCGGGACCTGAGGCGCGGCGCCGGCTGCGAATTCGCAATCGACTGGGGATGCACGCCCGCGCCGCAGTGAAGTTCGTCCAGCTGGCGGCCAAGTTCAAGGCGGAGGTGACGGTCGCGAAGGACGGCACCGAGGTCAACGGCAAGAGCATCATGGGCCTTTTGACCCTGGTGGCGGCGCTGGGCATGGAGATCGAGATCATCGGAGTCGGCCCCGACGCCGAGCAGATGATTGCGGCGCTGGCGTCGCTGGTCGACGGGGGATTCGACGAAGGCGTCGTTGATGGGGGCGCGCCCGACGATGCGTAAGCTGATGGGGGTTTCGGCTTCACCCGGCATCGCCATGGGTGTGGCGCACTTTCTGGGCGGCCGCGTGCAGGTGCACGAGCGGCGAATTGTTCCGCACCAGGTCGAGGCGGAGCAGCGGCGTTTTGCGGACGCGCTCGTGCGCAGTGACGCCGAGCTCGAACGAATCCAGCAGCAGATCGCGGCCAAGGAAGGCGACGGACACCAGTACCGCATTCTGGAGGCCCATCGCCTGATGCTGACGGACGTCCATCTGGTCGAGGAGACGCGGAGGATCATTCGCGAGGAACTGGCCTCGGCCGAATGGGCCGTCCGGCGCGCCCTGGATCAGATCCAGGCGGTGTTCGACCGCATCGAGAACCCTTACTTTCGCGATCGGCGCAGCGACATCGATATGGTGGGCGAACAGATCCTGCGCAACCTGGTCGGCGTCGTCGCGTCGGCCCACGACACGGTTCCGCGCGGCGCCGTGGTGTTTGCGCACGACCTTTCCCCGGCGGATGTCACGCAGCTTGGGCGCGCCGGCGTTAGTGGTTTCTTCACTGAAGGCGGGGGCAAGACATCGCACACCGTTGTCGTGGCCCGCGCGCTGGGGTTGCCGTTCGTTGTCGGCGTCCAGGATTTCGTGCAGCACATTCTGCCCGGGATGAGCGTCATCGTCGACGGTGGGCGCGGTGAATTGATCCTGGATCCCGACGATGCGGCCCGGGCGCTTTATGCCGGACGCGCCGTGCGGGAACTGGCGCGCGCGCACCGTCTGGCTGCCGTGGGTGAGGCCCCCGCGCAGACCGTCGACGGTCTGCGGGTGCACCTGGCCGCCAATCTCGAACTACTGGAAGAGGCGCCCGTGGCGGCCGAGGTGGGGGCTGAATCAATCGGCCTGTTCCGCACCGAATTTCTGTATCTCGAGCGTGCCGATTTACCGAGCGAAGAAGAACAGTACGCCCATCTGGTGTCGGCGCTCACAATGCTCGGCGGCCGGGTGCCCACCTTCCGTACGCTGGATCTGGGCGGCGACAAACTACCCGCGTCCGTCCGCATGCCGGCGGGCAGCAACCCGGCGCTGGGGCTGCGGTCGATACGTTATTCCCTGTCACAGCGGGGGGTCTTCAAGGCCCAACTGCGGGCGCTGTATCGGGCCGCCAAGGTGGCGCCATTGAGAATCTTGTTCCCGATGATTTCGGGGGTGGCCGAACTGCGCGCCGCCCGGGAGATCTGCACAGAGGTTTGCGCCGAACTCGACCAAGAAGGGGTGCCCTTCAACGGGACCGTGCCACTCGGGGTCATGATCGAGACACCCAGCGCGGCCTTCATCGCCGACATGCTGGCCGAAGAATGCGATTTTCTCACCATCGGCACCAACGATCTGATCCAGTATTTGCTGGCTGCCGATCGACAGGACGAGCACGTGGGTTACCTGTATCACCCGCTGCACCCGGGGATCTTGCGCGCGATTCGCCACATCGTCGCGTCGGCGGCTCGGGCGGGAAAGCCGCTGGCGATGTGCGGGGACATGGCGGGCGATCCCCTGTTCACGTGGGTGCTGCTGGGCCTGGGATTGCGCGATTTTTCGATGGCGCCTCGACAGATACCGGTGGTCAAGTCGGTGGTCCGCGCAACCGATCTCGGCGAGGCGCAGGCGCTGGTCAGGCAGATCATGGAACTGCGAACGGAGTCCGAGGTCGAGGAGGTGGTGCTCGGCAAGATGCGGGGTCGATTCCCCCTGGATCTGACCGATGCCGACGACGACAAGCCTGCGGCCTGAGACGATGTAGACTGCCTTCCGGATGACCCCGCCGCATCGCCAGCTTGCGCGCAGCCTGGTCGCCGCCTGCGGGTCCGCGGCGCTGATGGCCGGTTGCCTGCCGGCCGAGACATCCGTCGACGGGCGTCTGCTGGTCGCGGGCAGGCAGATCGAGAAGCCGGCTTTTCTGACGGTGGACGGCCGGGCGACCGTGATTTTCGAGCAAAGGACAGCCTACCCGGCGGCGGGCAAATCAGGGGCCGCCAGCCTGTGGACGGTTGGCTGGGATGACGGCGTCGCGCGGCTGATGATGGCGAACAAGGCGGATAGGTGGAGCGTGGGTGCCGACGACCAGGGCTTGCGTTACATCATGCACGACGAAAGACTGGTGGAAGACGGCAGCCCCGGGGGCGTCGCGGCTGCGGTGGCCACTTTGTCCCGTGTCAGTCTGGTGTCCGGTCAGGCCGACGTCAGTTTCGCGGACGTCACGGCCTTTTCGGTCATCGGGGATACCCTGCTTTACCGCAAGGTGGCTCCGGGCTCGGCTTTTCCCGAGCTTCATCTTCGCGACGCCGGGGGCGTGGATCGTCTGGTGGGGCGCAGTTCGGGCGTTTCGCAGTTCGGTGGACGTGGCACGTTTTACGCCGTTCTTGGCGATGAAAGGACGCTGTCCCGTCTGTCGACAACCGACGGCACCATCGAGCCCTTGCGTGCGCACGTTCAGCGGGTCAGCCTCAGCCTCGACGAGCGCTACGCGGTCCTGGGCGTGGTCGACGCGGGACGTCCGCTGACCCTGGCGTTCAATATGGAGACCAAGGCCGAGCTCAAGATCCCGGGGCAGCCATGCTGCTGGCTGAATCTGAGCGAGCTGCGGGGCACGCCGCCTGCGCCGTCGCAATGGATCTTCAGCTACTCGGAAAGCGCCCACGGAGAAGTCCCGGGCAAGGTGCATTCCTTCAACCTGGCGACGGGCGAGGATCAAATTCTGACCTTGCCCGCTGGGCTGTCCGAGGTCAGCACGACCCTGGGACGTCCACACAGCACCAGCACCTTGCTGGTCGACGGCAAGGGGCGCATCGCCCTGTTCGACGCCACGACCGGCGCGCCGCCGCGCTTGCTGGATCTGAAACCCGCCTCGCCGACCTTCACCAGCGACGGTCGGTTTCTGATTTACGTCGACCCCGACGTCACTGCCGCCACCCCCGAGGGTCCTCTGATGGTGCAGGACGGGGACTTCCTGGCGCCGCCTCGCGTGCTGTCGCCCAAAGGCAGCAGCGTGTCCCCGGGTGATCATTTCTTCATCGGCGGCGCCGAGCCACTGGTGTTCTGGGCCCACTTCGGCAGGAGCGCATCCGATCTCTACTTTTCGGATCCGGTTGCCGGCACCGCCCGGGCGGTGGCCCGGGCGATTCGGCAGGTCACCGTGACCCCACGGCGCGTGGTGGGCATCATCCACATCTCCGAGCAGGATCTCGTCGGCGATCTGGTCAGGAAGGACGCCCAGACCGGCGAAGAAAGGGTTCTGGAGTACAACGTCGCGGAGGTCAGCATCGGTGCTTTCGATGCCGCCCTTGGGGGCGCGCGCGTGGCTTTCGTGGTGCGCGAACGGGGCGCATCCAAGCGCGACGGATTGTGGGCGACGACGCTTCCGCCGTAGGATTTGCCGTTGCTTCACGCCATCTGTCTGTGGGCGCTGGTCACCATTTCGGGACTGCCATCGCCCGTGGATGCCGGGCCCGTCGACGCTGCGGA
The DNA here is from genome assembly GCA_025350815.1 of Myxococcales bacterium. Classification (GTDB taxonomy): domain Bacteria; phylum Myxococcota_A; class Polyangia; order Fen-1088; family Fen-1088; genus JANXXE01. The sequence continues at coordinate 36,477 of JANXXE010000014.1, read as the reverse complement.
TTTTGCCCCCGAGCTGCCGGCCGATGCCAGCGCACGGGACACGGTCGCACCCCGTGATGTCGCCCCTGATGTCGCACTTGATGTCGCACATCCCGCCACGGACTTGCCTTCGCGTGCGCCACCCGCGCGCGTTCGGTTTCGCGGCACCGTGCTGGCCAAGGGCACCCGGGAAACGCTTGGTGGGGCGTCGATCTCTGTCGATGCCGTGCCCGTCGCCGAGGCCGATGCCGACGGCCGCTTCGACATAGAGGTCCCCCCGGGCCACCGGCGTTTGCAGATCCAGCACCCAGGTTTCGTGCCCCTTGATCAGACGGTGACGGCGGCTACGAACGACGAGCCGCGGGATTTCACGTTTCGGCTGATGCCCAGGCTGACCGGCGAGAAATACGAGACGGTGGTCACGCCGGTGGACGAGCAGGGCAACCGGACATCTCTGCGTGAAGAGGAACTGACGCGCACCCCTGGATCGCTCGGCGATCCGTTCCGGGTCATCGAATCGTTGCCGGGCGTTTCGCAGGTCGTGTGGCCGCTGGCCATGTACGCGATTCGCGGCGCCAACCCGGGGAACACCGGCTTCTTCCTCGACGGCGTTCGGGTCCCGGCGCTATTTCACTACGCGCTTGGTCCGTCGGTGATTCACCCGTTTTTTTTGCAACAGGTGGACTTCTATCCGGGCGGGTACCCGGTACGCTTCGGTCGCTACGTGTCGGGGATCGTGTCCGCGCAGACGGCCACTCCGGCCACGGATCGGCCGCACGCCTCGACCGACGTGCGCCTTTTCGATGCCGGCGGCATTGTGGCCTCGCCCTGGGACGGCGGCCGGGGTTCAGTGGCGGTGGCCGGTCGCTTCTCGTACACGGGGTTCCTGCTGTCGCAGCTTTCCGCCGACTACAAACTGAGCTACTGGGACTACCAGGTGCGTGCTGACCATGTGCTCGGCAGTGGGCGCGCCACCGTATTTGCCTTCGGCGCAGGCGACACCTTCGAGGACCGCACGACGGGGCAGGGTGAATCGGCTGCACTGGGTTTTCATCGCTTGTCGCTGCGCTGGTCGGGGGCCGTGCTCGGCGGGCGCCTCGATGCCAGCGCCCTGGTCGGGCGCGACGCCACGGCGACATCCCTCAAGCTCATCGCGCCCCTTCCCATCGGTGTCACGACCCTGATTGCGTCGCCGCGCCTGGCCTACGCGCGTCCCCTGGCCGGCTGGCTGGACGCCGAGATCGGTGTCGACGCTGAATTCCAGCGTTTTCGGCCGCAGTCGCAAACGCTGCAGGCCAGTCAGCAGGACGCCTTTCACGATCGGGCGGCCTTGTCCAGCGGCGGTTACGCGGGTGTCACGATGCGTGGGCAATCGGGCCTGTCGGTGGCGCCCGGTCTGCGCTACGACGTGTTTCACGAGCAGGGCGTGACCAGGGCCGAGCCCGAGCCGCGCGTCGTCGTTCGCGTTCCGGTGCGCAGCGCGACCGTGCTCAAGGGCAGCTTTGGCCGTTTCGCCCAGATGGCAAGCCTGCCGGTGGGCGTGCCCGGGTTCGAAGGCTTCGGTCTTTCCACCTATGGCACCCAGACATCGCTGCAAGGCTCGCTCGGCATCGAGGCGCAACTCGGCGAAGCGCTGTCGCTGGACACCGCCGCGTTTTATCAACGACTCAAGCTCACGGACCTCAAGAGCATGTTCAACCTCGACCCGCAGCAAGATCTGCTCGAACTGCGCGACGGGCAGAGCTACGGCGGCGAGCTGATGCTGCGCCGGCCCGCGCACCACCGCACCTTCGGGTGGGCGACCTACACTTTGTCCTGGAGCCAGCGCCTGATCGGGCACTATCACGAACGCGCGCCCTCCGACTGGGACCAGCGGCACATCTTTAATTTCGTGCTGGGCCGGCGCTTCGGCGGCGGCTACTCGGCCGGGCTGCGGTTTCACTTGAACAGTGGCCGCAACTATCCTGTCTTCGACGAGCGCGCGGCCCGCGTGGACTACCAAAGGCTTCCGGCTTTCTACCAGCTCGACTGGCGCGTAGATAAGCGGATGGTCTTCGATCGCTACGTGCTGGATGTCTATCTAGAGTTGGTGAACAGCACGCTGACCCGCGAGGTCGTCGACCTCAAGCGCGACATCGGCGGCAACGTCCGCGAGAAGGGTTTTCGCGTCGTCCTACCGTCGATCGGCATCCACGCCGAGTGGTAGCAGCCCCGCGCGCCGGAATCGCGCAAAAAATGCCGCCGATGTGTAGGTTCCTGTCGTCGGTATTCTCGAAGGTTTTCTGATGATTACGCTTGACCCGGATTCGAAGCTCGGACTATATGCAGCCAGCCGGTATGGCATCTCTTTTCCGCCCTAGGCACAACACGCTGGCGCGTATTTCGTTGTTGGTTCTGGCCGTCGGCGGCGGGGGCGGCGTTGGTGGTCTGCTGTTCTACGTCCGTAGCCCGCTTGCGCGCGGCATGCAGGACCCGATCGAGCAGCCCATCCAGTTCGACCACCGCCACCACACGCGCGACGAAGGCATCGATTGTCGCTTCTGTCACAACACCGTGGACAGCTCGCCGCACGCCGGGATTCCCGCGACGCAACTCTGTCTCAACTGCCATTCCCAGATCTGGAACCAGAGCCCGTTGCTGGAACCCGTTCGGCGCAGTTTTTTCGAAGGCAAGCCTCTGACCTGGAAGAAGGTCAACGACGTTCCTGATTTTGTCTATTTCAACCATTCGATCCATGTCGCCAAGGGCGTGGGCTGCGTGACCTGCCACGGCCGCGTCGACAAGATGGCCGCCGTTGAGAAGATGCAGCCCATGACGATGAGCTGGTGCTTGTCCTGTCACCGGAATCCCGAGCCCAATCTGCGGCCGGTGGAAGAGGTCACCAACATGGACTGGAAGCCCGAAGGCGACCCAATCGAGGCGGGCCGCGTCCTTGCCCAGCGCAACGACATTCACACGCGCACCAGCTGCTCCACGTGCCACCGATGAGCTGCCACGATCACGATACGGCCAAACCCCCGGGCAAGCGTTCGGGCTCGCTGGCGATTGTTGCGGCGGGCGACGAGACCCCGGCCGTCGCGGCGGGCCGCAAATACTGGCGCAGTGTTGAAGAACGCAGTGGCTCGCCTGACATCCTGAAGGCGGCCCAGCGCGAATTTCCGCCGGGCGCATCCGAGCTGGACGGGGTTTCCCGCCGCAGCTTTGTCCAGCTTCTCAGCGCCTCGGCGGCCCTTGCGGGCGGCGTGGCCTGCCAGCGCCCCAATCACAAGATCGTTCCCTTCGTGCGTCGCCCGCCCGAGGTGACCCCCGGCAACCCGCTGCATTTTGCGACCGCGTATTCGCTGGAAGGCTTCGGCTCGGGCCTGGTCGTCGAGAGTCACTCGGGACGGCCGACAAAGATCGAGGGCAATCCCGATCACCCCGACACCGCGGGCGCGACGAACTCGATCGAACAGGCGCTGATTCTGAATCTTTACGACCACAACCGCGCACGGCAGATTCGTCACAAGGGCGAGCCTGCAGCATGGAAGTCGCTACTGGCTGAGCTTGCGACCCGTTCGCAGACGCTGGCGGCGGACGGTGGCGCCAAGCTGCGTTTCCTTGTCGAGCCGAGCGCCTCGCCGCTTCTGGCCGATCTGCGCGCGCGCATCCTGCTGCGCTACCCGAAGGCTAAATTCGTTTCGTATTCATCCGTGGCCGCCGAGGGGCAGTCCGAGGGTGCGCGACTGGCGTTTGGCCGCCCCCTGGAGGTCCGCAACGATCTCAGTCAGGCGGCGGTGATCGTTTCGCTGGACGCCGACTTCCTGGTCGACGGGCCCGAGCAGATTCGATTGGCCCGCCAGTTCGCGGCAGCCCGGACCCCGGGCGCCAACATGAATCGGCTGTATGTGGCCGAGCCTTGCCTGACGGTGACGGGCGGTATGGCCGACCACCGTCTACGGGTGCGCGGCTCGGAAATCACGGGGCTGGCCCAGGCGCTGGTCGCCGAGCTGTCCAAACTGCCGGGTGCCGAGTCGCTGGCCCCGCTGGCGGCCCTGCCCAAGAGTCCCGCGGGCCCGGACGCCAAGTGGGTGGCCGCGGTCGCCAAGGATCTGGCCCGGGCGCGTGGCAAAGGCCTGCTCATCGCTGGCCGCCGCCAGCCCGCGGCGGTTCACGCTCTGGTCAACGCCGTCAACGTGGCCCTCGGCAATGTCGGGACAACCGTCACTTACTGGGCGCCCGTGCTGCACGACACGTCGAACGGTATCGAGTCCCTGCGTGGCCTGGTCGAAGACATCGCCGCCGGCTCGGTCGAAACGCTGATCATTACGGCCAGCAACCCGGTCTACACCGCGCCCGCCGACTTCAAGCTCGACAAGCTGCTGGCGCGTATACCCAACACCCTTTACTGGGGTCTTTACGAAGATGAGACCGCGCAGGTCGTGACGACCTTTATCCCCGCCGCGCATCCGCTCGAATCCTGGGGTGATGTGCGTGGGCTCGGCGGTCGCGCATCGTTGGTCCAGCCGCTGATTTCTCCTTTGTGGAGCGGTTTGACGGACGCGGACGTCCTGGCGAGCCTGCTGGGCGAGGGCGACCTCGGTTCGCACCAACTGGTGAAGGAATTCTGGCGCAAGCGCGCCGTGTCCAGCGGCTGGAACGTTGGCGCCAGTTTCGACGGATTGTGGGAAAGCTGGCTTGCCAAGGGCGTCATCGACAAGACGGCGGAGATGCCCGACACGAGCGTCGCCACGAACCCCGCGCTGTTGGCGGGAACGCTGCAGCCGCTGCTGGCGCAAGCGCCGAAGGGCGAGGGCCTCGAACTGGCCTTTACGGTCGACCAAAAGGTTTTCGACGGACGCTTTGGCAACAACACCTGGCTGCAGGAGCTGCCCCACCCGATCACCAAGATCACCTGGGACAACGCCATCCTGATTTCGAAGACGACGGCGACGCGTCTGGGCCTGGAGACGGGTGATTTCGCGCGCATCGAAATGGCGGGGGGCGCGCAGGTCACGGGGCCGGTTTATATGCAGCCGGGCCACGCGGACGACACCATCACCGTGGCGCTGGGTTACGGGCGCTCGGGCAGCGAGGAATTCGCGCGCGACGTCGGCTTCAACGTCGGGGCCCTGCGCAGCAGCAGGGCGCCCTGGTTCGACCGCGGCGTCACCCTGACCAAGACGTCGGGGCACAAGAAGTTCGGCATCACCCAGGACCACTGGTCGATGGAGGGCCGCGAGCCAGCGATGGAAACGCACCTCGCCGAATTCATGAAGGAGGGATCGGAGTTCCACGAGCGCGTCGAAGGGCGCCGCGCCCCGGTCGCCACCATCCACACGCCCGTTGACTACAGCACGCAGCCCTACAAATGGGCGATGTCCATCGATCTGAACAAGTGCACGGGCTGCAACGCCTGCGTCGTCGCCTGTCAGTCGGAAAACAATATCCCGGTTGTCGGCCGTGACAATGTCCGCATCGGCCGCGAAATGCAGTGGATCCGCCTGGATCGCTACTACAGCGGCGAGATCGAGGATCCGGAAGTCATCCATCAGCCGGTCGCCTGCGTCCATTGCGAGACGGCGCCTTGCGAGTACGTCTGCCCCGTCAACGCCACCGTGCACAGCGACGAGGGCCTCAACGAGATGGTCTACAACCGCTGCATCGGCACCCGTTACTGCAGCAACAACTGTCCGTACAAGGCGCGGCGATTCAACTTCCTCGACTATCACGAGGACGTTCCCAGCACGCGCAAGATGGCGACCAATCCGGATGTCACCGTGCGCAGCCGCGGCATCATGGAGAAGTGCACCTACTGCGTACAGCGCATCGAGCGCACGCGCATCGACGCCCGCGTCGAGGGGCGCAAGATTCGCGACGGCGAAATCCTGACGGCCTGTCAGCAGGGCTGCCCCTCGCAGGCCATCGTCTTCGGGTCGCTCAACGATCCGGGCTCGCAGGTGTCCAGGCAACACCAGGACGCGCGCCGCTACGATCTGCTTGGCGAGCTGGGCACGCGGCCCCGCACCATCTATCTTGCCCGCGTCAGAAACCCCAACCCGGACCTTGCGTAACGTGTCAGCCCCCGCAACATCACCCGCAGGCGACCTGACGACGGATCCCGTCGATCCGCGGCCCTTTATCGAGGGAACGCAGACCGACCAGACCATCAACGACACCCTTCTGCACCACGTCTTCCGCGGTGCCGGTAAGGGCTGGTGGGCGTGCTTTGCCGTCGCGCTGGCGATGCTGGGCTGCCTGGTCGTCGCGCTGACGGTCACATTGGTGAAGGGTATCGGGGCCTGGGGCAACAACATCCCCGTCGGTTGGGCCTTCGACATCATCAACTTCGTCTGGTGGATCGGCATCGGCCACGCCGGGACGTTGATCTCGGCCATTTTGCTGCTGTTCCAGCAAAAGTGGCGCACGTCGATCAACCGATTCGCCGAGGCCATGACCCTGTTCGCGGTCATGTGCGCGCTGTTGTTCCCGCTGATTCACACCGGTCGTCCCTGGTTCGCGGCCTATTGGCTGTTGCCGTATCCCAGCGTTCAGGGGATCTGGCCGCAGTTCAAGAGCCCGCTGGTATGGGACGTCTTCGCGGTCTCGACCTACTTCACCATCTCGCTGCTGTTCTGGTTCCTGGGCCTGATCCCGGACCTGGCGGCGTTGAGGGATTCCGCGACCAGCAAGGTCAAGCGGACGATCTACGGCATGCTGGCCATGGGTTGGCGCGGGTCGGGGCGCCACTGGGCCGAGTACAAGTGGGCCTACCTGTTGCTGGCCGGTCTGTCGACCCCGCTGGTGTTGTCGGTTCACACCATCGTCAGCTTCGACTTTGCCACGTCGGTCATGCCCGGCTGGCACACCACTATCTTCCCGCCTTACTTCGTCGCTGGCGCCATCTTCTCGGGCTTCGCGATGGTCATGACGTGGATGATCCCGGCCCGGCAGTTTCTCGGGCTCAAACACGTGGTGACGATGCGTCACCTCGAGAACATGAACAAGGTGATGCTGGCCACGGGGATGATGGTCTCCTACGGCTACATCATGGAGCACTTCATCGCCTGGTACAGCGGCAACCAGTACGAGTTCGCGCAGTTTTTCGAGGTGCGCCAGAAGGGCCCCTTGGCCCCGATTTATTGGCTGATGATCTTCTGCAACGTCGTGACCCCGCAGATCTTCTGGTTCAAGCGCATGCGCACCAGTCTGGCGGTCATGTGGGTCGCGTCCATTCTCATCAACGTGGGCATGTGGTGCGAGCGCTTCGTCATCGTCGTCATCTCCCTGCATCGCGACTTTCTGCCCGCCAGCTGGGGCAGCTACGCGCCGACCTGGGTGGACATCTGTTTGTTCACCGGAACCATTGGGTTGTTCTCGACGCTGTTCTTGCTGTTCCTGAAGTTCGTCCCCGCCGTGGCCGTCACCGAAGTCAAAGAGCTGCGCCACGAAACCGAACATGACGCGCACATCGAGGCCAGCCTGACGGCCGGCGTGACGGGAGGCTCGCACTAATGAGTGCTGGCGCCGATCACGGCCACGGTTCGGACTTCGTCCCGCGGCGTTTTGTCCTGGCGCAGTTCGGGACTTCCGATGCCTTGCTCGAAGGCACGCGGCGGATCCGCGAAAAGGGCCACAAGAAGATCGATACGCACTCGCCGTATCCGATCCACGGTCTGGAAGAAGCGCTCGGCCTTGGTCGGCCCAAGATTCCGGCCATTGTCCTGATGGGCGCCATAGCGGGGGTCTGCGCGGCCTATTCGATGATGTACTACATGAACGTCGTCGACTTCCCCATCAATGTCGCGAACCGCCCGGGGCATTCGATGCCGGCGTTCATCCCGATCACCTTCGAATTGGCTGTTCTTCTGGGCGGCAGCTCGTCCTTCTTCGGTCTGCTGATTGGCCTGCTGGGCTTTCCCGAACCCTACCACCCGCTGTTCGAGCTGGATTCCTTCAAGAAAGCCGCGATCGACGGATTCTTCCTGTCGATCGAGGTGCCCCAGGGTGGCAATCAGGACGGCGTAATTGCTGACGCCCGCCAGGTCGGCGCCCTGAATGTCGAAGCGGTCGAGGAATCCGAGCGATGAGACGCCGAACGGACATGCTGCTGGCGGCCTTGCTGGGTGTCGGGGTTCTTTCCGCCGCCGGTTGCGATGAGGACATGCTGAACCCGATGGCCGCGCGCCAGCCGAGGGTGCAGAACTACGGTGAAAGCGACTTCTATTCCGACGGTTTGTCCATGCGCGAGCCGCCGGCCGGCAGCGTCCCACGGGAACGCCTGGTGATGAATCCGGGCCTGACCACCGGCAAGGTCGCGGGGCCCACCGGGGACATCTACCTGACGTCGATACCGGTCAAGGTCGATCGGCCCCTGCTGGAGCTTGGGCAGAAGCGCTTCAGCATCACCTGCGCGACCTGTCACGGCCCCGTCGGTGACGGCGACAGCATCGTGGGCAGCCAGATGTCCCTACGTCCGCCGCCGTCGCTGCACAAGTACAGCCAACGCGAGCCGGGCTACATCTTCGAGGTCGTCACCAACGGCTTTGGCATGATGGCCTCGTACGCCGCCGAGTTGCCGGTGCGCGACCGGTGGGCTGTCGTGGCCTACGTGCGGGCCCTGCAACTGAGCCAGGCGAGCACCCTGGACAAGGCGCCGCCCGAGGAGCGCGCAAGGCTGGAGAAAGAGAAGGTAGGCCCGTGACCGTCGACGTACAAAAATTTCAGGGCGGCGGCGGCTGGATGACGAAGGCCGGTGCGCTGGGCGTCGTGGGTCTTGGCGCCAGCCTGGCCGGCATCGCCATGGACACGCAGAAGGCGTTGTTCTCGTACCTTGTGGCCTTCAGCTACTGGGCGGGCATCGCATTCGCGTCGCTGATTCTCCTGATGATCTTCCATGCCTTCCGCGCGAAGTGGATGGTCGTCATCCGTCGCCCGCTTGAGGTGATGGCCGCGACGGTGGTCCTGTTCGTGTTGCTATTCATCCCAATCGTGATGGGTATGTCGCATCTGTATTCTTGGGTCTCGCCCGCGGCGGACATGGGGGCCGAGGCGCTGAAGTTGCTCGCGCACAAGAAGCCCTACCTGAATGTGCCTTTCTTCGTCGTCCGGACGGGGATTTACTTTCTGGTAGCCATCTTCCTGTCCCACCGCCTGTTCGGTTGGTCGACCCGACAGGACGAATCCGGCGACGTGCAGTTGACCGTGCGCCAGCGCAGCCTTGGGGCCGGCGGCCTGCCGTTTATCGCCCTGGTCATTAGCTTTGCCGCTTTCGACTGGCTGATGAGCCTGAATCCCCTGTGGTTCTCGACCATCTTCGGCGTCTATTACTTTGCAGGCAGCATCCTCAGCACCATCGCCATTCTGATCATCCTGACCAACAAGGCGCGCGGCAAGGATCTGTTCGGGGACCACGTCAGTGTCGAACACGTCCACAACCTGGGTAAGCTGCTGTTCGCGTTCGTGTGCTTCTGGGGCTACATCGCCGTCTCGCAGTTGCTGCTGATCTGGATCGCGAACCTGCCGGAGGAAATTCCGTTCTACGTGGTGCGTTTTCGGGGACCGTGGGTTCCTGTCGGTATCTTCCTGATCTTCGGCCACTTCTTTATCCCGTTCGGTGCGTTGCTGTCGCGTAACCTGAAGCGCACGCCGAAGCGGTTGGCCGTGGTCGCCGGGTGGTTGTTGTTCGTGCACTTCGTGGATCTGTACTGGCTGGTGATGCCGACGCTCAGCCCTGATGCGCCGTTGTTCCACTGGACCTTGGTGACGTCCTTCTTCGGCGTCGGGGGCCTGTCCGTCGCGTTCGCCATCTGGCGCATGCGCGGCCACTTCACCCTGCCGGTCAAGGATCCCTTTCTGGCCGTTTCGCTCCGGTACAGGCAGCCATGAGCAACGCCCACGATTCCCACGCCCACGCGCCGTCCAACGAGGACGACGTGAATATTAAGAAGATCGTGATGATCGGTGCCATCTCGTTGGTCATCTTCTTCATCTCGGCGGTCATCGCCTACTACATCCTGAAGGTCGACACCGCCACGCTGCAGGCCGCCGGCGTCGCCAAACCGGGCAAGCTCATTGGCCAGCCCGAAATCGGGATCGTGGACCAGGTGCCGTTCGACATCGACCACCGTCTTGAGGACTGGCGTGCCGCCAAGCACAAGCACCTGACCAGTTTCGGGTGGGTTGATCGCGCCCAGGGGAAGATTCACGTGCCGATCGATCAGGCGATGGACGAGTTCATCAAGCGATCGGCCGGAGGCGCGCAGCCATGAACCGCGCGTCGCTGGTCGCGTCGGGGATTCCGATGGCGCTGCTGTTCGCTATGTCCAGCCCGGTGCGGGCCTATGACTTCATCAAGCACCGCGGCCCCTTGCCTGCCGTCGGTGGTACGGGCCCGGCGGCCGCCCAAAATATCGATATCGTCGAGAACTTGGGCCAGCAGATTCCATCTGGGTTGCTGTTCACTGACTCGACCGGACAGAAGGTGCCGCTCGACAGCTTTCTCGGCCACGGGAAGCCTTTGCTGCTGACCATGGGTTACTTCAACTGCCCGCAGCTTTGTAACCTGGTCCATGAGGGTCTTGCCAAGTCGATCAAGGCCGCCGGGCTCACCCTGGGCAAGGACTTCATCGGCCTGGCCATCAGCATCGACCCGAAGGAGGATCCCAAGTCCGCGAACACCAACCAGGGACGCCTGTTGCGGGCCCTCGGGCGTGAGCAGCGCCAGGATTGGCCGTTCTTGATGGACGCCTTGGGCGCGAACGGGGCCGCCAGTCGGGCTCTCGCGGGCAGTGTCGGTTTCCGCTACGTCTACGACGAAAAGGTGGGCCAGTTCGCGCACGCGGCCGCGGCCTTCGTTCTGTCCCCCGAGGGGAAGATCTCGCGCTACTTCTACGGGGTCGATTTCTCGCCCCGTGATCTGCGCTTTGCCCTGGTCGAGGCGGGCGGCGGTCGTGTGGGGACGTCCCTCGATCGCGTCCTTCTGACCTGTTTCAAGTACGATCCCATGGCGCAGCGATACACGCCCTATCTGTTTGCCTTCGTGCGCATCGGCGCGTTCCTTTGCTTTGCCGCGCTGGCGACCCTGCTGGCGGTCCTGTGGCGGAAAGAATTCGTCATGCGCCGCCGGAGGACAGCATGAACGAGTTGATGCGGCAGCTTCTGTTCCTGCCCGAACAGGCCTCGACCTTCGCCGTCAAGGTGGACAAGCTTCACTATTTCGTCGTCACGGTGACGATGGTGGCGTCTGTCCTGACCGGTCTGATTGCGACCTGGTTCTTCTTCCGCTTTCGCGAGAGGCGGCCGAACGCTTCGACGCCCATCGTTTCGGCCAGTCACCGCTTCGAGTTGGCGGTCATCTCCGTTCCCCTCATCTTCTTCTTCCTTTGGGTGTGGGTCGGTTTCAAGGACTACATCTGGTACGTCACGCCGCCCAAGAACACGACGGACATCTATGTCACCGGCAAGAAGTGGATGTGGCACTTCGCCTATCCCGACGGTCCGAATTCCAATGCCAGCGTGACCGTGCCCGCGAACCGGCCCGTGCGCCTGTTGATGACCAGCCGCGATGTCATCCATTCGTTCTACGTCCCCGATTTTCGCATCAAGCAGGACGTCATCCCGGGCCGCTACACCGAGACCTGGTTCGAGGCAACGAAGCCCGGGCGTTACCGCATCTACTGCGCCGAATTCTGCGGCACCTGGCACTCGCAGATGATCGGCGAGGTGGTCGTGCTGCCGGGTCCCGAATTCGACGCTTGGATGGTCAAGCAGAAGCAGGGGCTGGCCGGTCGCGTGGATTCCAGTGGCAGCGGCGAGGAATTCAAGGGCGATCTGGCGACCTATGGCCGGCGCCTGGCCGGTGCCTACGGGTGTCTCAAGTGCCATTCGCTCGACGGGGCGCCGCACATTGGGCCGACCTGGGTGGACCTTTACAGGCGCAAGACGCTGCTGGCGTCGGGCGAGACCATCATCGCCGACGAAGGTTATCTGACCGAATCGATGATGGACCCCTACGTCAAGGTGGTGAAGGGGTATCAGCAGGTGATGCCCAGCTTCCGTGGGAAGCTGGCCGCCCCCGAGGCGGCCGCCCTGGTGGAATTCATCAAATCGCTACGTGGCGACAATCTGGAGAACGTAGCACCGAAGGAACCAGTCTATGGCCCAGTTGAACGTCGTTAACGAAGAGCTGAGCCTGCCGAAGGTTCACTACATCAATGCCGATCGCGGCTTGAAGTCGTGGCTTTTCACGCTTGATCACAAGCGCATTGCGCTGATGTACTTCGTGCTCACCACCGTGGCACTTCTGCTTGGCGGCATTTTCGCGATGGCGGTGCGTTTCGAGCACCTGACGCCCGGCCCCACCATCATGGGCGCGAACACCTACAACAGGATGTTCACGTTGCACGGCGTGGTCATGATCTTCTTGTTCATGATCCCCGCGATCCCGGGCATCTTCGGCAACTTCTGCCTGCCGCTGATGCTGGGTGCGAAGGACGTCGCGTTCCCCCGCCTGAATCTGCTGTCCGTATACGTATACGCGGTGGGCGCGGCGCTGGCCCTGTACGGCATGGTCAGCGGCGGCGCCGACGCCGGGTGGACCTTCTACGCGCCGTACAGCCTCAGTACGCCCGCGACGTTGGCCCCGGTTCTGTTCGGCGTCTTCATTCTGGGCTTCTCGTCGATTCTGACGGGTCTGAACTTCATCGTCACTGTGCACACGCTGCGCGCCCCGGGCATGACCTGGATGCGCATCCCGCTGTTTGTGTGGGCCATCTACGCAACCGCCATCATTCAGGTCTTGGCGACGCCGGTCATTGGTTTGACGTCGGTCCTGGTCGCGGTCGAGCGCATCTTCGGCTTCGGCTTCTTCGATCCCGCCCACGGGGGCGATCCGGTGCTGTTCCAGCACATGTTTTGGTTCTATTCACACCCGGCGGTCTACATCATGGTGTTGCCGTCGATGGGTGTCATCAGCGAGGCCGTGGCGGCCGTCGCCCGCAAGAACGTGTTCGGCTACAAGATGATTGCGTACTCGTCGCTGGGTATCGCGTTCGTCGGCTTCTTCGCCTGGGGCCACCACATGTTCGTGTCGGGGCAGTCTGCGCTCGACAATGGGGCGTTCGCCATTATCTCGATGCTGGTCGGCGTTTTCACCGCCATCAAGGTCTTCAACTGGGTGGGCACCCTGTACCGCGGCTCGATCGCCATCCGCACGCCGCTGGTATACATCTGCGGCTTTCTTTTCTTCCTGGTGTTCGGTGGCATGACGGGTATTGCGGTGGCCACGGTATCGCTGGACGTGCACTGGCACGACACCTACTTCGTGGTCGCGCACTTTCACTTCATCATGGTCGGCGCGGTCATCATGGGGTACCTGGCGGCCATTCACCTGTGGTTCCCGAAGATGTTCGGCCGAATGTTCCACGAAGGCTGGGGCATGGTGGCGTCGTCCTTCATCGTCCTAGGCTTCAACGCCACCTTCATCCCGCAATTCTTGCTGGGCAACGCCGGCCAGCCCCGTCGCTATTACATGTACGACGAGCGTTTCTGGGTGCTCAACGTGGCGTCCACCGCTGGATCAACGTTATTGGCCTTCGGCTTCATCATCATTCTCATTTATCTGATCTACGCTTTGAAGAACGGCAACGTGGCCGGGGACAACCCCTGGGATCTGAAAGGCCTCGAGTGGAACACGTCGTCGCCCCCGCCGAAGCACAATTTCGATGTCACCCCGACGGTGGATGAAGATCCCTACACGTACCAGAAGAAGGGGGAGGAGGTAGAGCATGTCGTCATCTGAAGGCCATGCCCACGCCGCCCGCCCGCCGCGCTGGTACCACGCCCACCACTTTGACAATATCGAGACCCAGAATCATGCCGTCCGCCTGGGCATGTGGCTGTTCCTGGGAACCGAAGTCCTGCTGTTCGCGGGTCTGTTCCTGGGCTACACGGTCTACAGATGGCTGTACCCGCAGACTTTCCATCTGGCGTCTCGACACCTCGACCTTTCGCTCGGCACGCTGAACACGGTTATCCTGATCACCAGTAGCTTCACTGTTGTTCTTGGATACAACGCCATCCAGAGGGGCAATTCGAAGGCGTGCGTGCGCTGGCTGGCCGTGACCATTCTGTGCGCGCTGGGCTTCTTGGTGGTCAAGAGCTTCGAGTACCGTCACAAATTCCACGAGGGCATGCTGCCCGGTAAGTTCTACAGCTACGAGGGCCTGCAGCTTCCCGGCGCGAACATCTTTTACGCCGTGTACTTCCTGGCGACGGGCCTGCACGCGTTCCACGTCATCGTGGGCATGAGCATCCTGGCCTGGGTCATGTTCAGGGTGAAGAAGGGCCTGTACAACGCCGAGTACCACGTACCGGTTGAGCTGGGCGGCCTGTACTGGCACTTGGTCGATCTCATCTGGATCTTCCTGTTTCCGTTGCTGTACCTCATTTGATTTCGGGAGATGGCGCGTGGCTGATATTGAACTAGGCACCAACAACCCCGCCGCGCACGCGGTGCACGGGCTCAAGCGCTATGTCTTCGTGTGGCTGGCCCTGCTGGCTGGAACCGTTCTGACCGTCGTCACGGGCCGCATGGATCTCGGCGAGGCGAACATCATCATCGCCCTTGCCATCGCCACGACCAAGGCGACGCTTGTTGTCTTGTTCTTCATGCACCTTTACGACGCCGGCGGCGTCAATCGGTTGGTGTTCGTTGTGTCGGTGCTGTTCGTTTTGGTGCTGCTGGCGGGCGTGTTTGGCGATCTCATGGCGCGCCTGCCGGTCAGCCTGCCGAACGGCGGTCCGGTCGCGCCCGTCGAAATGCACGGGGGCGCCGGACACGAAGGCCCCGCGGCCTCGCCCGAGCACCCTTAGTCGACCTTAGGTCTTGGGTCGGGCGCCCCAGGCCAGGGCCACCCAGCCTGCAAGGAACAGTGTGCCGCCGATGGGCGTGATGGCGCCCAGCCAGCGAGCGCCGGTCAGCGCCAGGGCGTAGAGACTGCCGCCGAAGATGGCGATGCCCAGGGTGAAACACCAGGCAACGGTGCGGGCGGTCCGGATGCGTTCGGCCGCCAGTACCACGACAAGCAGCGCCAGCGCGTGCAACAGATGGTAAAGGACGCCGGTCCGATAGACCTCAAGCAGTTCGGGACTTATGCGGGCGCGCAGCCCGTGGGCGCCGAAAGCCCCCAGGGCAACCCCAGTGAAACAAAAGATCCCCGCGCTGCGGAGCCATGCCTGACTCAACTGAGCCCCCGCTACCTACGCGTGCGCGCTGCGCCGGCGGTTGAGCAGCAGATACAGGAAAGGCGCCACGCACAGCGAATAGGCCATGAGCTTGCCGATGTCGCCATCAGGGCCAAAGCGTTCAGTCGCATCATGGAAGGCCTGACTGCCTTCGATGGTGCCGCTTTCGGCCAGCTCGTGGACGCCGTAGACCAGTAGTTGAACCAGGAACAGTGCCAGGAAGATGGCCGTCACTTTCAACACGAGGGCGACGTTCAGGCTGTTGCTGTAGCGGCTCCAGAACCAGGCCAGGGCACCCGCAGCCGCAAAGCCGACGGTGGCCCCGATGGCGACTGTGGTCGCCTTGGCCGAGAACGCCTGCACGCCCAGAAACAGCACGGCTTCCAGACCCTCGCGCGTCACCAGCAGGGCGGTTATCAGCGCCACAGCCCAGACGGCGCGTCGGGAAGGGGGCTCGCCAGAATCCCCAGCTGCGCGGGCGACGCGCTTCTCGATGTCGCCCTTGAGGTGGCCTGCCATGCGGGTCATCTGCCACAGCAGGCCCCCGACCAGAACGGCCGCCGCCAGGGCTGCGCAGCCCTCGTACAGCGGCTGGTTGGGCACCTCGGTCCACAGGTAGGCGCCGATGCTGCACGTGAAAATCGAGATCACGAGGCCGATGCGTACGCCGCGTACAAGGCCGACCCGACCGGTCTTGCGCAGGTACGCGATGATCACACCGACGATCAGGAATGCCTCGAGGCCTTCGCGGAAAGTCACCAGCAGCGCTTCCAACAACATGATGAGCGATGGTATCACAAACGATTCTGAGAATCGCTTTCGATTAGCCTGGTGGTGTATCCTGGTGGCACGATGCGGATGACGCGAGTCGGTGCAATCTTGGGGCTTCTCGGGTTTCTGGCCGCTGCAGGCAGGGCGGGGGCGGACGAAGCGGCCGGGCACTACAACTTGGGCCTGCAGCTCAAACGGCAGGGCAAGAACGTCGAAGCCATCGCGGCGGTCGAAAAGGCCATCGCGCTACGCCCGGATTACGCCGCCGCGTACTTCACCCTTGGCAACCTGTGGCGGGGCCAGGGCGACTACCCGAGGGCGGCCACATACCTGGAAAAAAGTCTGAAGCTGCAGCCGGGTGATGCCGCCGGGCACGCCAACCTGGGTTCCGTCTACCTGCGCCTCAAGCGGGTCGACGACGGCATACGCGAGCTGGACGCGGCCTTGGCGTTGAAGGCGGACGATTACGAGACGTTGGTGTCTCTGGGTTTCGCGCATCGACAGAAGGGAAACTTCCCCAAGGCCATCGAGTATCTCAAGAAGGCCACGGACCTGAAAAAAGACGACCCCATGGCGTGGACCAATCTGGGTGTGGCGCGGTCGAAGACCGACGACAAGGAAGGGGCCATCGCGGCGTTCAAGAAGGCAATCGAGCTTGCCCCCAACGACGCCCAGTCACATTTCAATCTGGCGACGGTTTACCGTCGGATGCGGCAACCTGACGAGGCCATCAAGGAATACGAAGCGGCCATTGCGCTCGATTCCCATCTGGCGGGCGCGCACTACGATCTGGGCATTCTGTATTCGCAGCAAAAGCGTCCCGACGAGGCGCTGGGTGCGTTCAAGAAGTTTCTGGCCGCAAGCGCCAGCGACGATCCTGCGCGCGCAAGGACGCCGAAGAGCGCATCAAGAGCCTGGAAGCCGCGCGGACTTCGACCAAGAAATGAAGCGGGGTCGGGCCACGACGCCTAGAACTTCACGCCCATGAACAAACGAAGGATCTGGGCGGTTCCGGCGTCCTCGTACTTCGGCCACAGGGTTCCGTCGGTGCTGGGCCCGGGTCGGTCGAGCGCGCCCATGGGGAACAAGACGCCCCACACCAGCCCGCCGTAGAAGCCATCGGCCGGGTTGCGGTAGTTCACGCCGAGATTCGTCTCGATTCCGTATGAGATCGAGTTCCCGGGGGTGGACACGGGCACCGCCGCCGCGCTGTAGATGACCGCTCCCGAAAGGCCCACTTGTCGTGTCTCGGCCAGGTTGAGCCAATAGGCCAAAGACGGTTTGACGTAAATGGCGTTGGTGACCGTCCCCATGATGCGGCGGAAGAAGATCTCGTCGACGTGGTAGTTGGGCGAGAATTTGAAGTCGGTGATGCGCGTGTCGCCGACGGGTTGTGCGACGGATTTCCAGCGGTAATTCAAATACGTCCGCGGGTTCTCGGCCTGATCGCCTGTCGCGCCGCCCGTCTCGAATCCGACAAACAGGGCGTTGCCGTACAGGCGCAGGTCGCTGGCCAGCACCCAGCCCAGCTGCCGGATGCCCAGATGCTTGCCACTGGCGTTCGGATCCTCGGCCAGCGGTCCGGCGTTGCCGATGCGGCCCAGCAGGGACGTGCCTTCGAATTCGATGGTCAGGGCCTTCCAAGCCAGCTTCATCCACAGCGTCGGAATCATGACCAGCGCGTCGACGTTTAGCTGTAGCGACTCGGCCAGGTTCTCGCGCGTGGGCGGATCGCCGGGCTGCGTGGCGGCCTTGTTGAACGAGCTAACCTTCGACAGATCGAACAGCTCGTGGCTCTGCTGGCGGTAGACCATCTGCGCGCCGTAGTTGAAGACCACTTCGCCGCGGTTGACCCGTTCTTGTAGCTGGCGCTCGTCATCGAGGTGGGTAATGGCGGCGGTCAGTTGCAGGACGTCATCCTGCTGGGACAGGTCGTACTGCTGTGATTCGGGATCGCGCCGACCCAGATCCGTCAGCCCCGTGTTGTAGCCCTGGGCGCCGAAATCCCAGGCCAGGGCCAGTTGGTGGCCGTAGACGGTGGTGAGGGCCATGAGGCGGTCGACCGTGGTGCCGGTGTCGCATTCGGGGCAGGCGCCGTTGTTGAAATACATGCCGCGGCCGAAGTGCCAGGGCATCCGGCCGAATCGCAGCGAGCCGAATTCCGTATCGACCTCGGCCCAGGCGCGCTTGGCGACGATGCTGGAGAACAGATTGTTCCGGCCCGCCTGCGGCGCCTCCTGCGTGGTGTAAAGCGACGAAGCGGGGGCGCGGTTCGTCCACAGTTCGGGACTACCGGCGCGCACCAGCGAGTCGGGAGTCGAGCCCATGATGAGGTTGTCGAGCACGTCGATCTGGCTCATCACGCGCACCTGGTCGGTGACGTTGATGGTGGGTTCCAGGCGAAAGCGCATGTTGCCGCTGGAAATATTCTTGGAGCTGCATTCCCCCTCCCGGACACCGCACTCGAGGGGCGTCGGAAAGGGCGGCGTACCCGGGGAGCCAGTCAGGACGTAGCCCTGGCCCAGGTTGAAGTTGTGCAGGAAATCCGAGCGCAGACGCAGGTAGCCTTCCACCTCGACGATCTTGCTGTGCCGGCGCTGCTGGCCGGGATAGCCGCCGAGCGGCTCCAGATCGCTTGGTCGCTCTTCCTCCTCCGGGGCGGCTTCTGCGGGGCCTTCGGCCTTCGGCTCGTCGCCGACGGGCGGCTGGCCGCCGGGAAGACCGCCCGGGCCGCCGAACCCGCCCCCCGGCTGGCCCCCGCCGAACTGGGCGGCCGCAGGGCGGGCCAAAAGGGTGAGCCCGACAAGCGGGAGGGCGCGGAAAAGAATCTTCGAGATCAAGGCTGTCCTCCAGGGGTCCCGCCAGGCTTCTGGCACAGTTCAAACAAGACGCCACCCGTGGCTTTGGGGTGCAGAAAGGCGACCAGGTGTCCGCGGGCGCCCGTGCGGGGCGCATCGTCTATCAGGGCCACGCCGGCGGCCTTCAGTTCCGCCAGCGCGCCAACGAGGTCAGAAACCTCGAAACAGATGTGGTGCAGGCCGGGTCCCCGGTCGTCCAGAAAGCGGCTCAGCCCGTCGTTGCCGGCCGGGCAGATCAGCTCGACGGAGGTTTCGGAGGAACCAGCGTGCAAGAAGACCACGTCTGTCTTCTGTGCCGCCACGTGTTCGCGGGCGCCCGCGGTCAGGCCGAACAGGCCCTGTAGGCTGGCTGTCGCGTCGTCCGCGTCCGTAACCGTGATGGCCACGTGATCGATATGGTTGACCTTGACCAAGGTGGGAGGCTCGGCGGGAAATTCGTGAACGGGATCAGGGCGGGCAGCCACCCTGAAGTCCGCAACTTATAGCAGCACCTCGGCCCCCGGAATACTCGAAAAGGGACCCGCGGCCGTCGGGCATCGTGGCTCAGCATTCGGAAGCATTCGGGTATCATGGGTGGATCATGCCCAGTCGCCTCGCCCGGTCGTGCGGTCAGCTGCTGGGCGTCGGTTTCGAGGGTAGCTCGGCCCCGGCGGAGCTGCTTGGGCGCATCAGCCGGTCCGAGGTCGGGGCGGTCATGCTGTTTCGACCCAACATCGAGTCGCCTGGCCAGGTGGCGGCCCTGGTCCGGGACCTGCGCTTGGCCGCGCCCGAGGACGGCCCCATCATTGTGGCTGTCGATCAAGAAGGGGGCCTGGTGCAACGCCTGCGCAGCCCCCTGACGGAATGGCCAGACATGCTGTCGGTGGGGATGGCCGACGAGGAGGCGCGCACCGAGGCGGTGGGCCGTGCGCTGGGTGACGAGCTGGGCGCCCTGGGTATCGGCTGGAACTTCGCGCCCGTGCTGGACGTGCATACCAACCCGGCCAATCCGGTCATCGGTACGCGGGCCTTCGGCACCACGCCGCAAGCGGTGGCGACCCACGCTCTCGCTTTCTGGCGGGGCCTGCGCGCGGCGGGGGTGCTGGGTTGTGGCAAGCACTTCCCGGGGCACGGGGACACGCGCACGGATTCACACTTGGACCTGCCCGTGGTGGGTCATCCCATCGGCAGGCTGCGGGCGACGGAATTTGGCCCCTTCGCCGCCGCGGTACAGGCGGGGGCCGAGGCCATCATGAGCGCCCACGTGATGTACCCGGCCCTGGATCCGCAGAGTCCCGCGACCCTGTCGCGCAAGATTCTGACCGAGATCTTGCGTGGGCAATTGGGCTTTGCTGGCCTGTTGGTCAGCGACGATCTGGGGATGAAGGCGGTCGCCGATCGCTACCCCATCGAGGAGCTGGTCGTCACCGGGGTGCTGGCGGGCATCGACCACTTTCTTGTCCGCGGGCCGGTGGATCGGCAGGTGGCGGCGGGGGAAGCGCTGGTGCGTGCGGCGGAACGGGATCCGGCGGTGCGTGCTCGGGTCGAGGAAAGCGCGGCGCGGAACGCGACCTTCAAGGCGTTGTCTCGTCTGCACCTCCCTGCCGAGGGCGTGGACCTATCGGCGCGGCTCGGGACGCCCGCGCACCGGGCACTCTCGGCTTCGTTCAAACGGGTGGGGGACTCGTCGGCCGCGGGCTCATCTCCGGTGACGGGGCCTTGACGCGAGCGCGGGCTTGAACGACCCGGGGTACCAGACCGTCTTTGCCCTCGACCTTCCGTTTGGGCGCGTCGTGGGCGTCAGCATTCCAGAGGCCGTTGAGGAGATAGGACCATCGGTGCTGGCGCGGTTGGCGCCGGATGAGCGGGCCCATGTAGCGGGCCTTGGTACCGGGCGGCGTTCCACCTGGGTGGCGGGTCGCCTGGCGCTGCGGCAGGCGCTGGCGGACATATACCCTTCGTGCCCCGCCATCCTGGCCGACGATCGTGGTGCGCCCCGGCTGCCCTCCGAGATCGCTGGCTCGATCAGTCACAAGGTGACGCTGGCGGTGGGCCTGGGGGCCCGCGCCGATGGCTGGACCCGCGGTGTGGATCTGGAGGCGGCGCGGCCCCGCCCGATCGATCTGGCGGCGCGGGTGCTTGGTGATCGGGAACGAGCGCGGCTGGCCACGGTCCCCGAGGGCGACCGCCCGGCCGAGGTGCTGTGGGCCTTTTCGATGAAGGAGGCGATCTACAAGGCACTCGATCCTTTCGTGCGCCGGCGGGTTGGCTTTCACGAGGTCGAGCTTTCGCGTCCCCTCCGGACGGGATCGGGGGCGCAGGTGCGGCTGTGGCTTACAGGGGGCGAGGGGCCGTTTGAGGTGGAATGCAGCTGGCGGCAACACGAAGATTGGCTGTTGACCTGCGCCCGGATCCGACGGGCCGGCTGCGACGCTTGACTTGCCGACGCTTGACTTGCCGACGCTGAACTTTCCTTCGGGAGACGTTTCGTCTAGCATTTTTTCTACATGCCCCCTGTGCGGCCCGAGATAGTTCAGCGACTGGCCGGATGGCATCCGCGCCTGGGCAAGTACGTGCGGCGTGTTCACAATACCTGGCTGCGCGCCGGTTATCCGGTCCGCGATCGTCTGTTCAACACGCGCGCGCGCGAAGAGTTCGCGCAGGACCCTCCGCGCCTGGACTGCGCAGCAGCAGGTACGCCAGGTAGACGACGATAAAGAATTTTGCGAACGCAAAAGAGTTGAACGTCATAGACGGCGCTCAGTTCCTCTTATCACAAGACCCTGGGACAACGGCCAGCGACCAGACGTGCCTATCTGTTCTCGGCAACCACGGAACGGCGCCAGCGCAGCGTCAGCAGCGATTCGAACAGCACCACCAGGATCACCAGAGCCGCCAGGCCGTGCCACAGTTCGACCCGCTGCTTGGGTGCTGCGGGCGCCGTGCCGGCCTTGCGGCCCTTGCGATCGGGCCGTCGGTCAGCGGCGAGGCGCGCCGGATCCGATTCCCGCGGGTCGAGATTCACGACGAAGGTGTCGCCGGGCCGGGGCACGACCGTCCCGTCAGGGGCGATGGCCCGCACGTGGTACGCACCGGGCTGGTCCGTCTCGTTGAAGATGACGGTCTTGTGGCCCACTCCACGCTCTTGGTGGGCCACCCACAAGACGCCGTCGGGTTTCATGATCTCGATGCGCCGTTCATCCGCGCCGAGCTCCAGCTCGCGCGATTGGCCGACCAGCAGCGACGGGTTCGCGGCGTCCTCGGACAGGCCGGTAAGCCGCCGCGCCGACTGCTGGATGAGGGGTAGGAATCCCGGGTGAATCGGCAAGTCGGTCCAGTCGCGGTCCACCGTCGTCGCCAGCAGAAGGACCCGACCCTTGACGACCTGCCGTTCCACCAGGGCGGGGGCACCACTTTCGAAGCGCAGAACGACCGCGTGCTCAATGCTGTCGGGCACTGGTTCAAGCAGCATGAACTTGAAGAAACGTGCAGTCGCCAGTCCCTCGCCGCTGGCGGAAAAATGCGCCAGCAACGGATGACGGCGATCGAGGGGTGCGAGGCGTTCGGCGGGGCGGTTGTCGAGCGTTTCGCCCTCGGCCTGACCGGGCATTGCAGACGCCGTGCGCGCCAAGCCCAGTGGTTGCGGCAGGATCTTCCCCATCCGCTGGTTCCACAACGTCGCGTCGACGTGGCTGCCGACTGACACAAAAAGGCCGCCCCCGCCCTCGACGAAACGAATCAGGGCCGCCGCCAGGGCGGAACTGGGGGCCGTGATGTTGGCGGCGAAGATCACCGTGTAGCTGCCCAGGCTGTCTGTCGGTACGTCGTCCGGCATCAGGGTCGTTACCACCGCCGTGCGATCCCCGATCTTGAGGGCGGTCTCCAGGAATACGGCCTCATCCTCGGTCTTCACCGTGCGGGCATCCCCGTTGATGATGAGGGCGCGCAGCGTGCGCGACAGCTCGAGGCGCGCGATCCGCCGGTCGTCGAGGGGAAAATCATCGGGGTCGATCTCGATTTCGGCTTCGTGCGTGCCGCCGGTCCCTTCCGGCAGGCTGTACAGAATCCGCTTGGGTACGCGCCCACCGGCCGGCACATCGACGAAGTGTCTTGCCACTGTCGCGCCATCGATCTTCAGCGTGACGCCCAACTGGTTAACCGGCAGGGCCGAGAAAGAAGCAATTTCAGCGGTAACAGCGACGCCGCCCGTGCCCGCCTCGGCCGCTGGCTCGGCGACGAGGCTCACGACAGCCCGGTTGGTCCAGGGCTTTTCCCCGGCGACGTCGATCACCGCCACGTCGGGTCCGCCTTGATCCGGAAGGCCCGTGTCCTCGCCCCAGCCGGCCGCCTGCAGATCGGTCAGGAGGAAGATCCGCCGTTCGGGGCGGGTTGACGCGGCCAGGATCAGCGCCGCTCGTCTCATCGCTTCGGTGAAGTCCGACACGCGCGCCGAGCACTTGACCCCCTCAAGCGCATCGCGCACGCGGGCGTGCTCGGTGGACAGCTCGCCCACCGGTGCCTCCGAGTGCGCCGAGGTCAGGACAAGGGCGATATCCGAGTCAGTCGGGAATTGCGACAGCAGTGACCGCGCCCGGGCCTTCGCCTGATCGAAAATGGTGCCCGAGCCGCGCCGGCGCTGGAGGCTGGCCGAGTCGTCGAGAACGATCACGGCGCTTTGGGGTAGCAAGGTGGCGCCGGGTACGTCGCTGGCCCGCTCGGCGAATGGTCGCGCGAAAATGAGCGGCAGGCTGGCGGCAATCGCGGTGCGCGATAGCAAAAGCAAGATCTCTCGCAACCGCCGCCGCGCGGAAGTGCGCTTTTCTGAGCGCAGCAGAAGTTGCATGGCAGCGAAACGCACCGGCACCGCGCGCCGCTTGCCGATGAGGTGGACCAGCCACGGTACGACTGCGGCGACCAGACCGAACAGCAGTGCGGGGGCGAAAAAGCCCATGGGCTAGTGACGCCCCCGCTGCCGGCCGGCCACGAAGGCGCGCAGGATCTCCGACGGACCCTGATCGCTGGTGGCGAAGCGGTATTCGACCCGACCCTCGACGCAGGTCTGGCGCCAGCGCTCGCGAAAGTTCGAGGATTCTCGGCGAAAAGCCTCGCGCAGATCGGCGGCCTCGGCCAGCAATGTGCGCCCGTCGCCCGGTTCCATGCCCTCGAACTGCGTCAGGTCATCGAAGGGCAGGTTGACCTCGTCCGGATCGAGAATGTGGAATACGACGACATCATGGCCGCGCGCGCGCAGTTGTCGCAGCCGATCGGCCAGGGGGCCGCTTGCGTGGGCAGCCGCGGCCCCGGGCGCGGTCGCGGCGGGCTCGCTGTCGAGGAAGTCGGTGAACAGAATGATGAGGCTGCGCTTGTCGGCCAGCTCGCCCACGTGGCCGAGGGCGCGCGCCGGATCAGTTCGCCCGTCGGGCGCGGCGGTCTCAAGCAGGCGCAGGATTTCGCGGATCTGCCCGGCCCGGGTGCTGGGTGGCAAATGCTGGCGGGTGTTTTCGTCAAAAATCAGCAGCCCCGCAGGATCGCCCTGCTGCGCCAGCAGGTAGGCAAGGGCACCTGCCAGGTACGTGGCGTACACCAATTTCGAGACGCCTCGGCGGCTGTAACCCATCGAGGCGGACGCATCGACCAAGAGAAAGGTCCGCATCTCGGTCTCGTCCTCGAAACGTTTGATGTAGTAGCGATCCACGCGGCCCGCGGCCTTCCAGTCGATGTGCCTGATCTCGTCGCCGGGCGCGTATTCCTTGTGTTCGGTGAATTCCATCGAGGTGCCGGCGTGCAGGTTGTGGTGCATGCCGGCGAATGCGCCCTGCACGATCACGCGGGCGCGCACCGCCAGCGTTGCCAGTTGCGCGAGTTCACGCGGACCGAGCGCCTGCGAGCCCTCGGTTTTCGGGGTGGTCGGGAAAGCCGCCATGGGCCGCGATCTACTCGGGGCGCACGGCTTCTAGCACGTGCGTGACGATCGCGCGCGCCGTGACGGCGTCGGCTTCGGCGTGGAAGTTGGGGACGACGCGGTGGATCAGCACGGGCATCGCCAGGGCCTCGACATCTTCCGAAGACGCGGCGTAACGCCCGTCGAGGATGGCGCGTGCCTTTGCGGCGAGGATCAGGTTCTGCGAAGCGCGCGGGCCGGCGCCCCAGGACACGTATTGCTCCACGTAGGGCAGCGCCGGGCCCGGCGCCGCGCTGGTTGGCAGGGGCGTGCCCTGCTGTGACTTGACCGGACGGGTCGCGCGGCACAACGCCACCGCGTAGCGCAGGACATGGTCGGCGACGGGCACGCGCAACACCAGGTCCTGCAACTCGATGATCCGTCCCGGGGACAGAACCTTGCGCAATGTCGGGCGATACGCCGTCGTCATCTGGCTGACGATGCGCACCTCCTCTTCCTCGTTGGGATAACCGACGTCCACCTGGAACATGAACCTATCAAGCTGGGCCTCGGGCAGCGGGTATGTACCCTCCTGCTCGATAGGGTTTTGCGTGGCGAACACCAAGAAGGGCAGGGGAAGCTCATACGTGGTGCCGCCCGCCGAGACGCGGTACTCCTGCATCGACTGCAACAACGCGGCCTGGGTCTTGGGCGGTGTCCGGTTGATCTCGTCGGCGAGAATGACGTTGGCGAACAAGGGCCCCTTGACGAAACGGAACACGCGGCGCCCGGTGGTGCGATCTTCTTCAAGCACGTCCGAGCCCGTTATGTCAGACGGCATCAGGTCGGGCGTGAACTGAACCCGCCCGAACGACAGGTCCAGGACGTCGGCCAGAGTCTGGATCAGCAAGGTCTTGGCAAGGCCGGGTACGCCGACGAACAGACAGTGCCCGCGTGCGAACAAGGCAATGAGCAGATGATCGATGACCTGTTCCTGCCCGACGATGCGCTTGCCGATTTCGGACAGAAGCGTGCGACGGGCCTCGGCGATGTCCCGAGCGGCTTGCACGTCGCGATCCGTGTCAGTCAAGGGCGGTGCCCCCGCAACGTCAGTGGTTGGGGCTTCCGTCGTTTCGCGCCACGGGCCGCTGTGCAGTACCGGCGCCTTTGACTCAGACATCGCTACCAGAATGCCACGCGCGGCTGGGCCCAGCAAAGTTGCTCGTGTGGTTGGGGTCGCGGCGGCTCAAGGGTTGCCTGGGCAGGTCACGTGGATCGGGGGCGTGGCAGCACGGGTCACGACGCATCCCGTTGCCTGCGACGGGGCGGCAAAGGTGTTGTCATGGATCCGGGGTGGGATCATGTGCCCCCGGGCGCCGTCCCCAGTTGGTGGCGTCGCGCGCATGTCTTGCGCCGAGCCAGGGCCGGGCCCGCGCAACGAAAAATGGTTGTTGGCGATCTCCCAGCCCGCATCGCCGGGGATCTGCACCCCCGTCGTGCCCGACCCCGATTCAAGCTGTAGGGAAAAGGTGTTGCCCAGTAACTGGCCCGGTCGCGCCGACGGGCCGAGCAGGATTCCGGGACCGCGAAAGGCAAAACGATTGTCGCGGATCACTGCCCCGGCGCCCAGGACGCGAATCGGCGCGGCGGTGCCGGGCATTTGTCTGATGAAGGTGTTGTTCGCAAACAGAACGTCGTCGCCTTCGATAACAAGCTCGGCGCCGTCGGGAAACTCATTTCCCTCAAAGCGCACGGCGTCGGTTCCGCGGTACACGATTACCAGGCCGGCGAGGTAGTTCGCGGTCACGATGCTGCCGAAGCCGCTGCCTTGCTTGGTGCCGTCGCCCAGCCAGCGCAGGGCGTTCACCCCCTGCCCGGGGCGCCGGTAAACGCGGTTGCCGACGACCACGGCCGACGTCTGCAGGCGAATCACCTCGCGACCCTGGAACTCGTTGCCAACGATGCGCGTGCTATCGGGATCCAGCTTTCTGGTTTGCACGTCGACCGACGGCTTGCCGTAAACGCCAGCGGCACTTTGTTCGAAGCCGTTCGCGAACTGGCACTTCGTGCCCGGGTCGTTCTTGCAGTGCCCGTCACGGGTGCAATCGCACCGGCAATTCAGGGCTCTTTCGTGCAGGCAGAAGCCATCGGGCTGGCAAAGGCAGCCGCGGGGCGGGCAGACGAGATCATCGATGCCGCGACAGGCGTCTGTGTCGTGGTGGGTGCAATCGACAATCGCGGGTTCCAGGCATTCGCAGGTCACCCTCTTGTCCGGGTCCTGCCAGTACGTCGGACTCATGAAGTGATTGCGGCTGATGGTCACCTGGCAGCCGGGGCAGTCGTCGAGGGCACTGTGTGCGGTGAACAGGGTGATCCCGCCTCCGAACGAATCGACGATCCACGAATCTTCGATCACGAAGGAACGGAACGGCGGGTTCACGTACATCGCGTAGTAGTGATGGCACCGAATTCCGGTCCGCTCGAAACGTGTGTTGCGGATTTCGTGCGTTGTCTTGGGATGTGGCTGGGCGAAATAGCCCATTGCCGTCTCGATGAAGTTGCTGGATTCGATCAGTGTCGCGATTTCGCCGCTCGGACCGACGTCCACGCCGCGCATCCAGTTTTGGAAGGTGACGTTCTTCAGGTGCAGACGTGAGCCCGGGCCACCGTAGTGCAAGAGGGCGCCCCACTGGCTGCGCAGTCGGCCGTTTCGCAGGGTGCGAAAGGCAACGCCCTCCAGATACGCGTCACTTCCCTCCTTGAACGTAATCAGGGTGCCCCCGCCGAGCGGCCTGGGGCACGCGAACAGGCTCATGTCCTCGATGATGCTGGCGTCCGGCCCGTCGCCCTTGATCACCACGGACGCGCCCGCCACGGGTGCCAGCAACGATCCCTGGTCACAAAGATTGATGCGGTAGAGGCCTCGCGGAATCAGCAGCCGCCGGACGCGGCTGTCGGCATGGCAACTGGTCGCCTTGCGCAGGGCCGCCGAGTCGTCGTCGTGCCCGTTGCCCGTGGCGCCGCAATTTCGCACGTCGACCCATTCGTTCGGGGATGCCGGACAGCAGGGGCCAGGAACGTGCAGGCGGTTGGCGGGCGTGGCGCTGGGGGCCGCGATCGGCGGATTGCGGCACGACGACGTCGCCAGCAGCGCGCAGATGCAGGCCAATCTCCGCAAGATTACTGTGCCAGTTCGCGGCACAAGCGTTCGGCGCGTTCACGGCGGTTCGCGGGCCACGCGGCCGTCACGGGCAGCTTCTGGTAGGCCTCGGCCATGGCGCAATGGACGGTTGGGTCAAACGGGTTGGTCGCAAGCGAGGCCTGCAGCGCGCCGATGGCCTTGTCAGCCTCGCCCTTGGATAGAAGGGCTTGCCCCGCTATGAGGTTCGGCCACGGCAATTCGGGATACAGGATCTGTGTCTCATTGACCGCCTTGAGGGCGCGGTCGGGTTGGCCCAGCGCCAGGTATGCGCGGCCCAGCTTCACGGGAAACAGCCAGTGTCCAGGGCCGTTGATCTTGGCGCCCTTTTCGTACTCTAGCGTCGCGGCCTTCAGTCGGCGTCGCAGCAGCAGCATGTTTCCCAGCCGCAAAAAGCGCTGCGCCGGTTCGGTCCCCATGGTTTCTTCGTCCTCGCTGGGTCCGCGCCTGGAGGCCAGGGCGCTTGCCTTGCGGAACTTGCGCGTGACGGGCTCCATGCCCGGGAAGGTTCGGTATTTCTGCGCGGTCATGTACGCGCGCCAGGACTTCTCGAACTCGGCCCACGACCCGCCGGCCGCCATTGCGACGGCGATGCGCGCGTCCATGCCCTGACGTGCGTGTCCGATGGCGGCGCGCAGGGCCGGCATGCCCCCGCGCGCGTGCAGCGAGGCGACCGCTGTGGCGACCTCGGCGAAGGCCAGCGTGGCGTCCTCGGCCTTGGGCAATTTGGCCATCGAGGGGTGCATGGCCTCGAAGCTTATGAGCTTGCCGGTCGCCAGGGCCTTGGCCAGCAGGTGTTGCATCGACGGGGGCAACTCGCCGCCCGCGGGTTCCCGCCAGCGTCGCTCGAGAAATTTTGCCAGCCCCTCTTGTAGCCACACCGGCGTGTGATCGGCCGACAGCGACGAGACGACGTAGTGAACCAGCTCGTGCGACAGGCTGTCCTGCCACGGGTACCCGAAACGCAGGGCCCGCGGGGTGGTCGCCATCAGTCGCGCCCATTTGCACAGCGCGATGGTTCCGGTGCGTTTGACCTCGTCCTCGCTCAACGTCGACACCGCAGCCAGATCGCTGGGGCTGCGGTAGATGTCCACGATGATGGGGCGGCTGGGCGTGAACCCCAGATCGTCGCGCAGCGCCGCCAGCATGGATTCCAATGATTCAAGCGCGAAATCCGCCAGCACGGCGTCTTCGGGCGGGTAGCGCATGATGAAATGCGTGGAGCGCGCCTCGCGGTGGCCCGCAATGGCCTTGGCGGCCGCTTCGGCCAGCGACAGCAGTTCCTTGATTTCGAGATCCCCGGGGGCCTGTCGGCCGGCCGCGTTCAGCTTGGCCACGGCGGCCGGGTAATCACCGCTGACGAAGCGCGCGTATCCCTCCAGATAAAGCACCTCGGCGTCCCCCGGCCGCGCGCGCGACAGAGTCCCCAAAGCCTTTTCGCCCTCGGTGAAACGCCACTCGTCCATCAGGCTTTCGATCTGTCGCCCCTCGTCGCTGGCAGCATGGCCCGACGCGGACGGGTGGGCAAGCGCAGGCGGCGGCTCGTTGTCCCGGCGCGCGGGCGAACCCGCGGCGCCCGCGATCGGCGCGATGCCGAAAATCGCGCCAAGGGCGACAACTGTTGGTCGCAAGCACGCGGCGATTTTCACTTCACCAGTTCCTCGTAATAGCGCCGGACTTCATCCCGAAAACGATCGGGGGCCTTTTCCCTCATGGCGTCCATCAGCTCTTGGCGCCATTCGCGCGGGGCCTTTGAGTCATCGGCGCCGGGGATGCGCACGGGATCCTGGTGCTTGTTGCTGCGCCCCATGGGTTGTCCCTTTTTCATTCCCTCGCGCAGTTGGGCCAGGCGATCGGCGGCGTCGCGGGCCTTGACCGTCCCCTCCTTGGCGTCGCCGCGCTGAAGGTCAGCGCCCGACTCCTGCATCTGTCCGGCCGCGCCCTTAAGGTCGGATTCGGCCTTGTCCATACCGGGGACTTGTCCCGCCTTCTTGGCCGCTTCCTTGGCCAAATCCTCCGATCGCTCCTGCAGCGAACTTTGCCGCTGGGCCATGTTCTTGCCACGCCCGGCCTGTTCGGGCGACATCCGATCGGCGGCGTTTGGCACCAGTTTTTCCAGCGCCGCGCTGATCTCCTGCGCCAGTGCCCCCGCCTCGCCCATGTCCTTGCCGAACCCTTCGGCCGCCGGAGGTGGCGGCGTTTTGTGGGTGCGTTCATCGAGGGCGCGGCGAATCCGCCGCAAGCTCGACGAGACGCGTTCCGCCTCTTTCTTCGATTCGCCCCAGTCCTTGCTATTGACCAGCCGTTTGAGTTGCCGGCTGCTCTCTTTGGCCCGCTTGTGGTCGTCCTGCGCTTCCTCGTCCAGATCGCGGGGCGCCGCCGTCGCCAGCTTGTCGCGCAGGCGATCGATTTTCGCATTGGTGTCCGACACCATCTTGTCTAGCTGCCCCTTGAGCTTGCGTGTCAGCTCCTCATCCATCTCGCTGGCCAGCGTCTGGCTATCACCCGCCAGGGCCCGCTCATCGCCCTCAAGATCTTCGACCTTCTTCATGAACTCGCCGAGAGCCTTGTTTTCCTGGGGGAAACGCTCGCTCTCGAAATCGTTCGCGTTCTTGTCCAGCATGTCCTTCAGTGATCCGAGCTTGCCCCCCAGCTCCGACAGGGCCTTCGCCAGCGACTGCGAGTCGCCTTTTTCCAGCAGCGAATCCAGTTTTTGGGCCTGTTCGGCCATCTCCTTCATGTCGGGCATGTTTTGCCATTCGGTCGACACCTCGTTGCGCGCCTTCACCGCGGCGATCTTTTGTCCCAGTTCGTCGATGCGAGCGCGCAGATCGCGGATCTTTCGTTCGATCTCTCGGCGCAGGGCCTCGTCGTGGGTGGATGCGTAGCGGGCCGCGAGATCCTGAAGCTGGCGGTAGGCGTCGGTCAGTTCGCGCGCGGCCGCCGCGAGATCCTCCAGCCTCTGACGCGAAATGAGATCATCGAGCAGCAGGATCGAACGCTCCAGCTCATCGATGTCCTTGGCGCCCACGCCCGCCACGCGGCCGAAGTTGGTGGCCGTCAGCGCCCCCTGATCGGCCTTGCCGCGCAGGGCGGACAGCAGGGCCGATTCTTCCCGCAGAACCTTGCCCAGGCGATCCGCAACGCCCGCCAGCGCGTTGACCAGCGTCTTGCTGGCGTTGCCGGCGCGCCTTTCGTCGTCGACCACGCGCCCCAGCAGGGCAAGGTGCGCTTCTTGTGCCTCGTGGACGGACACCCACGAGGCCAGGCGCGTGAGCGGCTCGGAGTTCGGCGCGGTACCAGGCGGTGGGGGACTTCCCGCGGGGCTGCCCGAATCGCTGAGATCCAGACGATCGCCCAGATTGCCGATCAGGCGGTCCAGGATGTCGCGCTCGCGTGCCAGCTGTTCGTCCAGATTCTCGCGCGGGTTCTGGATGACCAGATACAGCGTCCGCGATGAGCCCACCTTCGCCCCTGATACGTCGTCGCGATCTTTGGCTTCGATGTGGTAGGCGACCATCTCACCGGGCCCCAGTGTCGCGACGGCGGGCTCGAAGACCGTCGAGCCTCGGGTGGCGCGCGCCCCGGCCGGATCGCGCAGGCGCACGCGTTGTTCGGGACCTTCACCGACCCGATAGACCAGGTCTACCGGACCCAGTCCGAAGTCGTCGGTGGCGGAGAATCCCACTTCGACGGGGCGAGGCGACGCCAGTTCCAGGCGATCCGCGGCACCAAAGATGTCTACGCGGGGCGCCTGATCGCTTTCGGCCACGATCCGATGCGGCCTCAGTTCGCGCACCGGCCGCCCTATCAACGGCGCCAGCCAGACGCGGTAGCTGCCGCTGTCCTGCAACATCAGCGACGCGGTCAGCCTGTCCCGATCAAGGACCGCGGGCAGCTGGCCGCGCTCGCCCGCATCGCCCAGAAGCAGCGAGGCCTGGCGCGCCGAGCGCAGAATGTGTGTCTCGATCGTCACCTGCGTGCCTTTGAGCGCGACAACATCCCCGGTCGAACCTTCGACCACGCGCTTCGGCAGTCCGGTATACGCAGGGTAGGTGTAGATCAGCCGGACGTCGCCTATCAGGGGCTGCGCGGAAGGTGAGGCACCCTCGAACAAGGTGGGATGGCGCAGCAGCAGACCAAGTCCATGGCGGACGCTGCCCGGGGCCCACAGCAGCCCGCCGACGAGGATGGCGGCCATTGCGATCACTGCCGCTGCCGCCTGCAGGGCGGCTCGCAGGGGAATGATTTTGCGGACGTCCAGCACCGCGACCGACCTTCCAACCGAGTCGAAGAATGCCTCGGTGATGCCCACCGAAGCGGTTTCCACGCTGGCCCGTGCCCTGGCGAGCTCGACTGCGGACAGCAGATCGCTGGCCACGGCAGGGTGTCGTCTGCCCACCAGCTGCGCCAGCCGCCGTTCCGAACGCAGGGCGCGCGCCGGGCCGAACGCGGCAAAGGCAACACCGCCCAAAGTCAGTATCAGCAGGACCGTTGCGGTGACGCTGGGCCAAAAGTGCGCGGGTCCGACGCTGGTGGCACACAGGGCGAGCACCAACAATGAGGCCAGCACGACGCTGAGGGTGATGCCGCCCACCCGCAGCCATGTCTCAAGGTGCGCGCGGCGCCGGATGGCGCGCAGGAAGAGGTGGATCCGCTGGATCTCGCTCATCGGCCAAGCACCAATATAGCTTGGAATCGGTTCCGGCTCCGATCCGGACAACGACAATCAGTGTGAGTAGGCCGAGCCGGGCGTAGGGGCAGAGCCACCGCATGAGGCCATGGTTTCGGTCGATCGGGATTGCGGTAGGGTTGGGTCTGGGAGCCGACGGCGTGCTCACTGTTCGCGACGCTCGACTTGAACTCCGGCTCTGCAATGCCCGTCTCGATCGATACGAGGAGGATTCGTCATTCCCTATTCCTTTTCGGAACCGCGATTCCGCCCTCCCGGACGGTTCGTGTATCCCGTCCCCCGGGGCTCCGTTTGCACAAACATAAACCCATGGTTACTATTCGAGCGTGGCGACCAAGCGACCAGCCGCAAAACCCACCTGGGACCGGCTCTACGAGACGGCTGCCGCCCAGAGCGGCCACGTGACGACGCAGCAGGCGGCGGCCGCTGGCTACTCGCCCCAGCTCCTCATCAAGCACATCCGCGCCGGGCGTATCGTCCGCGTTCGCCGGGGGATCTACCGCCTCGTCCACTATCCCGCGAGTGAGCACGAGGATCTGGTGGTCGCGTGGCTCTGGTTCGAGAGCGCTGGTGTGTTCTCGCATCAGACCGCGCTTTCCCTTCACGGCCTGTCCGATGCCCTACCCAATCAACTTCACGTGACCCTCCCCACCGAGTGGCGCCACCGGCGGTTTCGGATTCCCGATGGCGTCGTCCTTCATCACGCGAACATCCCGACCAAGGAGCGAGCCTGGTTCGGCCCGGTGCCGGTCACTTCGCCGGCCCGGACTCTGAGCGACTGCGCGCGCGAATCGATAGCCCCCGATCTCCTCCGCCAGGCCTCCCAGCAGGCCGTGCGACGCGGCCTTGTGAAGAAGGCCGATCTCCGCGAAGTCGAGCGGGCGCTCGAGCCCTTCGGCGGGCTGGCCGCATGACGGCGCGCGCGTACCCATCCCCCGAAGCGTTCAAGCAAGCGCTGGAGCAACGTCTCCGCAGCGCCGCCAAGACCGGCGCCGCTTTCGCACGCAAGCGCCAGCTCCTCGTCTTCGATCGGCTTCTGGCCCGGATCGTCTCGCTGCTCGGCGACGCCGCGACCCTCAAGGGAGGCCTCGTGCTCGAGCTCCGGCTCGAGCGGGCACGCACCACGAAGGACATAGACCTTCGCCTCATTTGCTCCCCCGACGGCGTGCTGGCGAAGCTCCAGGAAGCGGCACGCCGTGATCTCAAGGACTTCCTCACCTTCGAGATCGGCCCCGACGAGGATCATCCTGCGATCCAGAACGACGGCATGCTCTACGAAGGTCTTCGCTTTCGCGCCGAGTGCCACCTCGCGGGGAAGCCCTTCGGGCAGCCCTTCGGCGTCGACGTCGCGTTCGGGGATCCGATCCTCGGAGAGCCAGACGTCGTGATCGCAGATGACGTGCTGGGCTTCGCCGGCATCGCTCCGCCGACCCTGCGTCTCTACCCAATTGAGACGCACATCGCGGAGAAGCTCCACGCGTACACGATGCCTCGCTCACGCCCGAACTCGCGCGTGAAGGATCTGCCGGACCTGGCGCTGCTCGCCACCGCACAGCGAGTTGAGGCCGGGCGAGTCCGCGCGGCGTTCGAACAAACCTTTGGCTTTCGGCGAACGCATGATCTCCCCGAGACGCTGCCAGCGCCCGCGCCAGCGTGGGCCGCCCCTTACGCTGCGATGGCGCGTGAAGACCAGCTGGCGTGGCCGACGCTCGCCGAGGTCACCGCTGCGGCCCGAGCCTTCGTCGACCCCGTACTCGCTGGGGGCCTCGATGCCGACTGGAACCCGGCGACCTGGAGCTGGAGGTAGAGGTCATCGTGCCGCCCTTCATTGCTAATTGTTAATTTTTTAGCGACATGTTAATTTTTTAACATGTCAAACACGATCCCCCTTCTCAGCCGCCGCGAACGGCAGATGATGGACGTCATCTACAAGGTGGGTAAAGCGACAGCCGCGGACGTGGCTGCGAACCTGCCAGATCCCCCGAGCGATTCTGCGGTGCGCACGACATTGCGAATCCTGGAGGACAAAGGACACCTGCGGCATGAGCAGGATGGACCGCGCTACGTATACCTCCCCACGGTGAAGAGGGAGCGAGCGCAACGTTCGGCCCTGCGGAATATGCTGAGCACCTTCTTCGACGGCTCACCTGGCGAGGCGGTGGCGGCTTTGTTCGATGAGGCACAGGGGCAGCTCACTGCAGAAGACCTGGACCGAATTGCGCGGTTGATCTCGGAAGCTCGGAAGAAGGGGCGGTAGACATGACGTCGTCGTCGCTGTTCGCGGTTCTCGCCGAGCTTGCCGTCAAGGGAACGGCAGTCCTGGCAACTGGATTTCTCGCGGTTGCAGTCCTGGCCAGGCGCAGCGCCTCGGCGCGTTCATGGGCGTGGACCCTGACGTTCGTCGCCCTGTCGCTACTGCCTGCGCTCCTGTTCGTCATGCCAGCGGCGCCTTTGGTACCGGTGCCGCCTCGGGCTCGTGCGCTGG
Organism: Myxococcales bacterium; assembly: GCA_025350815.1. GTDB lineage: Bacteria > Myxococcota_A > Polyangia > Fen-1088 > Fen-1088 > JANXXE01. The sequence continues at coordinate 1,407 of JANXXE010000014.1, read as the reverse complement.
TACTCGCGCCGACGCCGCTGCCCCCTCCCTGGCCGCTACCTGCGCGCCCCGCCTTTCCGACCGCGGACGACGTGCGCGCATCCGCGACTCCAACGTCGACGAATTTGAGTGCCGGACGTACAGGCGAGCAGGCGCGCCGAGACCTTCAGCGCTATGCCAACCTGCTATGGATCGTGGGTGTTGCCCTGTTGCTGCTGCGTTTCGTGGTGGTTCGCATCCGGGCGGCGCGCCTGGTGGGCAGGGCCGCTCTCGCTGACCCGAGCCTTTGGGGCCAACATGCGGGCAGCGATATCCGGGCCAGCCATGAGATCGCCGCGCCCATCACGGCAGGAGTCTTTCGGCCAGTGGTCGTCGTCCCCTTGAGCGATGGCTCCAACGAGTGGACCGTTGCCTGGCCGGCCGAGGCGCGCGTGGCGGCCGTAAGCCATGAGCTTGCCCACGTGGACCGACGAGATACCGCTCGCCAAGCACTCGTCGATCTCGTGTGTGCCTTGTACTGGGTGAATCCGCTCGCCTGGCTGGCCGCCAGGCGACTTCGGCTGGATCGGGAGATCGCCGCGGACGACGCCGTGTTGAGGTCCGGAGTTCGCAGCTCGGACTACGCAAGCTTCCTGGTCGCGCTAGCCGCGAGACCAGGTGCGTACGCCGTCCCGGGAGCCATCGTTCCCATCCTGACGCGCAAGGGGCTCAAGGCCCGTTTGCTAGCCCTCCTCGACGACAAGACCCGACATGGGGTCCCATCACGCCCTGCGATCGCGATGGCTGTTTTTGGTTGCGGATGTCTGGTGGCGTTGCTCGCCACGACTGGCTCTTCGACGACGCTTGCGGCGGCGCGGTTTCGAACCCCTGAGGTGCCGGCCAAGATGATCACGCATCGCGACCGTGTGCCCACTGAGGCTGCGTCCGGCGTGCTGCGCGGGCGCGTGGTCGACCCGAGGACCGGTCGGCCCGTGGTAGGGGCCTCCGTCGACCTGCTCACGGATGTGTCTATTCCGCTCGACTCCACGGTGACGAATCGGGACGGGCAGTATCGATTCGAGAACCTGCCTCGCCTGTTCGCCGATGTCTACGGTATCTATGTTCGCCAAGGTGCCCTCGCGGCTCGGCACGCCATGTGGGTACCTCGGAACACAGAGGGAGTGTTGGATGTCGCTCTCGACGAGAGGGGGGCAACCGTCAGCGGCCGAGTTCTCGGGGAAGGTGGACGGCCGATAGCCGGGGCCCGGGTGGGCCCCAAAGGCGGGAACGAAAAATGGTGGTTACATCCGGGAAAATCTGCGACCCAGACGACCGACCGCGAGGGGCGCTACCGGATCGAGGGCGTTCTGCCGGGCTGGCTTGACCTTACTGCGGACGCCGAGGGCTTTGCTTCGAGACGGACCATAGTGGCGGTGGCCGCAGCGGCAA
>JANXXE010000011.1 GCA_025350815.1 Myxococcales bacterium | reverse complement strand
AATTGCGCGAACCAGTGCCTGAACGTCTTCTTCTGTCGTGGTGGATGCGGTGGCCATGTCTGCGCGTGGTTCTGGCACAGCGGGACGACTTTCGCCAGGGGACGGCCCCGGCGTGCGCCCGGTGTTTTCAACGAAGCGGCTGGGCCGGATCATCGACCGAACGCCGTCTGCGCAGACGGATGACCCCCCAGCAAAGGAAGGCCAGCGGAAGTGGTGGGGACGGCGGCATCCGGGTGCCAGCCGCCCGGCACGCACAGCCGCCAGACGAGACAGCGACGTGACCGCCGTCTATCGCGGCGCCTGCATCAGTGGCAGCGACGGTGGGGGCCACGGCGACAGGGGCAGGCACGGGCAGGGTGAGCGCCGGATCGCCCAGCAGAATCCAGGTGCGGCGGACGTCATCAGCGCTTGAGGCCATCTTGGCGCGCAGGATCGTTTCGCCGAGCGTGCGTTCCGACGACAGCGCACCAAAGAACCCCTTGGCCATGGGTCCCTGGTCGTCGGGGGCGGTGACGTTCGACGACGCCCAGACCGCCAGCGCCCCGCCGTGTTCAGCCTTCAGCAATGATTCGCCCAGGCTTTCCGTATACAGGTCGTGGAAAAAACCATTCAGGCACGTCATGTCGATGAAGATGTTGTCGCCCGAACCTCCAAGGGCGCCCGTGACATCCCTCCGGGTCAGCAAGTCGCCGGCCCAGCTTTCGACCGCGCCGTGCCCGGTGTAAATGACGAAGTTCTTGCCGCCTTCGATCTTCGAGACAAGGTCTTGCTTGGCGGCGCCGGGACGCCCGCGGAAGAACCGCGACGCCGGCAGGCCCGTGGGGACGGTCGTCGCGATGTCGTTGTTCAGCGCTTCAAAATCGTAGCCGTCGTTCATGTCGGAAACCAGCAGCGCCTTCCACCCGGCGGCGCCGTTCAACCGCACGGCGTCTTCGTAGGCCACGATGCGCGCGACCACACGGTCAGCCTCGACCTTCGTGCGGACGGGCAGGCGCCCCACGGCCAGTTCCGGGACGCCATCGCCGTCGAAATCGGCTAGCCAGTCATCGGTGGCCGACTCCATCGCGCCAATTCCCAGCAGCTTGGTCGGGACGAAATCGAAATCACCGAAGCCCAGGTAGTTGCGCGGATCGAACGTGCTGTCGCCCACGAACAGGACGAATCGGGGCGCCCGTGCCCAGCTTTGTGTGGATCGCAGAAATCGTTGCAACGCCTCGGTGTCCTTCTCGCCCGCGTTTTCCTCGTCGAATACGTCCTCGACATCGACCACGGCGACCTCGTAACCCTGTCCCCTGCGCAGGGCCACCAGCGGGTCCGTGCTGGCGCGGAAATCACGGTGCGTGATGATCAGGATGTCGGCGCGGTTGCTGGTGTCGTGCCATGACGAGGGGCTGTTGGCGCGGATGCCGACCGGCGCCTTGATGGTCGTCTCGCGGAACGCCAGCAGGTGCCTGTTCCCTGTCCCCGGGACCAGCAACTGCACCGCAAAATCCGCGGGCCCCACAGCCGCCACCTCGCAGGGGATCTCGTCGACGGATGATGGCACGGTGACGTCAATGACCCGTACGTCACGTCCGGTGAAGCCCGCGATCACTACGCCCTGACCACCCTGGGCCTCGAAGGTCAGCGTGTCGTCGTCCGCGCGAAACGTGTGGGCATACGACAGGCGCACGAAGTCGACCAGACTGACGTCGTCGTCTGCGCCCGTGCTGAGCAGGGTCACCGTGTTGCTGCCCTCGCGCAGGGCACCCGCGGGCAGCGGCATCTTGGTCAACTGGGGCTCCTGCTCGGAAAATGCCATCAGCCCGATCTCGCTACCATTCAACCGCACGGTGACCTGGTGCTCAAGCTGTGTGACCCCTTGCAGCCCGATCTCCAGCAGCGCCTCGCCCTGTGCATCCAGATGGTGCACGGTCAGCGCCTGGTCCAGTGGCTCGTGCGTCACCGTCCGGCCGAAGAAGTTGTCTCGGTCGCCGTTCTTCAGCGCCGCAAAGTACAGGTTGCGTTGCCGTCGCTCGATGGCGATGGGAAAGGTGCGAGGACCCGTCGGTACAATGCTGAACGAAGCGGACGGGGCGACAACAGGGGACAGGCGTCGGCCCGGCTGTGCCCCCGCGGTCAGCCAGTAGGTTCTGGTTCCGCTCGACAGGGTCTCAAGGCCCATACCGTAGAACTCGATACGGTCCTCGGCATCCAGGCGGCCGTCTTCTTGCCCGACCACGCGCATCGTCTGCTCGCTGCCGTTGACGAACAGCTGCAGCAGGCGTGGGTCGACGCGATCGTCCAGGCCGGCGGCCAGCAGGTCCTGTCGGTCGGCGTGGTACCACCCCGCATGCCCGACATTCATCTTGATAGCGGGCCGGGCGGCCAGGTCCCATTGCAGTTGTTGCGCCGGGGGGTCCAGTCGAGGTGCCGACGCCCGTGGCTCGACGGTCACGCTATCCGGCGTCGGCATCGTCGGATCGTTGATGCCAAGAGCGCTGACCACCGTGGACACCGGCCCCGGTTGTCGCGGGTCGCCGGTTGCCGCGACTGACACCGGTCCGTGCCAGACGTTGTGCCCCTGAATGTCGATTTCCTCCAGCCAGTAGCGACCCTGGCCCGCGCCCGCACTGTCGTCGACGAAACCGTAGGAATTACCTGCCGTGAGCACCGTTCCCGCTAACAGGGCCGACCCCGCAAGCATCGCGCCTGTCAGGCGCCGCCGCTGGCCGCTTTCCTCGCGGTAGACGTGAAATCCCAGGTTGTCGACCTCGTAACCGGTCTGCCATTGCACGGCGACACCCTGTCCGCGCCGCACGGCGGTCAGATCCTTCAGCCGCACCATGGTCGGGGTCGTCGCGAATTTGACCGACACCCCGCCGATGGCCCAGTCCTTGGAGGTGCCCAGGGTCCCGGACATGGTGACGCTGGCCGCGCCGGTTGCCGTGCTGCCCGCTCCCCAGCTGTTCGTCGATGCGGTTCCGGTGTTTTGGTTGAACACCCATTCTGTCTGCGACGCGGCTTGGGTGACGGTGCTGGCGTCACCCGTCGTGGACAGAACATCGACCACCAGTTCGCGGCTGGCGCTGGTAACGGCCACCGAGGGGGCGGTGCTGGTCCCTGAGGCAGAGGCGAACGTCCCCAGCGGCGTCGTCTGGTGGACCCCGCTGAACGTGGTCGCGCTACCGTTCGCGTCAGTCAGCGCTGCGGAAAACGTGACGACGACGTTCGCGCAGCCGGTGGCGGGTGCAATCAGTCGCCACATTTCCATCCGGACCATGGTGCTGCCGCTGCCCTGGGTCTTGCTGCCGACGCTGGTCAGGGCTGTGCCACCGTAGGTCACCGAGCTGACCGTCGCTGTGCCGCGGTTGGTGGTGCCCACGATCAGAAGGCGATTCGATTCGCCCCCGGTGCAGTTCTCCCAGGTCATCGTTGTACTGCTGGCGGTCGGTTTGTTCTGGCTGGCTCCGTCGACCAGTATGTCGTTTCGCGACGTCGAACGCCCCGACGTGGTGTAGTGGGTCAAGACCTTGGCTGCGGACAGGGCCGTGCTGTAAATTGCCACCTCGTCGAGACGTCCGGTCCAGGCCCCGTCCGTGCCGCGTGCGATTTCCAAGGCGTGGGTGGTGTGGGGAATGTTGCCGGACAGCGCCGCGCTCGATACCAGTGCCCCGTTTTTGTACATCCTCACGAAGCTGCCGTCGTAGGTTCCCACCAGATGGGTCCAGGCGTTTTTCAGAATTGGCGAGCAGGCCTTGTAGGCGTCGTAGTGGTTGACGAAACAACAGTACTTATAAAAAGGAACATTGTTGCTGTCGTCCCAGTACATGGCGCAGCCGTAACCGTCTGCCCAGCTGAAGTCGGTGCTCTTGTTGACGCTGGCTTGCCAGCCGCCGCCAAAGGAAGTCGGCCGGCCCCATAGCTCCATGGTGATGGTGCTGGTGGGTTTCAGGCTGGCGCTGTCCGGGACGGTGACATAGACGGTGTTGGTGCCCGAAAAAGATGCCGAGGGGTTCGAGTCATTGATGATGGCGCCGCCCTGATTCAGG
>JANXXE010000152.1 GCA_025350815.1 Myxococcales bacterium | reverse complement strand
GCATCACCGAATCCGACGTGTCGCTGGCCAAGGCCTCTGCCGCCGTCATCATGGGCTTCAACGTCCGACCCGCGGGCAAGTCGCAGCAGATGGCCGAGCAAGAGGGTGTCGACATCAAGCTGTACCAGGTCATCTACGACGCCCTCGACGACGTCAAGAAGGCCATGGTGGGCATGCTGTCACCGGTGCTGCGTGAGAAGATTCTCGGCCGGGCGCAGGTGCGCCAGGTGTTCACCATTGCCAAGGTGGGCGTGGTGGCCGGTTCGGCCATCACCGAAGGCAAGGTCACACGCAAATCGCAGGCGCGCATCGTGCGCGATTCTGTCGTGGTCTTCACCGGTCGGATCGGGTCGTTGCGTCGCTTCAAGGAAGACGTCGGCGAGGTCAGCCAGGGCTACGAGTGCGGCATCACGATCGACGGGTACGGCGACATCAAGGACGGGGACGTCATCGAGGCCTTCGACATCGAGAGCATCGCGGCCACGCTGGACGCACCGATGACCGCGTCGGCAAAGAAGTAGCGCCGGGGCGATGAGCCAGCGGACGGAACGTCTGGCGGGCGAGATTCGGGCCGTGCTGGGCGAGGCGCTGGCGCGCGGGGGGATCAAGGATCCGCGCGTGCAGGATGCCGGGATCATCACTTTCACTCACGTCCGCCTGACCGGTGATCTGCGACAGGCGCGTGCGTTCTTCACCGTGCACGGCGCCGACGAGTCGGCGATGGAACGGGTTCGCCAGGGACTGACGCGGGCGGGGGGCTACCTGCGCCACATGCTGGGCCAACGCCTCGGCACCAAGGTCACGCCGTCGCTGACCTTCGAGATCGATCGCGTCTTCGAGCAGGAGGCGAAGATCGACGCGCTGTTGCGCCAGGTGGCTGAAGCGCCCGAAGCGCCCGAAGCGCCCGGATCGCCCGAAGCGCCCGAAGTTGTCGAGCCGGACGAATCCGGCGATTCGTGAGCGTACTGGTCGTCGACAAGTCGGTCGGGCCGACCTCGTTCGCCGTGGTCCAGGACCTGCGCCGCCTGCTCGGGCGTTTGTGGGGCGCCGATAGCCTTCGCAGGCTCAAGACCGGACACGGTGGAACGCTGGATCCGATGGCCTCCGGTGTGTTGCCAGTTTGCATCGGCGAGGCGACCAAGTTGGCGCCGTTTCTTCTGGACGCTGACAAAGAATACGAAGCCAGCCTGCGCTTCGGCGTCGAGACGGATACCCTGGACGCCGAGGGGACGGTCGTCGCCTCAACACCTGTCGACAGGTTGACGCACCAGGTGGTCGACAGCGCACTGGTCGCCTTCCGTGGCCCGATCGACCAGACCCCGCCGATGTATTCGGCGCTCAAGCGCGAGGGCCGGCCGCTGTACGAATGCGCGCGCGCGGGCGTGGAAGTGCCCCGCGACCCAAGACCAGTCACGGTGCATGAGCTTGTCCTGACAAAGTTCGATGCGCCCGATCGTTGCCAGTTGCGCGTGCGCTGCTCGAAGGGCACCTACGTTCGCGTGCTGGCTGCTGACCTGGGGCGCGCCCTGGGTGTCGGCGCCCATCTTACGGCGCTGCGCCGGACGGTGTCTGGCCCGTTCACGCTGGCCCAGGCGTTGACGCTGGCGGAACTCGGCGAGCGCGTGCAGGCCGGGACGCCGCTGCCCTTTGTATCCGAGTCCGACGCTTTGGGGCATTTACCGACGGCGACGGCCGACGCTGCGATCGAGTTGGCCGTCATTCAAGGCAAGAAAGTTCCCTGCGGCGCGTTGCACCTGGACCCGAAGCCGGCGCTAAGGGTGCGTGTCTTGCGGGCCGACGGAACCCTTCTGGCCGTCGCCGAGGTGGGTGACGACGAGCTGGTCCGGACGGTGCGGGTCTTCAATCGTGAGCCGTCCCGGGTGGCGCTGTCCTGACACGGGCAAGGCGTACATTGTCGCTTTTGTGCGTTTAGCCGGTTGACTAACGGGGCCGTCCTGTAGGAAAGTGGACGCCTTCTAAAACGTGGAAAACGAACGGAAAAAGAGTGTGACCACATGGCTCTAGCGGCAGTTCGAAAAGCAGAGGTCGTTCAAAAGCACGCGCGGGGACCCCAGGATACTGGTTCCCCTGAGGTGCAGATCGCCCTTCTCTCTGAGCGAATCTCGTATTTGACCGAACACTTCAGGATTCACAGCAAGGACCACCACTCGCGTCGTGGTCTGCTGATGTTGGTCGGGCAGCGTCGTCGTCTTCTGGACTATCTCAAGAAGAAGAACGTCGATCGCTATCGCGCGCTGATTCAGACGCTCGGCATTCGCAAGTAAGTACGCAAGCACACCACGACAGAAGTCTGGTAGCCGTCTCCCCAATCGCGGGAGACAAACCGCGCCGCGCGATGTCGTGGCGCGGATAACAACCGGCTTCGGGTGCCTGCGTTCATCCTTTTTCCCGCCGATCTGGTCAGCGGGCGGCCGTCAGGGCCCCACGGGTCAGACCCGCGAGAAGAGGGACGAAGCGACTCCCGAGCCACTGCAAGGAGAAGAGAGCATGTTCGTACGTGAAGGAGTTGGCTTCGGAGACAAGGAACTGACGATCGAAAGCGGTCGGATGGCCAAGCAGGCCGACGGTTCGGTGGTCATTCGCTATGGCGATTCGATGGTGCTGGTCACGGCGGTCGCGTCGGCGAATATCAGGCCCGGCATCGATTTCATGCCGCTGACCGTGGACTACCTCGAAAAGACTTCGGCCGCTGGCAAGATCCCGGGCGGCTACTTCAAACGCGAAGGGCGGTCGACCGAGGTCGAGGTTCTGACCTCGCGTCTGATTGACAGGCCATGCCGGCCGTTGTTCCCGAAGGGTTGGCGGTTTGATTCGCAGGTCATCGCGACGGTCCTGTCGACCGACAAAGAGAACCCGACCGATATCTTGGCCATGACCGGCGCGTCGGCGGCCCTGCACCTGTCGGACATTCCCTGGGCCGGGCCCTACGCGGGCGTGCGCGTCGGCCGCATCGGCGGCCAGTTCATCGTGAACCCGACCTTTGCCCAGCGGGCCGAGTCCGAACTGGACCTGACTGTGGCGGCCAGCCGGGACGCCATCGTGATGGTCGAGGGTGGCGCTGCCCACGTAGCCGAAGACATCATCATCGATGCGCTGATGTTCGCGCACAAGGCGGCGCAGCCGTTGATCGATCTGCAGGAGAAGCTGCGGGCGGCCGTCGGCAAGCCGAAACGAGCGTTTTCACCGCCGGTCAAGGATCCGGCGATCGTGGCGCGTGTGGCGGCCCTGGCGACGCCGAAGATCGAGGCGGCCATGGCCATCCGTGAGAAGCAGGAGCGCTACGGCGCGCTGGACGCCGCGTCCGCCGAGACGGTGCAGGCCCTGAAGGTCGAATTCCCCGAGCGCGACGGCGAGATCAAGGACGCCCTGGAATCCGCCAAGAAGAAACACCTGCGCGAGCTGGTGCTGTCGACGGGGCGCCGCATCGACGGCCGCGCTCCCGAAGACATCCGCGCCATCACCTGCGAAGTGGGTGTCCTGCCGCGTACGCACGGCTCGTCGCTGTTCACGCGCGGCGAGACGCAGGCGCTGGTGACGACGACGCTGGGCACCAAGCAGGACGTGCAGCACATCGAGGCCTTGACCGGGGACATCGACAGGACGTTCCTGCTGCACTACAACTTTCCGCCCTACTCGACGGGTGAGACCAAGCCGCTGCGCGGTGCCAGCCGTCGCGAAACCGGTCACGGCAACCTGGCCGAACGGGCCATCGCGCGCGTCCTGCCGTCTGCGAAGGACTTCCCCTATGTGGTGCGCATCGTCTCGGAAATTCTCGAGTCGAACGGCAGTTCGTCGATGGCGTCGGTGTGCGGCGGAATCCTGTCGCTGATGGACGCGGGCGTCCCAATCACGATGCCGGTGGCGGGTATCGCGATGGGCCTCATCAAAGAGGGCGATCGGGTGGCCGTGCTGTCCGACATTCTGGGCGACGAGGATCATCTGGGCGACATGGACTTCAAGGTCTGCGGCTCGAAGAACGGCATCACCGCGGTTCAAATGGACATCAAGATCCAGGGCCTGACGCGACAGATCCTGGAAAAGGCACTGAACCAGGCGCGGGCGGCGCGTTTGTTCATCCTGGGCAAGATGGCCGAGTCGCTGCCCGCGCCGCGCGAAGAACTGAACAAGTTCGCTCCGCGCATCTTCACCTTGCAGGTCAAGCCGGATCAGATCCGAGAGATCATCGGTCCGGGCGGCAAGACCATCCGGGGCATCACCGCGCAGACCGGTGTGGCCATCGACGTCGAGGACGATGGGACGGTTCATATCGCATCGCCCGATGGTGTCATGGCCAAGAAGGCCATCGACATCATCAAGGGTCTGACGACCGAGCCCGAGGTGGGCGAGTTCTACATGGGCGTGGTCCGGCGCATTGCCGATTTCGGCGCCTTCGTGGAGATCTTGCCCGGAACGGACGGCCTGGTGCACATCAGCGAGCTGGACGACAAGCGGGTGCGCGTTGTCGAGGATGTGTGCAAGGAAGGCGACGAAATGATGGTCAAGGTCATCGGCATCGATCGCGCCACCGGTAAGGTCCGGCTGTCGCGCAAGGAAGCCATGAACAAGACGCCCGACGTCGTCCACAACTTCCGGTCGGCGCCGGCGTCGTAAGGGCCGGGCAGGGAGCCGCGCGGGTGGTTGTTCGGTTTTGTCGACTGCGGCCTCAGGCGGTGCTGCCCCGGTACATGACGGCCGGGGCGGCGGGAATGGATCTGTCGTCCGCGGCCGACGGGGCCATCATTCTGGAGCCGGGCGCCCGGGTGGGCGTGCCGACGGGCTGGGCGCTGGAGTTGCCGCAAGGCTTCGAGGGACAGGTCCGGCCGCGGTCGGGCCTGGCGGCGAAGGTGGGCGTTACTGTGGCGAACGCGCCAGGCACCATCGACAGCGACTACCGAGGCGAGCTGACCGTGCTGCTGGTGAACCTGGGGCGCGAACGACACGTCATTGCCCCGGGGGATCGGATCGCGCAGCTGGTGGTCGCGCCGGTGGTTCAAGTGACAGTTGAGGAAGCGACCGACCTGTCCCAGACGGTACGCGGGCAGGGCGGCTTCGGTCATACAGGTTGAAGGCGCAGTGATGATGGCTTCAGGGGATCACGTTTCATGAATGGTGTTTCAGGCAAGCAGATTCGCGCCGGGATCGTCGGTGTCTCGGGGTATTCCGGTGTCGAGCTGGCGCGCATCCTGGCGCGGCATCCCGGCATCGCGCTGACGGCGGCGACCAGCGATCGCTGGGCCGGGCAGCCGATCGGCCGTCATATCGCTGTTGAGGGGGATGCGGCGTCAGTGACGTGCGTATCCCAGGAGGCCGGCAAAACCGCCTTCGGTGGTCTGGATCTGCTGTTCCTGTGCACGCCCCCGGAGGTATCGATCGATCTGGCGCCGCGGGCCCTCGCGGCGGGCGCGCGGGTGGTGGACCTGTCGGGCGGCTTCCGACTGCCCGAAGGCGACTATCCGCAATGGTACGGCTTCGCCCACGCGGACCCGGGGCTGCTGCACCAGGCTGTCTATTCAATGCCCGAGGCAGCCAGCGGCGACGTCGCCGCGCGTTTGCGGGCTGCGCGTTTGGTGTCGAATCCCGGCTGTTACGCGACTGCGGCCGCGCTGTCCGTGCTGCCGCTGCTGCGGGCGGGTCTGATCGAGGCCGACGGCATCATCATCGACGCCAAAAGCGGTACGACGGGCGCGGGCCGCAAGGGCAGCGAGGAGATGTCGTTCTCGGAGGTGGCCGACGACATTCGCGCGTATCGCATCCTGCGCCACCAGCACACGCCTGAAATCGATCACGTGTTGGCGACGGCGGGGTTTGCGCAGGTGCGCGTGGTCTTCACGCCGCACTTGCTGCCGGTGCGGCGGGGTATTTTGGCGACCGCCTACGGGCGTCTGACGCCGGCGGCGCGGGCGGGCGACGTCAACGCCGCGGTCGAGGGGGCACTGGCGATCTTCGGCGCGGGGCGGCCCTTCGTGCAGGTTGTCGCACCCGAAGCGGTAACGCTGCATGCGGCGGTGGGCACGAACCGCGTTGTGATGGGCGCGCGCGCCGACGCCAGCCGCAACGTCGTGGTCGTCCTGTGCGCGATCGACAATCTGGTCAAGGGCGCCGCCGGACAGGCGGTGCAAAACGCCAATCTGATGTTCGGCCTGCCCGAGACCGAGGGGCTGCTGGGCCTTGCCGGGCACGCACCATGAGCGGCGACGCCCCTCCCGGATCTGAAAGCCTGGCCACCCAGCGCACGCTGGTCGTTTCGGCCCTGCGCTACATCCAGAAGTTTTCCGGCACGCGTGCGGTCATCAAATACGGTGGCGCCGCAATGGTGGATCCGGAATTAAAGCGCAGCTTTGCCCAGGACGTCGTCTTGTTGCAGGCTGCCGGTCTGCGGCCGATTTTGGTGCACGGTGGCGGGCCGGAAATCACGAAGACGCTGGAGCGTCTGGGCCACAAAAGCGAATTTTCCGACGGGCAGCGCATCACCCGTGCCGACGACATGCGCGTGGTCGAGATGGTGCTGACGGGCAAGGTGAACACCGAGATCGTCGGGCTTATCAACACGCTGGGCGGCACGGCGATGGGCCTGTCGGGCAAGGACGGCCGGCTCTTGCTGGCGCGGAAGCAGCCGCCGCGGCCGGGCAAGCCGGATCTGGGATTTGTTGGGGAAATTGAATCTGTGAACGCGGGGGTGGTCGAGATGTGCCTGGAAAAGGGCTACATCCCTGTCATCTCGCCTGTGGGGATGGGCGCCGATGGCGCCAGCTACAACATCAACGCGGATGTTGCGGCCGCCGAGATCGCCGTGGCTGTGCGCGCGAAGAAGCTGATCTTCCTGACGGACGTCGCGGGAATTCTGGACGAGCAGGGACAGTTGATAAGCGAGCTGGGCGCCGCCGAGCTTCGTGGGCGTCTGCAAGAGGGCAAGGCGGTCAAGGGCGGGATGCAAGTGAAGGCGCAGGCGGTGCTGCGGGCGCTGGAAGGCGGCACCGAGGCGGTTCACATCGTCGACGGTCGCGCCGTCCACAGCGTCGTGGTCGAGCTGTTCACGGAAAAGGGCGTCGGCACCCTGGTCACAAACGACTGAAGGTCAACGCGGGACCAGCGCCGCGGCGATGGCCGAGGTCAGGCGCTTCATGATGAAGGGCTGCTCGGGAACGATGTCCGCGGTGATGCCGTGGCCCTGCAGGGCCTCGACGACGATCGGTCCGATGGCCGCGACCTTGGTCTTGCGAAGACCGGCTTGTAGCGTGGCCTCGGCCGACTTGGTCCCGGCGACGCCCCACAGTCGGTCCACCTGCGACGCGCTGGTAAAGGCGATGGCGTCGATGCCACCGGCGGCCAGCCGGGTGATGAGCGCCAGCACCCGATCCTCGTCGGATGCCGGCGCATAGATATAAGGCGCGACCACGTGGACCGAGGCGCCCGCGGCGGTCAGGAAACGGACCAGGGGCTGGTTCGGCTCGCTGCCGTAAAGCTGAAGGCCGATGCGGCGGCCCTGAAGATCGTGGCTGCCGAGCGTGTCCATAACCCCCTGCGAGGTCGGCGTCGTGGCCGCCAGATCCGTCGTCAATCCAACCTCGTGAAGCGCGCGCGCGGGCTTAGGTCCGCGGGTGATTTTGCGGACGCGGCCAAGCGCCGCGAGGACGTGCGCGTGCTGTCCGGTCCGTTCGGCGCGTGCGAGCATGCGGCGCAGGCCTTCGCCGGTCAGGAAGATCAGATCGTCGAAGCCACCTGCCGCCAGCACGGCCAGCCAGGCATCCACGGCCGAGGGATCGGGCGCGTCCAGGATCGCCACAAGGGGGCATCGCAGGGTCGTGGCGCCGGCCTCCTCGAGGATGCCGGCCAGCTTGTCCAGCTCGCGCGTCTCGGGCAGCGCAATGGTCTTGCCCGCGAGGGAATTCATGAGTTCACCGCCGGTTGTTGCTGGCTGAGGCAGTGCAGGGTGCCCAGTCCCCACACCAGATCGAGGGCGTGGATGCCGACGACCGGCCGGTCGGTAAACAGGGACGCGAGGACGCCGAGGGCGACTCGGTCCTGCGGATCGTTGAACGTCGGCACCAGCACGGCGGCGTTGCAAATGTAAAAGTTCGCGTAACTGGCGGGCAGACGCTGTCCGGCGAATACGACGGGCGCGGGCATGGGCAAGGCGACCACCTCGGGTTTGGAACCGTCAGCCAGCCGGGCCGAAGCGAGGCGCTCGCGGTTCTCTTCGAGCGGCTGGTAATTCGAATCCTGCGGGTTTTTTTCCTGGCACAGCACGATGGTCCTGCGGTTGACGAAGCGGGCCAGATCGTCGACGTGCCCGTGCGTGTCGTCGCCGGCGATGCCACGGCCAAGCCAAATGGTGTGTGTGATGCCCAGTTGGGTGCCGAAGACGCCTTCCCAATCACTGCGCGAAAATCCGGGGTTGCGCACCTGCACCGCCGGATCCAGCAGGCATTCTTCGGTGGTCAGCATCGTGCCGGCGCCGTCGACGTCGATGGCGCCCCCTTCCAGAATGATCTCACGCGCGCGTAGGCGGGCCGGCCGCAGCTTGATCTTCAGCGCGGCGGCGGCGCGTTCGGGGATCTGGTCATCGCGGCGCCAGTCGGGGTATTTGGCCCAGGCATTGAAGTGAAAGCGCGCGATGGCGACATCGGGCCGGGGCCCGTCCCGTCGGACGAAGATTGGCCCGTAGTCGCGCGTCCACACGCGGTTCGTGGGAAAGCGTCGGAAGGCCACCCGATCGAGGTCGGCGCCGGCGCGCACCAGCACACGGCGGGCTCTGGCTTCGGCAGGCGCGTCGTTGACCAGCAGGTGCACCGTTTCGCCCGCGGCGACGTGCCGCACGATCTGCGCGTAGACCCACGGGATGGGACCGAAGCGGCCTGGCCAGTCGGAGACGTTGTGCGGCCACGCCAGCCACGTGGCGTCGTGGGCTGCCCATTCAGCGGGCATCGCAAAGCCCGACGGGCGAGGGAAGGTGGTGGGGCTCAATCCAAAAACCGCTGCTCGATGCCCCGGTAGGCGTCGATGCGACGGTCCCGCAGAAACGGCCAGTTGCGTCGCACGTCCTCGAGGCGGGCAAGATCGATTTCGCCCAGCAAGGTTTCTTCTTTGTCGACGGACGCTTCGGCGATGACGACGCCGAACGGATCGCACAGGAAAGATGTTCCCCAGAATTCCAGGCCGGCCTGGCCCGGCAGACCCGGCTCGAACCCGACGCGGTTCACTGCGGCGACGTAGACGCCGTTGGCGATCGCGTGGCTGCGCTGGATGGTCTTCCACGCGTCTCGCTGGGCGACGCCGTACTGGGCTTTTTCGTGCGGATGCCAGCCGATGGCGGTCGGGTAGAACAGGGCCGCCGCACCCTGCAGGGCGGTCAGACGGGCGCCTTCGGGATACCACTGGTCCCAGCAGATCAGGGTGCCAATGCGGCCCGCCTTCAGGTCGAACGCACGAAATCCGAGATCGCCCGGCGTGAAGTAGTACTTCTCGTAGAAAGCAGGATCGTCCGGGATGTGCATCTTGCGGTACAGGCCCCGGACTTCGCCGTCGCTGTCGATGATCACGGCGGTGTTGTGATAAAGGCCCGCCGCGCGGCGCTCGAAAATCGGCAAGATGACAGCGACGCGGCTGCTGCGGGCGATCGCCACCATCGCCTCGGTGCTGGGGCCGGGAACAGTCTCGGCCAGGTCGAAAAGGGCGGCATCCTCGCGCTGGCAAAAGTACGGCGAGCGATAGAGCTCGGGCAGGCAGACCACGTCGGCACCCAGACGCGCGGCCTCGGCGACCTTGGCGCCGGCGCGTGTGGTGTTGTCGCGCAGGTCGGCCGTCATGGCCATCTGGACCAAGCCAACGCAAAAGTTTCGGGGCGACACGGGTGCGGGCATCTATTCCAGGCGGCGGCGTTTCTACTTCAACAGGGGCGAGACCGTCACCTGGGATTTCGGCAAGGTCGCCAGCGCCGCCTTGTAGGTCTTGGTCTTGAACGTCTCCTGATCCTTTTCGACGGCCTTGTCGCTGGTCTTCTTGTTGCCCAGGGTCTGCACGGTGATGGCCGCGTGGGCTGCGATGTCTTCCTGTAGCGATGCGAAGGTGGATTCGTACTGTTGCCGGGTGATGGTGATCTGAAGAACCGGGGCGTCGTTAAGCAGGCCCGTGTACGAGACTTCCTTCACGGCGTCAACGCGACGGATAAAACCAACGACGAATTCGATCCATTCGGTCATCGCCTGGTTGAAACGCAGGGTCTTGACGTATTCGTCCTTGCCCATCTCCAGATACGGGAAGGTGACGGCCACCGCCTGCCGCGCATCGTCTGGTTTGAACGCTGGCTTGTGCGTGAAGGCCTCGTCGACGCGCCCAGCGGCGGCCTTGCCCTTCGCCTTCCCCGCGGCGGCCAGGTGGCAGGTGTCGTTCATGTCCTCCTCGACTGCGTGGCCCAGGCTGGCGGCAAATGAATTGGCCAGTTGTTCGTCAAAGTTATAACGAACGCGGTTGTCGCAGCGGGGTGCCGGCTCGGATTGCGATCGGCTGATCTTCGCAAGTAGCCTGGGTTCCGAGGCGGCGCGCGCGTCGCCGTCGTTGGCATAGACCTCGGCCACAAAGTCGATCGGTTCGAAGGGACCGCGCTTCATCGCGTGGCGGTACAAGGCGTGCAGCATCGGGTAGACCGCGTCGCGCTTGATTGGCTCCGACAGGCCCACACGCAGCTTGACCTTCTGCTCGTCGGACCCGCCGACCACGTCATCGGCGACGACCGACAGGGGCGCCACACCGGGTTCCGGTTTCGGCTGCTCACAGCAGACTTTCGGCGCCGCCGCCTTGTCTTCCGTTTTGCAGCCAATCAGCGCCAGCGCCAACGCGGCGGCGAATGCCATTTTCGCGCGAGGAGCAATCATGATTTTCGGAAGCCACGGTACCAGGGGCCCGCATTTCAGTCACGCGCACCCCGGGGTCGCGCGCGGTTGATCTTCGCCGTTGAACGAAAGACGAGAAGGTCTATATTTTCGACGGCTGAACTTTGGCTGACACTTTGCCTGACACCTCGTCTGATAGGGCCCCTGCATGACGAACGTGACGACCGCGTTGGCGATCCTGCAAACCGACCCGGCCAACCGGGCGGCGATGACGTTTCTGGCAGGTGTGCATCCGGGTAACGGCACGGGACTGGATCCGGTGGCCCTGGGCGAGGCATTGGCCGAGGCGCGCGCCTGGCACCGCGAGCGGGGCGAGGCGGCGGTTTGCCTGGAACTTATCGAGCTGGAGCTTGGATGGACCACCGGCGCTGTCCCGCGGGCCGACCTGCTGGTGGCCAAGGCCGAGTTGCTGCACGAGGAATTGCTGCGGCCTGACCCGGCGTCGGCGGCGCTCAAGGAAGCTTTGGTCGCGGCGCCAGGGCACGCGCCGGCGCTGGAGAGGCAGGCCCGTTATCAGGCCGAGCGGGCCAACTGGGAAGGCACAGTGCGGGATCTGCTGGAACGGGCGCGAAAGGCCGGGGATCGGACTTCGGCGCCCCTGCTGGCGGCAGCAGGAGAGCTGTCAGCCCGATACCGTCCCAATTCGGGTGACGGGGAGGATCACCTGCGGCGCAGTCTGGAACTGGATCCCCGTCAACGACGGGCGGACCTTCGGTTGGAAACGCTGCTGCGCGAGGGGAAGCGCCAGAAGGACCTTCTGCGGGTGCTGGAAAGTCGCGCCGAGAACGCGGTCAGCCCCGACGAGCGGGCAGCGGCCGAGGTGTCGGCGGGGCAGGTTGCCAGCGAGCTGAAGCGTCCCGCCGAGGCCACCGCGCACTTCCGCAAGGCACTGGCGGCGAGCCCGGGTGACGGGCGGGCCTTGCGCTGGATGGTGGACACGCTGACGGAGGCCGGGAATTTCGTCGAGCTGGTCAAGGTGTACGAGGGTGCGTTGCGCGTGGCGAAGCGGGGGCCTGGCGAGCTTCCGATCCTGCAGCCGCTGGCCACGCTGCATTGGAAGCAACTCAAACAGAACGATCAGGCCGAATTGTATTTTCGCCGGATCAAGAAGGCGCAACCGCTTGATCCGCAGGTCATCGAATTTTATCGGCAGTACCACACCGACAGAAACGAGATCCCCCAGTTGCTGGCGCTGCTGGCGCAGGCTCAGAAGGGACAAAGCGACCTCGAAGAGCGCGTTCGACTGGGCATCGAGATGGCGGAAATCTCGGAAAGCCGGCAGCAATCGGCCGAGAAGGCCATCGATTCGTGGAAGGCGTTGTTGCGCCTCAAGGCGGGTTTGCCCCAGGCCGTCACGGCCCTGCGGCGGCTGTACACGAAGGCAGAAAAGTGGAACGCGCTACTGGAACTGCTGAAGGAGGCTGTCGAGGCCCTACCTGCGGACGCCGTCGAAGATCGCGTGGCGCGCTACCTGGAGATGATCCCCATCTATCGTGATCGCCTGAAGCGCGAGCAGATGGTGACGAATACCTATTCAGCCATTCTCGAAATAAACCCCGACCACGAGGAAGCGCTGGCGGCGGTGGCCGACGGATACGAGGCGCGCGGTCAGTGGGGTGAGTTGATCCAGATGTTGGTCCGGCAGGCGCAAACCAGCAACGACGTGAAACAGACGGTCGCCCTTTACCACCGCGTCGCTGCGTTGTGGGCGAACAAGCTGAACAAGCCCCAAAGCGCCGTCGGCGTCCTGGAAAAGATTCTCGAACTGGCTCCGGGCGACGCGGGCGCGCGGGCGCGGCTCAA
Source organism: Myxococcales bacterium (assembly GCA_025350815.1). Classification (GTDB taxonomy): domain Bacteria; phylum Myxococcota_A; class Polyangia; order Fen-1088; family Fen-1088; genus JANXXE01. Next base: position 13,933 of record JANXXE010000152.1, on the reverse strand, counting down.
GGATATTCATTTGCGTGGCCGCTCATGGCGGGCGCTGCTGGAGCTATTGCAACGCGAGCTCGGGTTGCTCGACCCCGGGGCGCGCCGGGTGCAACTGGGTGAGATGGCCCGCCTGTCAGCCGAACATCTGGGCGACGCGCGGCAGGCGATTGCGTTGTGGAACGACGTTCTGACCGTGGCGCCGGGTGACAGGGACGCGACCGCAGCCCTGGCGGGCTTGTATGAACGGGAAAGTCGCTGGCCGGCGCTGGCCGAAATCTTGGGGCGGCAAGCGGCGATGGCGGGTGAAGAGTCCGCCGAGGGCTGTGCGTTCCTTCAGCGACGGGGATTGTTGCTGGCCGAGAAGCTGGGCGCGTGGGCGGCGGCGCGGGACTGCCTTGCGAAGGTGAACAGGCTTCAGCCGACCAACGCCCGGGTGATGCGCGCCCTGCGCGACGTGTATGCGCAGCTGGGTGAATTTGAGGAACTTGAGGCGCTTTACGACGAGCGGGGTGCCTGCGACGAGCTGTGCGAGGCCTTGACGGCACTGGCCGACAAGACCGACGACATCGCGGCGCGCACGCGGCTGCTTCAACGCGTGGCCGATCTATCGGCGACCCGGCTGGGGCAGCCCGAGCGGGCGCTCAAGGCCTACGAGCGCATCGCCGCCAGCGATCCCCAGAATCGGGTGGCCACGCGGGCCCTGGTGGGCCTTTACCGCGACACCGAGCGCTGGGCGCGCTTGCTGGCCACTTTCGAGTCTCTGCTGTCCGATGCGGACAACGAGGCGCCGTCGGAACGGCTGAAGATCATGGCGGAGGCCCGTGCCGTCTGCGAGCACAAGCTGGGGTCGAAGGGCCTGGCTTTTCAGTGGTGCGCGCGCGCGTACGAGGTCGATCCGACGGATCCGACGGTGTTTGCCGATCTGGTCCGACTTGGCGAGGATGCCGACGAGTGGTCGGCGCTGGCTGCCCTGTTCACGCGCCGGCTGGCGCGCGACATTCCCCGGGAGGAACGTCTTGATCTGGTGCGCCGGGCTTTGCGGATTGCCCTGTCGCGCCTGGGAAGTCCGGCAGACGTGCGCTTGTTTGCCGGCCAGTTGGTGGCGTTGGCGCCGGGCGATGACGAGGCCGAGTCGGCCCTGGAACAGCTGTTCACGCATGAGGGCAGCTGGAACGAGCTTGCGGCCCTGCTGCGCGCGCGGCAGGCCCGCATTCAGGATGTTCCGGTCAGGATCGAAACCTTGTTTCGCGTCGCCTGGGTCGAGGAGGAGAAACTTCAGAACCTTGCCGCCGCGGCGGACACGTTGCGCCTGGTCGACGAAGTGGACCCGAACAACGTCCGGGCCCTGCGCGGCGTGACCCGGCTTGCCGAATCGCTGCGGGACTGGCCCGGGGTGGTGGCGGCATTGAATCGACAGGTGGCGCTCGGCCTCGACGACGAGCACGCGGGCCTGACGCTGTGGCGGGCGCGTCTGGAAGAGACCGAACTCAAGGCTGCTGCTGCTGCGTATCGGTCGTACATACAGGCACTCGACGTGGACGCCATCTCGGCCGAGGCTGTCGCGGGGCTTGAGCGCCTGCTGGGGGCGGGTCTTGTGTCGACTGTCGAAGTCGTCGCTGCGGCGGCGCGACTGGCGCCCTACTACGAGCTGACAGAAAGTTACGCGAAGTGGGCGGGCGCGCTCGAAACGCTGATTGGGTCCGATGCGTCGCCGTCCGAGCGCCTGGCCCATCTTGAGCTGTTGACCGATCTGTACGCCGGGCCCTTGGCCGACGGCGTTGCGGCCTTTCGCGCGGCGCTGCGGGCCTTCGAGGTCGAGCCACGCGATTCCGCCGTCCGGGCGCGTCTGTTGCAGATGGCCTCGGATTCCGCTGACCTGCTGGGGGAATTCCTGGAGACCTTGCGCCGGGTCCTGGCGCGCACCGACGAGACGGGGCTGCGCCGCGAGTTGCTGGCGCACGTCGCGGAAATCGAGGAGCGCCGTCCGGGGCGCGGGGCGGACGCCGTCGTTGTTTACCGCGAGATCCTGTCCCTCGATCCGTTGAATTTTGCCGCGCACCGGGCGCTAACGCGGATCTTCCGGGACGCCGAGCGGTGGGCCGAATTGCGCGCCCTGCTCGAGTCGCGGCAGCCGCACCTGCCGGAGTTGAAGGAACGGGTCGCCCTGTTGACCCAGATCGCCGAGATCGACGAGGCGCTGCTGGATGATCGGGATCATGCGATCGCCACCTTGCGGGCGCTGACGGAACTGGACCCAACCGACATCAAGGCCCTTCGCGGGTTGGCGCGCCTTTATGAGGCGACGGAACGCTGGCGCGACCTGGCCGAGGTATTGGCGCGCGAGGCGGGATTTGCCGCCCCGTCGGACATCACGGAACTTCGCTTTCGGCGCGCGGAGGTTGTTTTCGCGCATTTGAAGGATGTGGGCGGTGCGCTGGATCTTCTGGAGGAGATCCTGGGCGGCCATCCGCAGCACGCAGGCGCGCGTCGCTTGCTCGAGGCGGCGCTGTTGTTGCCCGACTACCGACAGCGGGCGGCGTCGCTGCTTGAACCCTTGTACGAGCAGGCGGGCGACTGGGCCCGCCTCGTGGCTGTTCTCGAAGCGCAGAAGGAATCTCGGCCGGCCATTGAAATTGCGACGCGCATTGCGGAGATCGAGGAGCAGCGCCTCGCCGCGCCCGCCGCCGCATTGACTGCCTGGCGACAGGTCCTGCAGTCGGAACCTGGCTCGACCCGCGCCCTCGCGGAATTCGAACGGTTGGCCACGGCGCTTGGACGCTTCGGCGAACTGGCGGCGTTGTACGAAGAACTTGCCGGCAAATGCGATCCGGCGAATCTGGCCGGTGCGGCGGACTTGCTGGGACGGGCCGCGGGGCTGCAACTCGGGCGCCTGAGTGATCGCCCGGCGGGCATCCGGGTGTGGCGGCGCATTCTCGACCTCGACCCCGCCCATGCGGAGACCGCGCGTCCCGCGGCGGATGCCCTGGAGCAACTGTTCACGCAGGCAGGTGATTTTCGTGGCGTGGCGGAAATCTTGCGTGTGCGTGTGGATTGGGCGGCCGACGTCGCCGCACGTTCTGACCTGCTGTTGCGCGTTGCCGACATCGAGGAGTCGTCCCAGCGTGATCTTGTCGCAGCGGTGGCGACGTACCGGGCGCTGCTTGATGGCGACCCCGAGAATCTGGCGGCGCTCGGCCAACTGGAGCGCATTTACCAAACGACAGGCCAGCAGCGCGAGCGTCTCGAGATCCTGACCCGCCGTGTGGAGCTGGCCCGCACCGTCGAGGCGCGCGTGGAGCTTCGCTTTCAGATCGCGGCCGTGCTTGAGCGCGATCTGAAGGATTTCGATCAGGCGATTTCGACCATCCTGGCCATCATCGACGAATCCGCCGACAACGGCCCGGCGCTGGAGGCGCTGGCGCGGCTATACGAGGCGAAGGGCGCCCCGGGCGAGCGCCTGGATATCCTTGAGCGGCAGTTGCTGCTGGCGCCGACGCCGGATGCGCGGGTGGACGTTTTGCGCCGGGTGGCTGACCTGCTGCACGGGGCGCTCGGCCGGCCGGTGGATGCCCTGGAACGCTGGCGCGAAGTTCTCCTTGCCCGTCCGGGCGACGCCGATGCCCTGGCGCGGATCGAGGCCTTCTTGACACATGACACGCCCGCCCTGCGACTGGCGGCGGCCCAGGTCCTTGAACCCGTTCACCAGGGCGCGGCTGACTGGCAGCGGCTGGCGCGCGTGCTTGAAATCTATATCGAGGTCGACGAGGACGCCCAGACGCGCATGGGCCACCGCATTCGTCTGGCGGAACTTCAGGAGATCCGCCTGCAGGACAAGAACGCGGCCCTGGTTTCGTACGGGGCGGCGATACGCGACGGCCTGAGCGAGCGGCAGCTACCCGACCTGTTGGATTCCTATGAGCGCCTGTCAGTGTCTCTCGGCGCGGCACGCACCGACGATATGGTGGCGCTTTATCGTTCCTCCGAGCCCGACGCGCTGGACGAGGGGGTCAAGATCCGCATGGCCCGTGTCGTGGCCGAGCACGCGCAACGCGCGGGGAATGTCGCGGTCGCGGTGGCGTATTTCCGCAAGGTTCTTGAGCGGGCGCCCACGGACGTCGAGGCTTTGTCGTCGCTGGAGGGGTTGTACCGCCAGACCGGCGATCTGGCAGACCTGTACGACGTGATCTTCCAGCGGGCCGAGATCTTCTCGGGCAACGCGACCGTGGAGGCGCCCCTGCGGGCCCAGTTGGGCGAACTTGCCCTGAAGCTTGCGCGCCCGGACGAGGCCATTGCCGCCCACGAGCGGGTCTGGGCGCTGCGGCCGGGGGATCCGACTGCCCTGTCGGCGCTCGATGGTCTTTATGAGCAAGGGCGGAAGTGGTCGGAACTGGTCGCCTTGCTTGAACGGGATCTGGCGCAAGGAGGAGACGAGCGGGCCGCCGGGGCCACCCACTTTCGGCTGGCGCAGATCGAGGCGAATCACCTGGGGCACGCGGTGCGCGCCACCGAGCATCTGGCAGGTGCCTTGTCGGGGGATCCCCAGCACCAAGGCGCAGTCGCCATGCTCGAACAGTTGCTGGCCGACCCCGAGGCACAAGTGGGCGCAGCCGATCTTCTCGAATCAATCTACGTGCGTGCCAACGCCTGGACCAACCTGGTGGCCATCGACGAGCTGCGCCTGCGGCAAACGGACGAGCCCGCCCGGCGACTGGCCCTGACGCAGCGGATCGCGCGCATCTACGAGGAGCAGATCGAGGATCTCGAAGCTGCCTTTGTTTGGTACGGCAAGGTCTTTCAGGAGATCCCCACCGATCGGGGGGCCCAGGAACAGTTGCAGCGGCTGGCGCCGAAGCTGGGCCGCTGGAAGGACGTGTTCCGGCTGATCGATGAACGGCTCGAGGACGACCCCGGCACCAGCAGCGAGGTCCTGGACCTGGTGAGACTGGCGGCCCTGATCGCGGACGCACAGATCGGTGACAGGGACGGCGCGCGCAGGCATTACCGCCGACTTCTCGACGCCGACCCCGGCGACGCGCGGGCGTCAGCCGTGTTCGAGGCCGCCCTGGAGCGCTGGGAAGCCTGGGGCGAACTGCGCGAGCTTCTCGACGAGCAGGCTTCGGCCGCACACGCCCCGGCCGCGCGGACGGCGTACCTGCACCGCAGCGCCGAGGTCAGTGAAGGCCGCCTGGCCGATCGTGAGCGGGCCATCGCCACCCTGCGGGCGATCCTCGACATCGACCCGCGCGACCCCGTGGCCAAGATCGATCTGGATCGATTGCTGCGTCTGGAAAGCCGGTGGAGCGATCTTCGCGATCATCGCCTGTGGATGCTTGAACGCGAGACGGATCCCCGCGCGCAGGACGCCATCAGTTTCAATCTGGCCGAAATCGAGGAAGAGAACCTGGGCTACGTCGAGGCGGCGCTCGAACGATATGGCGAGATTTTGGCGCGCACGCCCACCCATGACGCGGCGCTGGCGGCGCTGCAGCGGATGCTGGGGAACGCCGAGCAGCGGATGCGCGCGGCGGAGATCCTGGAGCCGCACTTTCGGAAGACCGACGCGCGGCGGAAGTTGGCAGACGTTCTTGAGGTAACCCTTGAGGGGCTCGACGATCCGGCGATGCGAAGCGCCCGCCTGCACGAGATAGCCGATCTAGAGACGCGATTGGGGCAACCTGAGCGCGCTTTGGAGGCACTCGGCCGGGCCTGGCTTCAAGATGTTGCTTCGGGCGAAGCTCTGGCCGCCCTGGAGAGGCTGGCCATGGAGGCCAAGCTGTTCCACCGCCTGGCCGCGATCGTCGAAAGCGGGGCCGAGCGGGCGGACGATCCGGACCGCCGGGCAGCGTTGTGGGGCGTGGTGGCCACGCTGCAGGAACAGCGATTGGGGGCACCCGGTCGCGCGATCGAAGCGTGGCGTGCGGCCCTGTCGGCGCGGCTCGATGATACGGACGCCTTTGTCGCGCTAGAGCGCTTGCTGGCGGCGGCGGGGCGGATGGATGAACTGGCCGACACGCTTGAGCGGCACATCGAGATCACCAGCGAGACGGCCGCACGCAAGACGCTGACGAAACGGCTTGCCCTGCTGTACGACGAGACCCTGCGCCACCGTGACAAGGCCATTGCCGCCTGGCGCGCCGTCACGGAGATTGACGACACTGACGACGAGGCGCTGGACGCGCTGGCGCGTCTGTACACGGCGGCGGGCGCGTGGCGAAGCCTGTCGGACGTCTACCAACGCCAGATCGAGCGGGCGGCCGACGCGGCCGTTTTGAGAGTCCTGCGCTTTGCGGCCGCACGGCTGTTCGACGACAAGCTCGGCGAGCCATCGGAGGCGGTTGGTCAGATGCGCGCCGTGCTGGAGATTCGCCCCAACGATGCGGAGGCGCTGGATGTTCTGGACGGCATCTTCAGCCGCGAAAACCAGCACGCGGAGTTGCTGGAAGTCCTGGACTTGCGTGCCGGCGCTGCGTCCGACGCCCCCGCAAAGGACGCCCTGGCCTACCGGGCGGCACGTCTCGTGGACGCAGAGCTTGCAGACGGTATGGCCGCCGTGGCCCGCTACCGCGAAATCCTAGCCCGGACGCCGCGACATCCGGGGGCGCGCGAGGCCTTGCTGACCCTGGCGCGTAGCGAGGAGTATCGCCTTCCGGCGATCGCGGCTCTTGAACCGGCGCTGCGCGGGCAAGCGGAATGGGCGCCCCTTGTCGAGATACTGGGACTGCGTCTGGATTCCGAGGACGCGGTCGGCAGCCGGCTGGAGGTGCTGGCCGAAATCGCGCGCATCCAGGAGTTTGAACTGCGAGATTCCACCGCGGCGTTTGCCACGTGGACCGCAGCCTTTGGCGAGGATCCCTCCGACCCGGCGCCGCGACAGGCGCTTGAACGCTTGGCGACGGGCGCGGGGGATTTCTCTCGGCTCGCGCGCGTGTATGAAGATCGTCTTGAGGTCACGACCGATTCTGAACTGCGCCGGGCCCTGGCGTGGCGGCTGGCGGAGATCCACGAATCGCCCCTCGGGAATCTGGCGCGGGCGGTGGATTTTCTGCGCGAGGTGCTCGACGTACCCGGCGAAGAGGGGCGGGCGCTGGGTCGTCTCGAGTTCTTGCTGCGCCGGCTCGAACGGTGGACCGAGCTTGAAGTTGTGCTGAGCCGCGAGGCCGACATGACCGAGGATCCGGGGGCGCAAGCCGAGTTCCTCAGCTCGCTGGGCGAGCTGCGCCTGGGGCACCTCGATGATTCGCAGGGCGCGGTCGATTCGTACCGTTCGGCCCTGGATCGCGTCCCCGGTCATATCGGTGCCCTGATGGCGCTGCGCGAGCTGGTCACGCGACCCGCGTTGCGCAGCACCGTGCTTGGCATATTGGAACCGCTGGCGGAGGCCCGTGAGGACTTTGCCGAGCTCACTCGCCTTTACGAAGAACGCCTCACCATCGAGGATGAGCCGTCCGAGCGCGCGCTGTGGCTGCGAAGGATCGCCGAAACTTACGAGGAGCGCCTGCGCGAGCCGGGACGCGCGCTGGAGGCCCTCGGACGCGCACTGAAGGAGGATCCGACGTCGGAGGTGAGTGCGGACAATATCGAGCGCCTTGCCCGCGCCGAGGGGTTGACGTCCGAGGCGGCCGGCTGGCTGGAAGCCGTGTTGCCGCGAACCGAAGGGCAGACGGCGCGTGACATCGCACTGCGCGCGGCCCGCCTGCACGAGGCCGGGGAGACCAGCGCCACGAGCGACGCGGCTGCCGAACGTCTGTACGGCAAGGCCCTTGAGGTCGATCCGGAGAATCCCACGGCGCTGCCCGCGCTTGAGGCCGTGTATCGCCGCAGGGCCGACGTACCTCGTCTGGTCCAGATGTTGGAGCGACGAGGGGGACTAGAGATGGATCCCGAGAGGCGGCGGGCTTTTTACGGTGAGGCTGCGCGTCTGCACGAACAGCGCGGCGAGGTCGACGCGGCGATCGGGGCTTGGCAAGCCGTCCGCCAGGCCGACGAGGGCAACCTGGGGGCCCTGACCGAACTGGCCCGTCTGCTCGACGGTGAGGGTCGGATGGAGGATCTGGTCGGCGTCCTGGAAGATCAGGCCCGCTTCACAGACGAAAATGCGCGAAGGGCGGCGTTGTACCTGCGCATCGGACAGATCCGCGCGACCGCCCTTGCGGATCGCAACGGTGCGGCCCTGGCGTATCGGGAGGTCCTGGACCTGTCACCCAACGATCGCGTGGCCGTCGCCGCCCTTTCGGCCATCGAAGAGGCGCGGGGTGACTTTGCCGCGCTTGAGGACTTGCTGCTGGGACAACTGGCCGCAAGCGGCGGGGTCGATCGGGTGACCATCCTGTTCAGGCTGGCGCGCAACGCTTCTGAGCGGCAGCGGGATCCGGATCGGGCGATCAACTATCTGAATCAGGTGCTCGAACTGGAACCCGGCAACCGGGCGGCCTTCGGCGAGATCGAGCGCTTGCTGGCCCGTGGCGAGCGCTGGCACGAGCTGGTCGACGTGCTGGAGAAACGCGGCGGCATGGAGGCGCGTTCAAACCCCACCGCCGAGATCGCGTGTCGCTTGGCGGTGGCGGAAATCTGGGGGGCGCGGCTTGGGGCCGACGATCACGCCAAGGAGGTCATCGACGGCATCCTGGCGCGAAACCCCGGACACATTCCGGCGTTGCTGGCGCTGGCGGGCCTGGCCGAACGGACGGGTGACTGGGCGCGGGCGGCCTCCGTGCTGGAACAGGCAGCCGGCCTGGCGAAGCCCGGGCGCGAACAGGCGGATGTGCACCACCGCGCAGGAAAGGCCCTCGCGGCGTCGGGCGCAACGACCGAAGAGATCCAGGCGCGTTACCTGGCGGCGCTCGAAGCCGACAGTGGCCACAAAGATTCGCTCGTGGCCTTGCAGGGTCTGGCGCGCAAGTTGGGTAACAACGGGCAGCTCGTCCAGTTGCTTGAGCTTCATCACCATATCGCCGCCAGCGAAGGCGAGCGGCGCGTGTTGTTGCGCGAGATTGCGTCGCTGTACAGCGGGCCGCTGGGCTTGCCCGCCCTTGCCGTACCGTCGCTCACCGAACTGGCCAATCTTCTGCCCGGGGACGGTGATCTGCAGGAGGAGCTGGCCGATGCCTTGCTGGCGGCCGGGCGCGTCGACGAGGTCGAACCCATCCTGACACCGCTGGCCCAACGGGCTGCGCGCGCCAAGGAGCCGAAGAGCCTCGCGCGCCTGCAACGAAAGTTGGGCATGTTGGCCGAACGGCGTTCCGATTGGCAGACAGCCGCGGAACGCTTTGCGGCGGCCTACCAGGTCGATCCCAGTCAGCCTGCGATTCTCGCGGCCCTCGGGCGTCTGGCGGTCAGGCAGAACGATCCCGAAAAGGCGCGGCGTTTCTACCGCTCGCTTCTGTTGCAAACCTTCGATGAAAAGGCGGCGGGCGTCACCAAGGCCGAGGTCTATCTGGCTCTCGGTCGCCTGCACCTCGCCGCGAACGAGTTGCCCAAGGCGCGCAACATGTTCGAACGCGGCCTCGAATCTGAACCGGCAAGCGCGGCGCTCAAGGACGCGCTCGCCGGCCTTCCCCGTTAACGTCAGTCGGGCGGGGTGCCGGTGCGTTCGCTGTGCACGCGGATGGCTTCCAGATTCGCCGCGGCGAACACATAGGTTTCGCGGCAGAAGTGGCAGGTGACGGTCGTGTCCTTCCCTTCGTCGATCATCGTTTCTATTTCGTGACTGCCCAGCAACGCCACGGACGATGCCGCCCGTTGCCGCGAGCAGGGGCAGAAGAACACCACCGGGCGGACGTCCAGGATCATCAGATCGGTGGCGGCCTCCCCGAGTACGGCGCGTGCGATCTCAGCGACGGTCGGTGCGGATTGGCGGTGGCGCAGGGCCCGGTCGAGGGCACCCGCCCGGACGTTCGCTCGTGCCGTTTTCAGAAGGTCCCCGCCCGGGCTGCCTGGCAGGGTTTGCAGCAGGATGCCCGCCGAGGCCGCGATACCGAGTTCGGGGCCAAGAACGGTTTCGCAGGAAAGAACGCTGTCAATCTGTTCGCTGTGGGTCAGGTAATGCTCGACGTCGGTGTCTATTTCGCCGTCGACAAAGTCCGTGCGTCCGCCGAAGCGCTCTTTGAGTGACAGATCCCGGATGACGTTGACGACGCCGGTGCGTCCCAACGCCTGGCCCACGACCACGCGCTGCCCTGGCACGGTCGGCAGGGCAATCGCCGGGTTCTTCACATACACCCGAACGCCACCCGTGGCCGCAGCGTCGACGTTGATTGACTCAAGCGGTCCTGTGCCCAGCAGTTGCAAGGTGACGCGTTCATCGCCCTTGGTCAGGGTGGCCAGCATCAAGCCGGCCGTTGCTGCGCGGCCCATGGCGGCGGCAACACCGCCCCGCGCTTCATGACGACGGGCGGCCTCGCGCGCCACGTCCGTGGTCGTGGCGATGACGACGCGCACCGAATATCCCGGCAGCAGGCAGCGGGCAATCAGATCCCCCGATTGTGCGTCGGGGGGCAGGGCGTTCATATTCATCGTCCTTTCGCGCAATGCCGCAGGGCCGCGGCCGCGGTGTCAGCAAGCCCCGGGTCAGAACCCGCGCCGACATCGCGAAGAATCGTCGCGGCATCTTGGTCGTCACACATCAGGCCGAGGGCATCGATCGCCCCGCGTTTGAGCGACGGGCGCGGATCGTTCAGTACGGCGCGTGCCGTTTGCACAGCCTGCCGTCCGCCGAGGGCGGCCAGGGCGCGGGTGGTGGTGATGGTGACGCCCTCCAATGCAAGATCCGGCTGCGATTCGACCAGCAGGCGTTGCACGATTGCGGCCATCTCGGCGGCCGTTGCGGGATCCCTGAGGCGCCCCAGCAAGCGCGCCGCCAGTTCTCGCAGACTGGCCGCTTCGGCCCGCCGGCCTAGCACGCGCAGAAGACTGGCCGCCGCTCGTCGGTCGCGGCACTGCACCAGACCCGCCAGCGCCGCTCGTCGGACGTCGTCCGTGTCGCGCTCGTTGGCACGCACCATGAGATCCGTGGCCGGCTCGCCGCACAACTGGCCAAGCGCGACGATTTCCGCCCGCCTCACGAAGGGCCAAGGTTCCTGTTTGGCGCCCGCAATGAGGATGTCGGCGGCGCCCTTGTCGCCCTGGCGGCCGAGACCCAGGCTGGCCGTTTCGCGCACCCGCGGATCGGCGTCACTGATCGCGGCCCGCAGGGCGCCCGCCGCCGCCGAGCCGGGTGCCCCGGACAGCTCACGCGCCGCGAAGAAGCGCAGCACGGCGTCGTCCCCCTGGCGCAGCACGCGTGCCAATTCGTCGACGGTGGCCGGATCGTGCAGCTGCCCCAGCGCCTCGATGGACCGCGCCCGCACCTCGAAGGGGTTGTCAGCGCCCAATGCCCGACCCAGGCTGCCGCGCACAGCTGCCCCTTCGGTGGTATCTCGCGGCGCCACGCTGCCCAGACACAGAATCAGATCCGCTCGGCGGCCCGTGGCATCTGCCGGCGTGCGCGCAAGCGCGGCCAGCAGTGTGTCGGCACCAGGACCTTTCGTTGCGCACAATTGTTCTCGTACCGTCACGCGGACCGGCGACGGGCCGGCACCGGCGGCAGCCACCAAGGCCGCCCGTGCGACAGGCGCTGCCAGCGTCGCCAGCAACCGCGCCGCCCGCGTCCTGTCGCTGTCAGGGGCGGTCGGATTCGCGATCAGGGCCCCCAGCTCGTCGATGGGCGGTGCTGACAGGTGCCCCAGGATCACCGCGACTGCCTTTTCCTCCGTTCGACTTGCCCCCGGGATCGCCGCCAGTAGGCCGCTGTTGATCGCCGTCGCCGCGCTGCCATCGTCCGCAGCGGGGAGGGCGACCAGGCGTTCCAGGGCCTGCAACAAGCACTCACGTCCCGGGCCGCGCGTCGCCGCCAAAGCCGCGGCCACGGGCTCGACCGCGGGTCGCCCCATACCGGCCAGCACCGGAACCATTGCCTCGCATGACGCCGCGCCGGCCACCTGGGCAATCAGCTGGGGTAGGCCGTCCTGTCGGTCGATCTCGGTGAAGACGGCGATATCACCCACCGCGGTGACATTGCTTCCGCGCGCGCCGGTTCCCGGCGTCACGTCGCGCACGGTAACGGACACGCACGCGGCCGGCACGGCCGGCGACACTGCGATCCAGAAGGGCTGGCGGTACCGGGCAACGCCGCCGTCGGTGTCGTCGACCAATTCGATCTCCAGGGGGCGGGCCGCTCCCAGCGTCACCGTCAGGTGCCGCGGGCGGTTGCTGGCGCGGAACGCCGCCTTACTGGAGGTGTCGCCCGGCAGGACTCGCAGGCCCGTCACCAGATGGGATGTCCCGGCCCGCGCCGTCAGCTGCTCGCCGCGCCCGTCGCCCGCCACGCCCTCCTTCCACACCGTCTGCGGATCACCGTCGTCCAGTTCCAAAGGCGCGGTCAGCGCGCGCGCGTCGCCCGACGCCGCCACTGTGCTGGAGGCGCCCGTCCAATGAAAATCACCCCTCGGGATGCCCGCCGGCATATCGGCGCCAGCCCGATGAACCTGCACCGCGGGGCCTTCGGGCGGGCGGGGCAAGGGGGGCGCCGCCTCGAAGTGGCGCGTGGCGAAGTTCCAAATGCGCCGAAACAGAGGGATGGGGCGACCGCCGCAGCCGGCCAGGCGCGCGGCGGTCTGGTATTCCTCGATGCCGTCGGCCGCGGCGGTCACGTCGATGCGTGCCTCGTCGTCGGCATTTCGCGGTCCGGCGAGACCCGTCCAGATGGGCGTCGCGCGTCCCGATCCGGCCTGTCCCAGCCACACCTCTTGCTGCTTGCCCCCGGCGACGGGAACGCGCAACTCGATGACCGGATGCCCCGACACCACCACCTCGCGCACGCTGGGCGTCCCGCGCGCGGCGGGCGGCGTCTTGATGTCCACGATGGCCAGCAGGTCCTGATCGCGCCTGATAGCCAGTCGCCCGGGCCCGTCCGGCACCGCCTGCAGCCCGCCCGCGCCGGCCCATGCCGCCCCGAGCCAGACGGCGCCCGCCAGCGCCCAGGCAACGATGCTGCGGATCATCCCGCCGGGGATACCGTCTGCTTGCAGCGCCGTCAAGCGTCCTTGGTGGTATAGAAGGCGCCACATGTCCACTGGCACCAACGCCGGCACCGTCGCCATCCTTGGCCGACCGAATGTCGGAAAATCCACGCTGCTCAACCGCATCGTCGGCGAGAAGCTGGCTATCGTCAGTGACAAGCCGCAGACCACGCGCAACCGCATCCTGGGCGTCTGGAACGGGCCCGCGGTCGCAGGCGCCGCCCCGGACGGCCCGCAAAGTCAGATCGTCTTCGTCGATACGCCGGGGGTGCACGCCGGTGGATCCGAACTGAACCGTTACATGGTGGGCGAGGCCCTGGGCGCCATCGAAGAGGTCGACGCCGTGCTGCTGGTCGTCGAGGCCCCGTCGCGCGCGCCGGCCCGCGGTCTGCCCGCCGGTGCGTCGTCCCTGCCGCCCGCCGAACGACGCATTTTGGATGTCTGTGGCGAATCGAAGAAGCCCGTGGTGCTGGCCATCAACAAGGTGGACACCGTCAAGGACAAGGCGGCTCTGCTGCCCATTCTTGAGGCGTGGGAGACGCGCGCCTCATTCGCGGCGCTTGTCCCGATCTCGGCCCAAAAGGGCACGAACGTCGACAGGGTCGTGCGCGAGCTTCTGCGCTTGCTGCCCGAAGCGGCGCCTCTTTACGGCCCTGACATGCTCACAGACCGCACCGAGCGCTTCTTGGCCAGCGAGCTCATCCGCGAGCAGATCTTCGTGCGGCTTTATCAGGAGCTGCCGTATTCGACCGCGGTCGTCATCGAATCCTGGGAGGAGCGGCCCAAGGGCGACGTGGTCATCGATGCGACCATAATCGTGGAGCGCGACAGCCAGAAGGGCATCGTCGTCGGCAAGGCAGGCGCGATGATAAAGGACATCGGCACCTCGGCGCGCG
>JANXXE010000136.1 GCA_025350815.1 Myxococcales bacterium | reverse complement strand
CTACAAGGATCTGCCGAACTTCTTCGGTCTCGGCACGGACATTTCGAACTCGGGTATTGGGGATATGTCGCTGATGCTGACGCGACGTCTGGGACCCATTCGCGCGACCAGCGTAACGGGCAGCCTGGTCCTGCCAACCGGCATCAACAACGCCAAGTACCAGACCATCGACCTCAAGCCCGGCCAGCAAACGGGATTCGGCAAGGTCACGGGTTCCCTGATGGTGGACCACACCCTCGATCAGATCTGGGGCCTGGTGGTCATCGGCGCCAACGCCGCCTACCGCGGCGGCATCAACGACGTGGGCAATCACCGCGCCTCGACGGGCAGCCTTTACGCTTACTCGGGATATTTTTTGGGGCCGCTGGTACCGGCCGTGGGCGTGGCGGTCAGCGGATACACCGGACACGACTGGGACAAAAGCACTGTGCTTAGAACGCCGCTTCTCAGCATCACGCCATCGTTTTCACTGGAGTGGTCCACGGCCTGGGTGGCGGTGCTACTCGGAGCCTCGATGCCTTACCAGAACGACGGCATATCGCAGACCACCGAAGGCAGGCCGCGCTCGCCGTGGAGCGTGGGCGCGTGGACCGTGGCCCTGGGCATCGCCCTTTCCCCTTTCTGAACGGAACACCCAATTCGACTGACACCGAGGAGGTATCATCATGACCCGAACCCCGCACAACACGAATCACTGGCACCTGGCCCTGTCCTCGACGGTGGCAGCGGCCCTGATATTGGGCGGGGCGTGCGGTGGCGTTGCTGATCACGCGGGGACGCCAGCTGGTACCGACAATGGATCCGCGGGCAGCGGTGGCGACACGGGTGGCACCGCCGGCAAGGGTGGCGCGGCGGGCACGGGCACTGCGGGCTCGACGGGCACTGCGGGCTCGACGGGTACTGCGGGCTCGACGGGCACCGCGGGCTCGACGGGTACTGCGGGCACCACCGGGACGGCCGGCGCAACTGGTACAGCCGGCAGCGCGGGCTCTGCGGACGCAGGCATTGGGGCGGACACACGCGGTACGGGCGGCGCGGGCGGCGCGGCGGGCGCGGGCGGCGCGGGCGGTGCCCCTGTGCTTTCCGGAATCACGATCGACATCAACGGCATGACGGTGCCGAAGGAAAAGGCGATCGTCTTCATTCACTTCGGCCACTCGAACATGGTTGGCCAGGCGACCGGACCGGCCAACCTCAAATCCTATTTCACCACGCCGCAGGCACACCTATGGAGCTTCGACGGCACCAAGTTCACCGCGGCCGTCGAGCGAACGGCGCCCGATCCCACGGGGAACGCAGGCGGCGCGGGACCCGGATTGGCGCTGCTCAAGGCAGCCGCCGCCATCGCTGGACCCGACTATCACTTCATTTCGGTGGCCCGAGCCGTGGGCGTTCTTGACACGACCAACTGGGGGAAGGGCGGGCCCCTATATTCGGCCCTGATGAACAAGGCCAAGCCCCTGCTGAGCAAGACCACCCTGGGCGGGGTGTTCGTCATGCTGGGGGTGACCGACCGACACCAGCCTGAGGCGGCGTGGCCCACCTTCGGGACCCGCATGGCGAAGATCCTGTCCGATTTGCGGGTGGATCTGAATGCGCCGAACGTGCCGATCCTCCAGTGCGACCACGAGGTCGAGGCCTCCGACCCCCTGATTGCCGTTGGCAGTCCCTTCGCGAAGGTGATCATGCCCCAGTACACCAAGCTGCCGTCGATGGTGACCAATTTCGCGCTGGTTTCAGCCGCGGGGACGGGGCAGCAGGACGACCACCATTTCGACTATGCCGGACACAAGACGTGGGCCGATCGCGCCATCATGATCATGAAAGACAAAGGCTGGTTTCCCTGGACCAACTGATAGGGTAGTTTCGCTGGCGTATGGGGGGTGCTGATCGGGCACCCCGTGTGCGTTGCGGCCCACGCAGACGTCCAGGGACTGGCTTCATGGTCTTCACCAGCCACATCTTTCTGTTCTACTTCTTGCCGCTGGTGCTGGCGTTGTACTACGTCGCGCCGTTCCGGGCGCGGACGGCGCTGATTGCCGTCGCCAGCTACGTGTTCTACGGCTGGGCGAACCCCATCTGGGCCGTGATCATGTTCTTTGGTTGCAGCGTGGACTACCTGTGTGGACTGGCCCTCCTGCGACTGGCGGGCGTGCCCAACGACGCGCAGGGGTTACCCCCCGTGCTGGGCCCGGATGTACCCCGTACCCACGCGATGCGCGTCGTGTTGACGGTGTCGATCGTCGTCAACCTGGGCCTGCTGTCGGCGTTCAAATACACCGGCTTCCTGGCCGAGAACGTCAACGCCATGGCGTCCCTGTTCGGCCTGGGGGACACGCTGGTTCCGGTGCTGCACCTGGTACTGCCGGCCGGGATCTCGTTCTACACCTTCAAGGCGATGAGCTATGTCATCGACGTGTACCGCGGCGAGGCGCGCCCCATGCGCCGCTTCACCGACTATATGTGCTTCGAGGCGTTCTTCCCCGATCTGGTCGCCGGCCCCATCATCCGGTACGCCGCGATGGAAGAACAGATGCGCACGCGGCAGCACACGCTGGACAAGTTCGCGCGCGGGGTCGCTTTCTTCGCCTTCGGCATGGGCAAGAAGATCCTGCTGGCCAACCCGATGGGCCACATCGCCGACACAGCGTTCGCCGCCGGCCCCCTGCACGCCCACGACGCCTGGTTCGGCCTGTTCGGCTACGCCTTCCAGATCTACTTCGACTTCTCGGGCTATTCCGACATGGCTCTGGGCCTGGCGTTGATGCTGGGCTTCGTGCTGATCCAGAATTTCGATTCGCCCTACAAGGCCCAAAGCATCACGGAATTCTGGCGACGCTGGCACATCAGCCTGTCGACGTGGCTGCGCGATTACTTGTATTTGCCCCTGGGCGGTAACCGAAAGGGCCCCCGTCGGACATACGTCAATCTGATGGCCGTCATGCTGCTGGGCGGTCTGTGGCACGGCGCCAGTTGGAACTTCGTCATCTGGGGCGCGATTCACGGCACGATGCTGGCGTTCGAGCGCGCGCAGGGCAAAGACAGCCTGTACCGCCGGCTGCCGGGTGGTGCGCGCGTCGCGATAACGTTCCTGGTCGTTTGCCTGTCCTGGGTCTTCTTCCGGGCCAAGACGCTGCCGCAGGCCATGGTCTTCTTCAAGTCGCTGTTTGGCGCCAGCCACCCGACCTTCTCGGCCGACGCCATCGCGGGTGTCCTTTACACGCAGTATCACGTATCGCTGTTCGGGCTGGCCGCGCTAATCGTGTTCGCGGCGCCGAATACCTGGCAGTTCACCGCACGGATGACGCCTATGCGGGCGGTCGGCGGCTTTGCCCTTTTGGCCCTGTCGGTCCTGGTCATGTGGACCCAGACGACCAACCCGTTCCTGTACTTCCAGTTCTAGGCGACACATGAAAGCGGCGGGAAAAGAAACGCATGTGCAACACGGGGGCCCGACGGATCCCTCGCATGACGAGAACCTTCGACGCGGGATCATCGTCACGGAAATCCGCCGTGGCGTGGCGGGCGCCGTCACAGGGGCGTTCCTGCTGCTGGTGGTGGGCGTGCCCGTCGGGCAAGCGATCGCGGAGAAGGTCCAGGGCGAGGATTCGGTCCTGCTGGACGTCTTCAAGCGCGCGCCGACGAAGGAAACCATCAAGCAGTACGAGAAGGATCTGGAAGAGGCGTCCTACGTGCGTGAATTCGTGCGGCCCCGGTTTCAAACGGTAATCACCCAGTACGGGCACTTCGGCAACGCCAAGGGG
Organism: Myxococcales bacterium; assembly: GCA_025350815.1. GTDB lineage: Bacteria > Myxococcota_A > Polyangia > Fen-1088 > Fen-1088 > JANXXE01. Next base: position 2,994 of record JANXXE010000136.1, on the reverse strand, counting down.
ATCATCGGCCGGGACGGCTGGCTGTTCTATAAACCGGGCGTGATGTCGGTAGCCGGGCCGGGATTCCTCGACGAGACCGCGCACGCGGGGCGGCGGAAGGCGGCCCTGGACGAGGGGGAGGAACCACCGCATCAGGATCCACGACCGGCGATCCTGGCGATGCGCGCGACCCTGCGCGACCGCGGCATCGAGCTGGTGCTGTTTCCCGTGCCCGACAAGGCGACGATGCAGCCCGCGATGTTGCACGGTCGCGTGGATTTGACGCGACCCATACCGGTGGCGACGAATCTTGACTACGCGCGCTTCGTGAATGAGATGCGCGCGGCGGGCGTCCACGTATTCGATGCTGTGCCGACGACCTTGCAGGCGGGCGCGCCGCCGCGGTATCTGGCGCAGGACACGCACTGGAACCCCGGCTATATGCAGCAGGTGGCCGGCGCGCTGGCCGCCTTCGTTCAGCGCGAGATCCCCCTGCCGAAACCGGTCGCACCGCCCGCCTGGAAGGAAGTCGCGACGACCGTGTCGCGGGTCGGTGACATCGTGGACATGCTGAAGCTGCCCGCAGGACAGACGCTGTTCGCCCCGACGACGATTACCGTCAACGTGGTGCAGGACCAGCAGGGGCAGCCCTGGCAGCCAAACGACAAGTCCGACGTGTTGCTGCTGGGCGATTCCTTCGCCAACATCTTCTCGCAGGCGCCGATGGGCTGGGGCGAGACAGCCGGGCTCGGGCCGCACCTGGCGCTGGCCCTGGGCCGCGAGCTCGATGTGATCGCCCAGAATGATTCGGGGGCCTTTGCGACCCGCAAGTTGCTTAGCGAAGCACTGGGGGCCGGTGAGGATCGTCTGGCCGGCAAGCGTGTCGTGATCTGGGAATTCGCGTCGCGCGAATTGGCCGTTGGCGACTGGAAGCCATTTCCCCTGGTGCTGGGCAAGGCGCCGTGACCAGGGGCGCGGCAGCAACAGGCAGCCCCGTCCTTGTGACAGGGGCGGCGGGTGTCATGGGCAGCCGGCTGGTCCGCGCCCTGGTTGACCGGGGCCACACCGTGCGGGCGCTGGTGCTGCCGAACGATCCCTTGCGGGCACGTCTGGACGACGTCAAGTGTGACATTCGCGAAGGCAGACTGGAGGATCAGCCTTCGCTGGCGGGGCCTTGCGCCGGGGTTCGAACAGTTTTCCACCTGGCGGCGGTCATCCTGTCCCCCGACGCGGCGATCTTCGACCGGGTCAACCGCGCGGGCACGAAAAATCTGGTGGCGGCGGCGGCGGCGGCGGGCGTGGAACATTTTGTGTACGTGTCGTCCGCGTCGGTGGTCTACCCCCGTCTGACGCCCTATGCGGCGTCGAAATTGGCCGCCGAGACAGTTGTAAAAGCCGACGCCGCGCTGGCTCACACCATCGTGCGGCCGACGCTGGTATACGATCAGAACGGCGGGCAGGAATTCCAGATGTTCGCCGACTTCGTGAATCGTTTTCCCGTGGTGCCCTTCGTGGGGCCCGGAACCGCGATCAAGCGCCCGGTGTTTGCCGGCGACGTGGTCGATGGCTTGGCCGCCATCGCGGGGAACCGGCAGGCCTACGGCAGGACCTACAATTTCAGCGGCGGCGAACGCATCTCCCTGACCGAATTGGCGCGTCTGATACTGGCGCAGCAGGGACGCTCGAAAAGGTTTGTTCACATGCCAATAGGGATCTGCCGCACAGCCGCGACCCTGATGGCGCGCGCGCTGGCCAACCCGCCCCTTACGCATTACATGATCGCCGGAATGATCAATGATGCGGACCTTGACCCCGCCGATGCGGTCCGCGAGCTTGGGTACCGCCCGATGGGCGTCCGTGAAGGATTCGCCCGCATACGACAAGAATCAGTTCAGCCATGACGGAGGATTCGCGATGAACGTCACAGCCCCTGCCCGCCGTTTCCCGATCGCCCTGTGCCTGCTGGCGTCCGCCGCGGGCGGGCTTGCTTGCGCCACCACGGAGGGCGCGGGGGCCAATGCCGCCGCGAAGGCCGCCCAGGAGGCGATTGGCGCGCGGGCCAAGGGCAAGATCGTCTGGTCGAGCGCCCTGCGCGGCAATCACGACCTGTACGTCATGAACACCGACGGGTCGGGCGCCAAGCCAATCACCGAGGGCGACACAGTCGACTGGTTCCCGCGCTTTTCCCCCGACGGCACCAAGATCCTGTTCACCCGCAGCAAGAAGGGCTGGGTGTACGAACGCGATTCCAACACCGACAACAAATGGGACGTCTGGACCGTCACGCCCGAAGGGCAGGACGCGACCAAGGTGGTGGACAACGCCAGTTGGGCCAACTGGCTGGCCAACGACGAGATCATCTTCGTGCGCGGCACGCGTATCTTCCGGCGCAAGCTCGCGGGGACGCAAGAGGTCCTGGTCATGGACAGCACCGGCGTGGCAGGGCTGGAGGGCGCCTTGCTGCAACAGCCGCAGATGTCGACGGACGGCAAGTACGTCGCGATCACGCTGCGTGGTTCGAAGCGCGAAACCGGAATCTGGGACATCGCTGCCAAGACGTGGACGCAGACGGGCCTCGGCTGTCAGATCAACTGGACCCCCGATGGCTCGTCCATCTACTGGGTAAACCCGACCGGCAACGGCGGCAGTGAGATTTTCCGCATGCCCATGCGCGACGGCAAGCCCGTCGATCCGAAGGCTGCGGACGACACCTTGAAATTCATGGATCTGCCGGGCCGCATTTCGCATGAATACTTTCCGAAGTTTTCGGCCGACGGCAAATGGCTGGTTTGGGCCGCGACGCAGCGGGGCCACGATCACGACATCGCGGACTACGAGATTCACCTGTGGGAGATCGGCACGCCGCCCGAAAGCGCTGTCCGCCTGACCTACCAGACGGTCAACGATCGCTGGCCGGATATCTTCATCCCCGGCGCGGCCTTGCCGGTTGCTTCCCCGCCACCCGCAGCCGAGCCCGAACCCGCAGCAGCCCCGGCGACGCGGGCGGCCCCGGAG
>JANXXE010000061.1 GCA_025350815.1 Myxococcales bacterium | reverse complement strand
GGGCGATGCTGATGGTCACGCCGTTCTGGTCGGAGGTCTTCGTGGGCGAGGCGAAGGTAACCAGTGGCGACGAGAACAGCTCGCGCAGCAGCAACTTGAAATTGAATTTGTTGCCGCTGAAGACACCGGCGACGCGCTTGAACTCGGGATCGGTGTCGACACACGACGTGGAGTTCGCGAACTGACACAGCTTCTGTGTCCAGGCCTCGGCAAAGCGCGGGTGTTGCGCCATCGCCTTGGCGAAAGCGGCGATGCCGTTGCCCATGGCGGGCGCGCTGCCGTCGACGGTGAACGTACCCGCCGCCGGGATCGGGTTTTTGGTGTCGAGCTGCTGGAAGTACGACAGGGAATAGGTTTGTTTGAAGAAGTCGCGCATCGGATCCAGCGTTTGGTGGCAGCCGAAACACGGCGTCCCTGGCTGCACGTGCATGTTGTCGACGCTGGTTTCGCTGAGCTGCACCGTCGTGCCCCGATCGTCGAAGCTGCGGCCCAGACCCACGATCAGCGCCTGGTTCGTGGTCACGCGGTAGGAATTGCTGACATTGGTCGGCCAGTTGGCAAAGAATGCCGGCGTGGTCATGAAGCCGACGCGCGGCGTGGCCAGCACCAGTTCAGTCGTCTTCGGATCGCGCAGCGACGGCAGGTTCCAGAAGATCGACCGCTCTTCGCCATTCTTGGGCTTGCGCACGGTGACCATGCGCCAGCTGTCCCAGTCGGCGTCCGTGAACTGGCTGTTGGTGGATCCGCAGCCGGGCCGCCCGCCGTAGATCCAGTCAGCTGTGTGGCGCAGCGCCTGTATCCCTTTTGCTACGTACGGCTCCTTGCAGTTGGCGTTCGTCCCCATGTACGGCTTGGGTTCGTACCAGGTCATGAAGTTCGGTGACGCCGGATTGATCGAATCTTCGAATGGGATCGGTCGCGGCGCGCCCGTCGCGGGGTCGGGGTTGGTGGTGCGCGTGAATGTCAGCGCAGGGTATTTCCTGAACAGCCACGCCGACGCGGTGACAGGCTTGGCGTCGTCGTCCAGTGGCACCGCATCCATGTACGCGTACGAGCTCATCAGCGGCGGGTTCAGCATGAAGCGCTCGGTTGTCAGCACCTCGGTGAACGGGGCGTTGTCCTGCACCAGTTGCATAACCGTCAGCGCGAAACTTTCCTCGGCCGAACGGAGAAAGCGGACTTTGTCCTGGTTGTTCCAGGGATTCGTGGTCCGCCCCAGTTGTTCATCGTAATCGTTTATGTCGGTCTGCGTTTGCTGGAAGGCCTGCGTGAAGAACGTCAGCATCCGGCCGCGCCATTCGGGCAGTTCGATCCACGCGCTGATGAGACCGGGCAGGGCGCCGGGATCGGCTATGACGGATTTGAATTCCGCGTCCGACAGGGGCAAGCCCGTCAGCAGGTTCTTGACCTTGGCCGCGCGCACGTTCGGCGGTAGCAGGTCCGCGGTCGTCGCTGCCGGCATGCCGGTGCCGCCCGTGCCGGCGTCCGTGCCGTTGTTGCCGCCGATCGCCGTTCCGCTCGTTCCCGCCGTGCCGCCATGTCCGCCGGCATCAACCGCGCCGGCCGTGCCGCCGCCGCCGCCCGAACAAGCCGCCAGGGCCACCATCACCATGCCGGCACCGCCGGCCCAGATTCGCGTGCGTTGGACCATTATCTATATCTCCTCGCAGTAGCCCCATTGAGACACGGCGAAAGTTGGATTGTTAGCCATTTCCGGTAGAAATCGCGCGTACCACCGCCGCCTACAGACGGTGACAGGTGGGCTATACTCGCGCCTCGATGAGCGACCCCGGCAACCCCGCGACGGGGCGTCTTGTGGCAGGAAAATACGAGATTCTCCGGCTTGCGGGTGAAGGGGGAATGGCCAGCGTTTGGCGCGCGCAGATGCATGGCGCCGCAGGTTTTTCGCGCCCCGTCGCCGTCAAGAAGATGAAAGCGGCGCTGCGGACCGCGCCCGATCACGTCGCCATGTTCGTCGAGGAGGCGCGCGTCGGCTCTGAACTGGCCCACCCCAACATCGCGCAGGTGCTGGATTTCGTCGAGGACGTCGACGGCCTGTACTGCCTGGTCACCGAATGGGTCGAGGGCCTGGATCTGGCGCGCTTCCTGCGCGTCCTGCGTGACCGTTCGGAACGCATGTCCTGGCCGATGGCGACCGCAATCGGCGTCGGTGTGCTGCGCGGTATGGCGGCTGCGCACGAGCGCACGACGGCCGACGGCGCGGCGGCGCCCGTGATTCACCGGGACGTGTCACCCCAGAACATCATGCTGGCGAACAACGGTATCGTGAAGCTGTGCGACTTTGGCCTGGCCCGCGCGCTCGATCGTGTGCGCAGTCTGACCGCCCCCGGAATGGTCAAGGGCAAGCTGTCCTACCTCGCGCCTGAAATCACCCGCGGCGCAGGCGCCAGCATGCTGTCGGATCTGTTTTCGATGGGATCAGTGTTGTGGGAAATGCTGGCCGGTCGGGCGCTGTTCGACGGAAACGCGGACCTGGAGGTTTTTCGCAAG
>JANXXE010000008.1 GCA_025350815.1 Myxococcales bacterium | reverse complement strand
ACCCGCCGCGCGGTTCCGGTGGCTTCAACTCCGGTTCCCAGGGCCCAAATCGAGGTAAGCGCGTGACCACTTGCAGTTTTTGCGGCAAATCTTCGCGTGATGTCGGCCCCATGGTCGAAGGACCCAGCGATGTCTACATCTGCGCCAATTGCGTCGACCTGGCGCACAATATCATCCGCCAGGAAAAGCGGAAGATGTCCGCCACGACCGCGCCCACGCTTTCGGCGATTCCCACGCCGCGGCAAATCAAGGAATTTCTGGATCAATATGTGATCGGGCAGGACTTCGCCAAGAAGGGCCTGTCGGTCGCCGTCCACAATCATTACAAGCGATTGAACCTGGGCGCGCCGCCGGCCGAGAAGGGCGAAGGCGCGGCTCCCCCGGTCAAAAAGCACAGCGACGACGATGTCGAGATCGACAAGAGCAACGTGCTGCTCATCGGCCCGACCGGCAGCGGCAAGACGCTGCTGGCCAAAACCCTCGCCCGCATCCTCAACGTCCCGTTCGCCATCGGCGACGCCACCACGCTGACCGAGGCCGGTTACGTCGGTGAGGACGTCGAGAACATCATCGTCAATCTGCTGCAGAACGCCGACCACGACATCGAGAAAGCCGAACGTGGCATCGTTTACATCGACGAGATCGACAAGATCGCGCGCAAGGGCGAAAACCCGTCAATCACGCGGGACGTGTCGGGTGAGGGCGTGCAGCAGGCGCTGCTGAAGATTCTGGAAGGCACCGTATGCAACGTCCCCCCCAAGGGCGGCCGAAAGCACCCGCAGCAAGAGTTCCTGCAGGTCGACACAACGAACATCCTTTTCATCTGTGGCGGGGCGTTCGTCGGGCTTGAGGACATCATCGAGCAGCGCGTGGGCCAAAAACAGATTGGCTTCGGCGCCAAGCTTCAGTCCAAAAAAGAGCGGCGGGTCTGGGAACTGCTACGCGACGTGCAGCCCGAGGATTTGCTGAAGTACGGGATGATTCCCGAATTCGTGGGCCGGCTGCCCGTGGTGGCGCCGTTGCACGAGCTGGACGAGGCGACGCTGATTGAGATCCTGACCAAGCCGAAGAACGCCTTGATCAAGCAGTACCAGAAACTGTTCGAGATGGACGGCGTGAAGCTGCGCTTCACCAAGGGCGCCCTGTCGGCGATTGCCAGCGACGCCAAGAAGCACAAGTCGGGTGCGCGCGGACTGCGGGCGATTCTTGAGCATTCGATGCTGGACATCATGTTCGAGGTGCCCTCCGCGTCCCCCAGCATCAAGGAGGTGGTCATCAACGAGGAGACCATCCAGAAGGGCGAGCAGCCGATCTTGATGTACCAAAAGGGCCTGGCCGCCGGCGGCGAGCGGCCGTCCTAGTTCCGTTTTAGGCAAAAATTGGCCCACACTGTGGGCAGTTGATACGATCACGCCCAGATGGCTGATCGTTCAGACGCCAAGAAATCCCTGCGGTGTGTCTCGCTTTTGCCCCTGCGGGACATTGTCGTCTTCCCGCATATGGTCGTTCCCCTGTTCGTCGGCCGTGAGAAATCCATCGGCGCCCTAGAAGAGGCGTCCGGCAAGGCCAGCGGCAAGGAGATTTTCCTGTCGGCGCAGCGTAGGGCCAAGACCAACGAGCCCCTGCCCGACGACATCTACGCAATAGGCACCTTCGGTTCGATCATCCAACTGCTGCGCCTGCCGGACGAAACGGTCAAGGTTCTGGTCGAGGGCAAGCGCCGCGGCGTTATCCGACGGTTCGTTCGCACCGAGGGTTTCTTCCAGGTCGAGGCCGAGGAACTGCCGGATATCCCGGAGAAATCGGCCGAGCTGGAGGCGTTGATTCGAGAGGTTCAGACGGCGTTCGATGGTTACGTCAAGCTGAACAAGCGCCTGGCGCCCGACATCCTGGCGTCGGTGCAAAGCATCGAGGAGCCGGGTCAGCTGGCCGACACCATTGCCGGGCAGCTGCAACTGAAGCTCGGCGACAAGCAGTCCATCTTGGAGATCCAGTCGCCCGTCGCACGTCTTGGCCGGTTGTTCGAGTTGCTGAAGGCGGAGACGGAGATCGTGTCGGTCGAGCGGAAGATTCGTACCCGGGTCAAGCGCCAGATGGAGAAGACCCAGCGCGACTACTACCTGAACGAGCAGATGACGGCCATCCAGAAGGAACTTGGCGATCGCGACGAGTTCAAGAACGAGATGTCCGAGCTGGAAGAGCGGGCCAAACAGAAAAATCTTCCCGACGAGGCGGCGTTGCGCGTCTCGAAAGAACTGAAGAAGCTGAAGATGATGGCGCCCCTGTCTGCCGAGGCCGCCGTCGTTCGCAACTACGTCGACTGGGTCGTCGGCCTGCCGTGGGGTGTCTACACGGACAACAAGCTCGACCTGCGCGAGGCCGAGCGGGTTCTGGACGAGGATCACTTCGGGCTACAGAAGATCAAGGAACGCATCCTCGAATATCTGGCCGTGCAGTCGCTGGTGGGGAAGCTAAAGGGGCCGATCTTGTGTCTGGTCGGTCCGCCCGGCGTGGGCAAGACGTCGTTGGCGCGATCGATCGCACGGGCCACGGGGCGCAACTTCGTTCGCCTGGCCCTGGGAGGCGTGCGCGACGAGGCCGAGATTCGCGGC
>JANXXE010000221.1 GCA_025350815.1 Myxococcales bacterium | reverse complement strand
CGCCACCGAGCCATCGACCGCTCGTTCCCCGGCAGCGGCACCGGCGGCATCGATTGACTCGGAAACCAGGGGCCCGAGCGCTACGCGTTCTGTGCAACCGGCGACCAGACACGCAATGATTGCAAATCGTCCGCCCACACGTCGCGCGGCTCGTCGACACGTCATCAGGGTGGCTCGGCCGATCACGGCACGCGTGGCTTGAGGTCCGCCGAACCCCCTCGACCGCCGCTGCGCAGACGTTCGGCGATGCGCCTGACCTCGGTCCGCCGCTCGCTGTCGGGATAACGCTGCACGAACGCGTCCGCCTCGGCGAGGGCCGCGCCCTCGTCGCCCAGACTGACCATTGTTTCCACAATTGACACATCGGTCTCTGCGCGCAAAAGCCCGCGCGGGAAACGTTCCCGGTAGCGCTGCCACACCTTGATCGCATCCCGTGGCCGACGCAGATGATCGCGGAGAACCCGCCCCACCTCATACACCGCGTTCTCGGCGGTCGGCCCCTGGCCGCGTGCGAGCCCCGACAGAATCTCCAGAGCCCGATACGCCTGGCCGGCGCCAATCGCGGCCTGCGCCTCGCGGAACGGGTCAGACACGCGCGCTGGGACGGGCGCCGAGGCCGGCGCAACAGCCAGGCTGGGCGACGGGCCACCTGCGGCCGACCAGGACGACGACAGGGTCGCAGGTGCCGTGGATGGCGGTTGCGCCGCTGCAACCGTCGGCGCCTTCTTCACCTCAGGCACGCGACCCGCGGCGGCATAGTGATGCGGCCCCGACGGGCTGGTCCAGGCGTCCCCGGCGCCCAGCCGCACATGGCGATCCCCGTGCCAGACCTCGACCACGCCCTCGTCGACGTCGACCCCGACGCTGCCACCAGCCACCCGGACGTGGAACTTGGTCCCGACCACCGAAATGACATACGGCCCCGCGGCCACGGTGAAGCGGCGGCCTGGTGCCTGCTTCGGCACCTCCAGGCTCACGCGGCCCTTTTCTACCGACGGGCGGTTGTCGGCGTCGACGCCCAGCTCAGAATTTCCCTCCAGCTCGACCTCGGCCCCCCCAACCAGGACCACGCGCTTCTGCTCCCGGGCGGCGGTGCGCACCAGGGCGGGACCCACCACGCGCGGGCGCATATCGGGCGCGGCCGGCAAATCCTCGCCTGGCTCAATTGCCGATGGCGGCACCGACGATACGGCCATCGGGGCCTGGGCCTGCGGCGCCACGTCCCGACCGCGCGCCGGCCACAGCAGCACCCCTGCAGCAGCGCCGGCCAGCACCCAGCCCATCCCCAGAATCAGCCACCAACGACCGCGGCGTGCAGGCTTGAAGGCAGGGTCTGCGATACGCGTCCAGATTCGACGACGCGCGATCTCGTCGCCGGTGCGACGCGCCGCCTGATCCAAACCCAGGCGCAGTGCCTGCGACACGTCGTCGGTAGAATCGCCAAGCCAAGGTGTCACGACCGCGCACCCTTCGTCGCCATCCGCAACATATCCGCGCGCGCGTGGTGCAGGCGCGACCAGACGGTGTTTTGCGGACAGTCCAGCATCTTGGCGATCTCTTCGACTGGCACGCCTTCGATCTCGAAGAGGACAAACACGGTCTTCTTCTTCGGGTGCAGCCGCGCCAGCAGACTGTCCAACAGATGAAGATGGGCGGCCCGCTCGGATGGATCCGGCGCTGGTGCCGGCGGTGGCTCACGCAGGACAAGGGCGCTGAGGATTTCGCGGACGCGACGACGGCGACCCATGCGCCCCGCGTGCCGGGCCGCAATCCGATAGATCCAGGTCGAAAGCTGGGCCTCGCCGCGGAAGGTAGCAAGGCTGCGATAGACCGCTATGAACACGTCCTGGGCGGCGTCCTCGCGGTCGTCGGCGGGCACGCCCAGCGCACTTATGAATCGATAGACGGCGGGCGAGTAGCGATCATAAAGAGACCGCCATGCCTGGGCGTCCCCATACCGACAGCGCGCCACCAAATCCTTGTCCTCGGCCGCCAGCACGGCGGCCGGTACGGCTTGCGGAAGCGAGGTCGGTTGGCGAGTCACTAGATTCACACTGCGTTAGTAGCAAGCGACCACACTTTTTCGTCACTCAAAAGGCGGTTCCGACCTGCCCTGCCATTCTAAGGTACGCGCGGCCGGTTCCAAAGGCGATGTCAGACCCGGGCGCCACGAAGTCATAGCGCACGATGGCAGAGCCCCCTTCGACCAACATCCCCGCGAACAAGCGCCGGCCGGCCCAGTAACGAAGGCCCGCAGCACCCGCGACAAAGGGGCCGTAGCGAAACGCCGAATCGTCGGAACCAGCGCGGCTGATTTCCGCTGTGACGAATTCGAGTCCAGCAGCCAGGCCCAAATGCCATTCCAGCGAGCCAGCGACACCGCGACGCGCCAATAGAATTTCAACGGGGGCCCGGCGAAGGCGGGCCGTCCCATCCGCGAAAACGTAGGGGGCCGCTGCGGCCATGCCCACGGTCGCGGCCAGCGAGAAAGCCCGCCCCGCGCCGAGTACGCGCCCGAAGCCCACGTGCAAATCGTATTGACCCAGGCCGGGATTCCCGGGCCGCAGGGACGCCCCTACCAAAGCGTTCCACCACAGAAATGGCGACGCGGGGGCCGACGCGGGAACGGAAGTTCTGCCGGCGACAACGGCCGGCTTTTCCGCAAGCGTTGGCTGGCGAAATTCGACTTCTTGAAGGTATCGCTCGACCATCAGCGCCACCGTCTCTGCCAGGGCGGGACAGTCCGCCCCGACGCGTGGTTCCTGGGGCGCCAGCGATCGCCGCATCAAGACCCGCCCGTCGCGATCCACCAGCCGGAAGCCCATCGAAGCATCGACCGGATCCGACAGCAGAGACAGCAGCCACACCCCAGGTGCACCCGCCTGATCGGAAGGCACGATGAGTCCCGGCATTCGCGCCTGAAGGGCGTCGGAGATCTGCCGTGAGGATGGACAGTCCCTGTCGTGCCCCCCCTCGACGGATATCAGGGCCGCCTGCAGGGTCAAAAGCGCCAGCGCAGGATTCACCCGGCCATGATACCGGCTTCGGTGCTAGGAAGCCGCAGTCGAAGCGACGGCGTGCGCCTTGTCCCAGATACCGCGGGCCTGCGTGCGGAGATCCAGCGCCACCGTGTCGCGGCCGGTATGTTCCTCGAAATCCGCGTACGCCGCCAGCGTGCGGCCAAGCTCTAGCTCGGCCCCGGTGCTGCCCAGCAGCTCGATCGCGCGATCGAACATCTCACGCGCGCCGCCGCGATCCGAATCGCCCGGTGCGCCTGCCGCCACGGCCGACGCCAAGACGCGCAGGGCCGCCCCCGCCAGCGAGGGCGCCCCGATCGATTCGGCCAAGGTCAGCGCCCGCTGCGCGTGGTCGCGGGCGCCCGTCGGATCCCCACATGCCAAAAGCGTCTCGGCCAGTCCCCGGTCGGAATCCGCGACCAGACGACGCGCGCCGAACTTGAGCGCCAGTTGCCTGGCAGCGCTGAACTCTTGTTGAGCCTCCGCCAGGCGGCGACGCAGCAGCAGGCAGTCGCCGATCTGCACATTCAGATGGCATTCGTACAGGCGTTCGCCCAGCTCGCGCGCCAAAGTCCGCGCCTCCTCCAGTATCTTCTGGGCCCGCTCGGGCCGCCCCGACTCCCGTTCCAAAGAGCCAAGATCCAGCAACGAAAACACGACGCCCTGCCCATCGCGCAACCGCTTTCGGATCTCCAGGGCCCGACGAAAGTGCTGTTCGGCGCCGGCCAGATCGCCGGCCTGGCTTTGCACAAGCCCCATCCACGACAGCGTGAGGGCCCGGCCCCGTTCATCGTTCAGCTCCTCGCGCAGGACGAGCGCCGAACGGTGAAACGACATAGAGCCTTCCGAGTTGCCGCGCAGGAACTCGACCCGGCCTATGTCGTCCAAGGTCGCAGCAATCCCGGGCTTGTCGTGCGCCAGGTCGAACAGCAGGTGGGCCAGATCGAAGTGCTGTAGCGCCCGCTTGTAATCCCCGGAAGACCGGTGCAGGCGCCCGATACGGGCGTGGGCCGCGCCACCCTTGGCGGGCAGATCCAGACGCCACGCCAGGCGCAGCATCTCGCCAAAATGCGCCAGTGACTCGCGCATGCGCCCCAGACGGGCCGCCACATCACCCAGCTTGTGATAGGCGTCGATCTTCAGTACCGAGTCGTCGACCTCCAGCAGGCGAATGCCGCGCAGGTAGAACCCCCGCGCGCGATCGTGGCGCAGGCGACGCTGGGCCTCGCTGCCCGCGGCTATGAAGCTCAATCCCGCACGCCGCGGGTCGCCACCTTCCTCATACAAGTTGCCGAGGATCTCGTGCCATTCCGGCCGGGCGTTCTGCGCGCCGGTCCGCCCCTCGATCCACTGCGCTGCGAAGCGATGCTGGCGGCGCATCAGCTCGGGCTCGACGACGCCCATGATGAGTGACCGCTCGGCATTCTGGCCGAACGACCACTCAATTTCGCCGGCGATACTCGACGCCGGCATCTTGACGATGTAATCGCGTTCGGCCAGGTCATCGAGAATGCGGCGAATCTCGTCGATGCCCGGGTCGGGGGCGAAGACCAAAGTCGGATCCAGCGGCTCGCCCCCCATCCGGCCCAGTGCAACCACGCCGCCCGTCCAGAAAAGCGATCCGAACGCGGCACCCCGGGACAGAAGGTCACGCTCGGCGGCGCTGAGATCGGCGACGCGCGCCTGGGCCGCCTCTTCGGGGCCGAGGGCGGCCGATTCGCGGCTGGCGCGATCGATGTCGAACCACCATGAACTGCCGGTTTCGGCGACAAGGATCCCGTGCTGCTGGTAGACGCACAAGAGCTGTTCGAGCAGGAAGGGATTGCCACCCGATTCGACCGCAGCGCGATCGGCCAGGCCGGGCGCAAGCGAATCCGCTTCCAGGGCCGCACGGATCATCAGATCCAGCTCGATGGGCGAAAGCGCCTGAAGATCCAGTCGGGCGTGGCTGCCTTCCCCGCGGCCCCAGTTGGGTCGACGTACCATCAATTCGGGACGGGCCGTTGCCACCACCAGCAAGGGGGCTTCGCCCAGTTCACTGGACAGGCGTTCCATTAAATCAAGGGACCGATCGTCAGCCGCGTGCAGATCGTCGATGGCGATGATGACGGGGCTGCGCTTCGCGTCCTCTTCGAGAAAACGGCACAGGACGGCGCGCGCCAACTCAATCTCCTGCTCGGGGCGCGACGCCAGCGCATGGCCAAGGGGGCTCTGGGGCAACTCGAAACCCAGGTAGCGACCCAGCAGGGCGGCGACCTCGGCCACGCGCCGATCGCCGAATACCGTCTGAAGTTCGGCGCGAAACAAGGGCAACGCCTGTTCGGGCTCGAAGCCGTCGGACAGGCCGAAACGATCGCGCAGCAAGGCCGCCAGCAGCGAGAACGGCTCGGCCTCACCGCCAGCGGGCTTGGCCACTTGCGCGCGAACGATACGGGCCGACCCCTGCCCGGCCAGACGCATCAGCCATTCGGCAAGCAGACGACTTTTCCCCATCCCAAGCGGCGCGACCACCGTGACGAACTGGGGCGCCTGGAAGCGCATGGCCCGATCGGACGCCGCCGCCAGCGCGCGAAAGATGTCGTCCCTACCCACAAAGGCCGGCACCCGCAGGCCCCGTTTCGTCCCGCGAGCTTCGTCCGTCATACCCCACTCATAACGGGCTTTCGCTGCGGACGCTAAAAAACGCGTGTTTCCGGCGCGAACCGCCGCCGACCTACATGCCGATGATGACGACGCCGCGTTTGGGCTCGTCGTCTTCTTCGTCCTCCGACGGCCGCTTCCGATCGTGATCGTTGGCCGGATCGTCCGGTTCCGATTCAGGCCACGGCAATGGCAGTTCGAGCTGGGGGCGTTCGTTTTGGCGACGCGCCTCCTCCTCACGGCGACGGATCTGTTCGATGATCCAGGGTTCGAGCATCAGAAACCCCTATCGATCAACAAGCGGCAGCTTCGGGGTCGAGCTTGAGGACAGGCATGGGTTGGCTCGTCGATACATAGCGTAGTTAAAGCATTTTAGCAGGTTAGATTCGACGCAGTCACGGCCCAAGGCGCAAGCTGTAAGGATCGTTGATGTTCGCCCCTTTTCCGCTGATCTCGCGAATCAGAACAAGACAGCATCCGTCATCGGCCGGCTGGGCGGCAGTGGCAATGTCCCTCGTCGCCCCTTCGGGCCCCACGACAAGTCGCAGCAGGTCCGCGCCCCCCTTGCGACCGGTCACCCGCACCTCCAAGCGCGCCGACGGAATTCCCCGCACCGCAATCGACGCCGGTCCCTCGGCAATCGGTACCAGCCACATGTCGACATCCCCACGCGGGTACAGCAACCCCACGCCCGTTTCCCCTGTTCCCAGCGCCGTGGCCGTCGCTGCCGTACCGTTCGGTTCACGCTCGCTGCCCGGCTCGGGCATCCGGGCCACGACCTGCAAATGGTAGGGCTCATCCACGTTGCCTTCACCCTTGGCCGCCTTCACGCGAACGAAGATCGCGCCCGGCTCGGCGTAGAGACCCACTATGTGTTCCGCCTCGTGGCGACGTCCGGCGTCCGCGGTCATGATGACCTTGCCGTCGACGCTTACGATCTCAAGTCGCAAGTCCACGCCGTCCGGCGGGTCGGCGTCGACGCGCAATTCCTCGGCCTCCGGCACATCAACCCGGAAGACATCCACCTCGCCCGCGCCCAGGTAGCCGATGATTCGCCCGTCGTGCAACAGCGTTGCGTGGGCCGGATCGTCGTTCGGTTCGGTCTCTGCGTCGTCCTTGATGGCGCCACTGCGAACATGCAAGACATAGCGCTGGTCGAGGTTGCGCCCCCCCTCGCTGTGAACCAGGACATAACAGAAGCGCCCCGACCCCGGCGCCGTCGACGCGACGTTCGGCATGACGTTCGGCACGACGACATTGTGGAGAACGATGCGCTCATTGCGACGCCCGCGCGCCGAGGCCATCCGGCTTTCGGCCTCGTCCAGCACAGTCACAGAGGCGGTCACGCCCGGCACGGCATCCAGCTCGACTTCCAGCGCGACGCCGGCCGCATTCGCACCCAGGGGCACACGAAACCAGTCCTCGTCCCGGCGCCCTCCGAAAAAGCCAGCCGCCTCTGGACTGCTGTCGGCCGCAGCCAGAAGCGTGGCCTGTGCGGCCCGATCGTTCGGCTCGCGCTCGTCGCCCAGCTCGAAATCGAGTAGGCGCAGCGCCAATCGGTAGTCCCGCGCACTGGTGACCTGGGCGGCGCGAACAACAAGAAGATACGATGAACCCGGCGTGACCGTCGCGTTGGGAATCCCGTGACGCTCGCCCGGCGCCGCCACAGACGTCAGAAGCGGCTGCCCGGAATCATCCTGCAACTGCAAGGACGCGGACAGCGCCACCGATGGCGTCAGTTCGACAAACAGGCGCCGGCCTGACGACGGGCCGCCGTCCGCTGTGGCGGCGGGGGAACCAGGGATCGTCACGCGAAAAACGTCGACGTCCTTGCCCGAGGACAATGCTGCCGCGACCCGGACTGACAGGGGATCGCCGACCAGCGCCAGGGGCATCGCGGCAGCGCGGGTGTCATTGGGCTCGACCTCGGTGACGGCAGGCGCCCCGGACTCGTCCGCCGGCTCAGCAAGGACGACCACGGGATCGGCGTCACCTCGCAGCGGCAAGCGCGAGCGACGGCACGCCACGCCGGCCAGCAAGGCCACGACCAGCGGGAGAATCCGCCACGCACGGGCCGCGGCGACGTTCATCTCAGCCCTGGGCTTGCGGCCGCGGCTGAATGCTCGCCAGGAACTCCGCCTCGGCCACAACAGCGTCCCCGACCTTGGCCTCGCCCCGCATCTTCCACACCGCCCCACCCTTTCGTAGCGGCACGACTTCAAGGCGCAAGCTGTCGCCGGGAACGACGGGCTTGCGAAACTTCACCTTGTCGATGGCCATGAAGTAGATGATCTGTTTCGCCGGGTCGTAGTTGGTCAGGCGCGCGGCGAAGATCGCACCGGCCTGCGCCAGGGCCTCGACAATCAGGACGCCTGGCATTACCGGGTGCCCGGGAAAGTGCCCCTCGAAGTGCGGCTCGTTCCGACTGACCATCTTTCGCGCGACGATTCGTTCCTCATTGACCGACTCGACACGGTCGATTAGCAAGAACGGATATCGATGCGGCAGAATCGCTTCGATGGCGCGGATGTCGAGTTCCATGTCGGATGTCGAAATCGCCGCCTACTTCTTTGGCTTCGCCGGTGCCGCCGCGGCACCCTTGGCCGGCGCTGCGGCCGCAGGCCCATCAGCGCCCTCGCCGCTGTTGTAACGGCGGATCAGTTCGTTCGTAAGATCCAGGTGGGGCCGCGCGAACAGCACCGCCGACTGGTTCTTGTCGAAGACCATCGTGAAATTCTCGGAGGTCGCGATCTTCGCGATGATTCGCTGCATGCGCTCGAAGATCTTCCCCGTAACCTCCTGCTCTTTGGCCTGCAAATCCTGCTGGTGGCGCACGTAGGTTTGCTGCACCTTCTGAAGATTCTGCTGCAACTCGGCTTCCTTTTCCTTGACGGTGTTGGCCGGCAACAGCGTGCGCTTCTTCTCTAGGTCCTCGGCCTTCTTCTTGAGGTCTTCCTGCTGCTCGTCCAGTTCCTTCTGCTTTTGATCGAAGATCTTCTTGAGACCGGCTTTGGCTTTGCGGCCGTCTTCAGTCTCCAGCAGGGCCCGCTGCAGATCGACATAGCCCAGCTTCACTTCCTCGGCGGCAAGGACGGTTCTCGACAGTCCCAGCAACATGACCCCGGCAAGAAACACACGACTCATTGGCAACTTCTCCCTCATTTGGTGCCCATCGATACCACGGCGCCCGAACCGGGGCCAGTGCGCCGTGGCAAGAACCCGTCCGGGCGCTACAGGTCGCTGCCAATCGTGAATTCGAAGATCATCGACTGCTCGTCCGGTAGCGGCCGGTACGGCAGGCCCCACTCGAAACGCAGCGGACCGATCGGCGAGAACCAACGGAAGCCGAAGCCCCAGCTTGACCGCAGCGATGTCAGCGGGAAGACCGCCTTGCAGGGATCGGCCGAGATGTCGACCAGGCCGGGGCGCAGGCGGCAGTACTGATCTTCCAGGTTGTAAGAATTGCCGATGTCGGTGAACACGACGCCGCGGATGCCGACCTTTTCGAAGATAGGGAATTCGATCTCGGCCTTGCCGATGACCTGCAAGTTGCCGCCGACCCGAAAATTACTGAGATTCGAATCGGGTGACTGCTGGTCGGGGGCGCGAATCTGCGGGCCCAGGGAACGCGGCGTGAAGCCCCGGATATCGTAGATGCCACCGACGAAGTAGCGTTCCGAAATAGGCACGCCCTGCGGATCGCGGCTGGACACCATCCCCACGTCGCCCCGCATGCGCAGAATGAACGGGCTGCCCAGGATGGGGTGGAAAAAGCGCGACACGACTTCATAGCGAGTGAATCGGTTCTGCGACAGCAGCAGCTCTTCCGCGAACTCGGCCGATGCGGTGTTGAACCAGCCACTGTGCGTGAACAGGCGATTGTCCCGCGTGTCGTGTTGCAACGAAATGCGCGCCGATGAGGTCACGCCCGAGCGCAGAAGGTTCGCCAGCGAGCCAACCGGCAGTGGGGTGCGATTCCCACCGTAGAAGAGACTGCTGCGGCCCGAGGTCCCGACGTTCACCTTTTCCAGGGTGTAGGTCAGGAACATGCGCAGGTCGTCCATGAACATGTAGCCCCACGTGAGGCTGCCGCCGACCGAGCTGCGGTTGAAGTTGCGGTAGTAGCGAAGCTGGTTGAACAGGTTGAAGCCGAAGGTCCAGTTGGTATCGAGGAAATAAGGTTCCTGGAATTCCAGCAAAAACAACTTTCGCAGGCCCGAGATCTGCGCCTGAAGCTGCAACAACTGACCACGACCCAAAAGGTTGTTCTGCGAGATCTGCGCCTGGAAAATGAAAGATTCGACCGACGAGAATCCGGCGCCTATCTGGAAAGCGCCGGTTTGACGCTCGGCCACCTCGACGTTGACCTCCATCTGGTCGTCGCCGTTTCCGCGCTTCTGCGACATGTCCACGCGCTCGAAGAAGCCGAGGGCCGTTACGCGCCGTTTGGAGGCGTCAAGGCGCGTTTGGTTGTAATGCTCGCCCTCCACCACCCGCATCTCGCGCCGGATGACCTTGTCCCGGGTCTTGTTGTTCCCGCGGATGTTGATGCGCTCGAAATAGACCTCGCCGCCGCGCTGGATGTCGAAGGTCAGGTGGACAATCTTGTTCTTCTCGTCGACCGACGTCAGCGGCGTCGGGTTGACGTAGGCGTAACCCTTGTCCTTGAAGTGTTCGGTCAGGCCCTGCATGTCCAGGAACAGCTTCGACTTGTTGAAGATCTCGCCCGTTCGCGCCGTCAGCCGGTCCAGATAGAACTGCCGGTCCTCGATAAGGTCGCCCTTGACGTCGATATTGCCCAGCCGGTACTGCTGGCCTTCCTCGACGGCAATGGTGATGTACAGCGAGCGCTTGTCCGGCGACAGCTCCAGCTTCGGCTCGCCGACCTTGACGTTGATATAGCCGCGGTCGTGATAAAAGCCCTGAAGAAGCAGCAGATCGCGCTGGAAGACGTCCTCCCGGTAGGTGCCTGACGAGGTCACGAACGACAGCAGATCCCCCTGCTGGGTCAGCATCACGCCACGCAGATCCTCGTCGCTTGCGCCCTGGTTTCCAACGAAATTGACCCGTCGGACCTCGACCTTCGAGTTCTCGCGGATGCGGAACCAGACGTCCACTTCGCCCTGCGGCTGGCGGCGCAGCTCGTGTGTGACCTCGGCCATGTAGTAGCCGCGCTGGACGAACAGCTCGCGCAGCTTGTCGACGTTCTTCTTGATCTTGGCGACGTCCAAGATCTGTTCCTTCTTGATGTCGAGAACCTCGTTGATCTTCGTCAGGCCGACCTCTTCGTGGCCCGCGACGTAGATCTTCCGGATTGACGGTTTCTCCTTGAGGACGAAGGTGACGATGACGCCATCAGGGCCAGGTGAGGTCTCGACCTGGACGTCCTCGAAGAATCCCATCTTCCAGATGGTGCGAACATCGTCCCGCACGATGTCGCGGGTCAACGTCGCGCCGGGGATCGTCCGCATGTTGACGCGCAGGGCGTCGTCTTCGACCTTGCGGTTGCCGCGAAAGCCGACGCGCGCCACTTGCAGCGCCGTCGCGTCGACCGCGGGCGCAGGCGCGGCAACAGGTGCAGCAACAGGCGCGGGGTCCTGGGCCCATACGGCGCGCGCCGCCGTCAGCAGCGTCGAAAAAACGAAGAACAGTCGTACACGTTTCAAGTGCCGCGTGCCCCTGTCTCAGCGATCCTCGACGATGAGGCCATCGACCATCCGCAGCCGCCGAAAAGTGCGACCCGCCAGATCATTGTTATGGGTGACCAGCAGAACTGTCATTCCCAGTTCGCGGTTGAGCTCGAAGAACAGGTCATGCATTTCATTGCCGGTCTTGGTGTCCAGGTTTCCCGTTGGCTCGTCGCCCAGCAACAACCGCGGCGACAGCGACAGCG
>JANXXE010000182.1 GCA_025350815.1 Myxococcales bacterium | reverse complement strand
CAGTGATCGGAAGCCAAGCCGGCGGTCCGGCAAGGCGCGACGAGGAGGCGTACCCGTAGGTACGGTCACGAGGAGCAACGCAGCCGGAGCGTCGGATCGGCTTTCCAGCACTGTCCGAACTTCTGACGTGAGGCACTAGCTGCCCTTGCGGGGCTTGGCGAGCTCTTGGTCGACTACCTTCTTGAACGTCTCGTAGGGGTAGGCGCCGCCAATCTTGCGTCCGTTGATGAATGTGGCGGGCGTGCCCTGCACCCCGACAGCCGCTCCCTCTTTCGTCTCGGCCTCGATCTGGGCGCTATAGCTGTTGCCGTCCAGGGCGGTCTTGAACTTGGCCAGGTTCAGGCCCAGCTCTTGCGCGTACTTCTCCAGGCTGGGGCGATCCAGCTGGCGCTGGTTCTCGAACAGCTTGTCGTGCATTTCCCAGAACTTGCCCTGCTCACCTGCGGCCAGGGCGGCCGTGGCCGCGGGCTTTGCGTTCTGGTGGAATTCGAGGGGGAAGTTCTTCCACACCGTGCGAATTTTGCCCGGGTATTCCTTTTCAAGCTGCTTCAACGTCGGCTCGACGCGCGAGCAGTAGGGGCACTGAAAATCCGAGAAGACCACGACAGTCAGCGGCGCGTTCTTCGGCCCCTTGGCCGGCGACTTGCCCAAATTGATATTGAAAACCTTTTGGTCGCTCTCCGGACCGGCCTCGGCCGCCGGTGCCGCCGCCGCTGCAACCTCGGTCTTGGCGTCCTTTTGCAGGGCCTCATACACCTTGGCCTTGGGCGTACCCGCCGCCACGCGCGCTTCGGCCTTCTTCAGCTCGTCATCGATGCGCGCCTTGAAATTCTCGAACGGCTGGGCGCCAGACAAAAAGGTGCCATTGACGAAGAACGCCGGCGTCCCGTTGGCGCCGATCTTGTTTCCCATCTGCGCGTCCTTCTCGATGTCGGCCTTGAACTTCTGCTGGTCCAGCGCGGCCTTGAACTTGCCCATGTTCAAACCCAACTCCTGCGCGTACTTCTCCAGGCTGGGCCGATCCAGGTTCTGTTGGTTGGTGAACAGCTTGTCGTGCATCTCCCAGAACTTGCCCTGCTCGCCCGCGGCCCGCGCGGCGATGGCGCTGGGCATGGCGTTCTGGTGAAAGGGCAGCGGCAGGTCCCGCCACGCGACCCGCACCTTGCCCTTGTACTCGCTCATCACCTTGTCGATGGTCGGCTCGACGCGTGAACAGAAGGGGCACTGAAAATCCGAGAACTGCACGATGGTGACCAGGGCGTCCTTGGGACCCTTGATCGGTGCGCCCGACACGTCCGCCCTGTAGGCGACAGCGCCTTCGGGGCTGCCAGGGCGCTCGCGGGGGGTGGGGGGCGCTTCGGCGGCGGCCTTGTCCAGGCCGTTCTTGGTCAGCTCTTCATACAAACCCGCGCGCGCGACGCCGGATTTAAGCTTCGCGTCGGCGGCCTCGATCTCCTTGTCGATGGCGGCCTTGAAGTTCTCGAATGGCTGCGCCCCGACGAACTTGCGTCCGTTGATGAAGAACGACGGCGTGCCCCGGGCACCGAACTGGTTGCCGTACCTGGAATCGGCCTCGATGTCGGACTTGTACTTGCCGCTGTCGAGGTCGGCCTTGAACTTGCCCATGTCGAGGCCAATTTCCTGCGCGTACTTGTCGAGGTCGGCCCGGGTCAGCGCCTGCTGGTTGGCGAACAGCTTGTCGTGCATCTCCCAGAACTTGCCCTGCGCCTTGGCGGCCATCGCGGCCTGCGACGCGTCCATCGCGTGGTCGTGGAAGGGCAGGGGCATGTGTTTGAACGCGATCTGCACGTCGTTCTTGTACGTGTCCAGGATCTGCTTGATGGTCGGCATCACGCGCCCGCAAAACGGGCACTGAAATTCCGAGAACTCGATGATGGTGACCTTCGGCTGCTTGGCGCCTTTGACCGCCGCGTTGCCCACCGCAACCTTGTAGACGTCGGTCGGCAGTGTCGGTGCGGGACGCTGGGGGGTCGGCGGGGGCGCAGGAGGGGCATTGGGCGCCGCGATCGTCGGCTGCGCGTCACCCTCGCCGGTGTCTTTCGGATTCCGGCGGCCAATGGCGTACCCGCCGGCCACGACGACACACAACAACAGAAAACCTGTGGCTTTATTCATCAATCAGCTCCCAACAGAATGAGCGGGTAAAGCTAGCCGATGCGAACGCTTCGAGCAAGACGCGCGAAAGTGTCGCGCGAAGGTGTCGCGCGAAAGTGACGCGCGAAGGTGACAGGCGAGGGTGTCGCGCGAGAAAAACTGTGCCCAGGGACAGAGTCGAACTGTCTACACACGGATTTTCAATCCGTTGCTCTACCAGTTGAGCTACCTGGGCGAAATGGCCTCGGTGCTCTAGCACGCCCAAGGCTCTACATTCAACTTCCCTGTGCGGCGGCGTCGCCTTCGGGGGGCTCCTCGGTCATCCCGCGCAGGCGGCGAATGTGGCCGTCGCGGATTTCGAGGGCTGTCAGCGACACCCCCTCGAACACGATCGTGTCCCCCGGCTGCGGCGCGTGCTGGAGCTTGGCCTCCATATACGCCCCCAGTGTCTCGATCTCGGGGCCGAGCGGTGGCAGGATCAGCTTCAGTTCGCGCGCGGCGACATCCAGCGTGATGCGCCCGTCCGCTTCGAACCGCCCGTCGGCGGCCCGCACGATCGGCGGTATCTCGCCCACGTCCTGCTCGTCCTGGATCTCGCCCAGGAATTCTTCCAGGAGATCTTCCATCGTGACGATGCCCACGAAGGCGTTGGCCGTCCCCTGGACGACGGCGATGTGGACGCGGCGTCGCTGGAATTCGCGCCTTAGCCATTCGAGGCGCGTTTCCTCGGAACAGTAGATAGGCTCACGGACCAGCTCGCGCATGCGCTGGGGGGGGCGCCCCGAGGCCAGTGCGGCGACCACGTCCTTCAAGTGGACGTAACCGACGACGCGATCAGTGCCCGGCTCGACCAGCGGGTAACGCGTGTACTGGTTGTTCAGCGCGGTCTTCAGGTTCTCGGAGAAGGGAACGCCAGCCACCAGGACGACCACGTCCCGGCGCAGCGTCATCACGTGACGGGCCACACGCTGCGTGTAGTCGAAGACGCTGTCGATCAGGCGCCGCGCGCCCGGGTCCAGCTTCACGTGCTGCAACACCATGCGCAGCTCGTTGGGCGAGTGCAGCGCCTCAGCCTCGGAGGCCGGTTTCAACCCCATCACCCGCAGCAGCAGGTTGGCGCTGGTCTTGAGCGACCAGATGATGGGGAAGGCCAGCAGATAAAAAGCGCGCAGGGGCGCGGCCGTCCACATCGCGACGGGCTCGGTGAGCTGCAGGGCCAGTGACTTGGGCGCAAGCTCGCCGAGGACGACGTGCAAGAAGGTGATGACGGTGAAACTGATGCCCAGGGCCAGCGTGTGGGTGGCAAATCCCGTCCAGGCGCCAAGGCCCAGCAGGTGCGGCTGCAGCAGGCGCGCAAACGTCGGCTCGCCTATCCAACCCAGCGCAAGCGACGCCAGGGTGATGCCCAGCTGGCTGGTCGAGATGTATGCGTCCAGCCCCTGCAGCATCCCCGACAACAAGCGCGCGCGCCGCCGCCCCTGGGCCGCCAGCTCGCGCACCCGCGTCGGGCGGATCTTGACGATCGAGAATTCGGCAGCGACGAAGAAGGCGTTCGCGAGGACCAGCACGCCCGTCAGGATGAGGGCGAGGCTTGTTGGCATGGCGGCAGTGTACTAGAGCCGCGGAAGGACGTGCTAATGAAGGGGGCATGCCGAGCGCCCTTCCCACCCTGGCACGTGACATACGAACCATCCCCAATCTGCTGACCCTGGCGCGCATCGCCCTCATCCTGGTGGCGGCCGGACTGTATTTCTACGTGTCTCCGGGGGCGGGTATCGTCGTGGCGGTCGTCGCGGGCGTGACCGACTACCTGGACGGCGCGATCGCGCGCGCGACTGGGAAGGTCACCCGCCTGGGTGAGATTCTCGATCAGTTTTCGGACCTTTGCTTTGAATCGCTGGCCTTCCTCGTGGCCATTTCCAGCGGATTCGTGCCCCCGATCGTGCTGATGGCGTATCTGTTTCGCGAGTTCTGGGTGCTGGCCATTCGTCGCTTCATGGCCGCCCACCACCTCAACATCCCCAGCAGCTTCGCCGGCAAGCTGAAAACGAACTTCATCATGTGGGGGTTCCTGCCGACGTTCTTGTCGGTCTCGGGCTACCTGCCGGGCCTGCAGCCGTGGCTGGCGCATCTGGGGCGACTGGGTCTCGGCGCCGGCCTGGTGGCGAGCTACGTCAGTGCCTGGCGCTACACGCGGGCCTTCGTTGCCGGCTACAACAGCGCCGGCTAAAAAGCACAACAGCAGCGACACCTTGACGGTGTGCTGCTGTTGTTGTTCGAGCGAAGATGAGGCTCTAGCGCCGCTTTTTCTTCGCCGGCTTCTTCTTGGCAGCGGCCTTCTTCTTGGCCGGTTTTGCCTTCTTCTTGGCCGGGCGCTTGGCGGCTTTTCGCTTCGCCTTGGCCGGTTTCTTCTTCCGCTTCTGGCCGCCGACCGCTCGCTTTGCGCGGGCTACGTCGCCGTCCTTGTCCACGAAGTAGATGAAGTTGTTGTCCATCTCAAAGCCGCCGTCGGCGACTTTCTCCGGTTTTCCCTTTGGCATGCCCGGCTGTTTACGCCGAACCTTCCACACCCCCCCGTCCTTCACATACAACATGAAGTCCTTGTCACGGGAAATTCCCAGCCTAGCGACTTTCTCAGCCATTTCTCCGCCCTCCGTCGAAAAGATTGCCGATACGCGACGAGGCATCGTATCTCCCGTCGAACTGGTGTCAAGGGTTTTCCGTCGGTAAATGCCCTGGTTCCGCCGTCGCCGATCGCTATCGCCGATCGCATCACCTCGGGCACGCCACGTAAACATGTTCGTCGGACAGGTCGTCGAGTGGCGCGCCGTGGAAGCCCCCGAACGCGTTGAGCAAACGAAAGCCGGACTTGTCGAGCAGTGTAGCGACGTCGTCCGGGCTGAGCTGTCGGTGGCACAGACGGACGATCCTTTCGGGCCCGGCGACATTTCCTTTGTCGTCGACGGGCTGGTAGTAGACGCGCATGTGCAGCGCCTGCCGGACGGGATCGTAGATGTGGTTCGTCGTGTAGATCAGCCGCTCGTTTGTGGTCGGGTGTCGGAAAATCGTGCGGGCCCAGCGGCGCTCAGGATCGCGGGCCATCCATTCGGCATCGAGCGCCAGGATGTCGAAGGCGAACCAGCCGTCGGGCAGAAGGCTTTCCCGCACGCGCGCCAGGAACTGCAACAGATCGTCCGTCGCGACCAGATGTTGAATGCTGTGGAACGCGCAGACTGCCAGGGCGAATCGGGGCCGAAACGCTATCGCGCGCAGATCCCCGCGAATCAAGGCGCCGCGCGCGCGCCGGGCCGACGGCAGCCGGGACAGGCGCCGGGCCGCGCGCTCCAGCATCGGCACCGCGCGGTCGACGCCCACGACGTCGTGGCCGTCGCGCAGCAGCGGCACGAACATCCGTCCGGTGCCGCACGCCAGGTCGACGACGGGCCCGTGCCCGGCCCTTTCCATGCGGTCGCGCGCCAGCTGGCGGTAAAAGTTCAGGTCTGAGCGCCGCCGGCGGTATTCGAAATCGTAGAGCGCGCCGTCCTCGAACGATTCGCGAGCGCCCGTATCCTCGTCGGCCGGGGTAAAAGGGGCACGGGATTTCATGCGACCGTCCTGGCAGTATAGACACGTGCGGCAGGCAGCGTGATGGAAGCCATTGTCTTGTTGTCCGGGGGACTCGATTCTGCGACG
This sequence comes from Myxococcales bacterium, assembly GCA_025350815.1. Classification (GTDB taxonomy): domain Bacteria; phylum Myxococcota_A; class Polyangia; order Fen-1088; family Fen-1088; genus JANXXE01. The sequence goes on along the minus strand of JANXXE010000182.1, from coordinate 20,753 downwards.
GCGCTGGCCATGTCCCGCGCCTCGGGGCGTGTCTGTCATGCGCTCAGCTTTAGCTATGGCCAGCGGCACGAGGTGGAACTGGCGGCGGCCCGACGGGTGGCGCAGGCGCTGGGCGCAGCGTCGCACCGAATCGTGTCGGTGGATCTGGGGGCCATCGGTGGCTCGGCCCTCACCGACAACACGGCGGTCCCGAAGGGTCGCTCGGAAGCCGAGATCGGCAGCGGCGTTCCCGTTACCTACGTTCCGGCGCGCAACACGATCTTTGTCGCGCACGCGCTGGCCGTCGCCGAGGTCACCGGCGCTCAAGAGCTGGTCCTCGGCGTCAACGTTCTCGATTCGTCGGGATACCCCGATTGCCGCCCCGAATGGATCGCGGCCATGCAGCAGGTGGCGCGCCTGGGCACGCGCGCGGGGGTCGAAGGGCATCCGGTTAGGCTGGTGGCGCCTCTCATCTCCATGACGAAAGCGGACATCATCCGCGCGGGCGTCGCACTGGGCGTGGACTACCGGCTGACCCACAGTTGTTACGATCCCGCAGGGGACGGCGCGGCCTGCGGGGCCTGCGATTCGTGTGTGTTGCGCCGCCGTGGCTTCGAGCAAGCCGGCGTGCCCGACCCCACGCGCTACGTTTGAACCTGGGCCGTCAGGCCGGTCGGACGCGGGGCTTGTGGCGGCGGCGTTTGCCGGTCGACGGGTTGGTGTCGGCCTCGGTTGTCCCTGCGACGCCCGAAACTGTCGCCGTCACGCGCGTGGCGCCGAGGCCGAATCTCCAGACTATGATCCCGAAGGCGATCACGGTACCCAGCGACATCAGCGTGTACTGTTCGTCGATCCACGTGGCCATACCCGGCACCGGGGCCCAGGCGACAAACTGCGTGAACCCGGTCAAAAAGATCAACAGCCGTCCGATGTAATCGTCCCTCTCCGAAAGCAGGGCGACGACGATGATGAACGCCAGGTAATAGGACGTGAGTTCAGCACCGATGACGATGAACGTTGCGCTCAAGGCCGCCGCGACCCACGGGTCGGCCCCGCGGCAGGCGAATCCCAGAGCCACCAGAAACACGGCAACCAGCATCACGAACACCGGGCGCGTTTGCTTGAACGACCGCAGGCGCGCCTCTTTCCATTTGACCCAGGGATCGTCGAACTTGTTGTTGCGAAGCGTGCGGCCGACCTCCCAGGGCCGGTACGCAATCAGGGTGCGCAGCCCCATGTGGTTGGTCAGCGGCGTTTCCTTGTGCTTGATCGTGTTCTGTATGAATTCGCGGTAGCCCTCGACACCGCCGCTTTTGGCCAGGCTGACGGGAACCAGTAGGGCCGTTGCCAGCGCGGCGCCAACGAAGAAACGCGCATAACGCGGGTCGAGACTTCGCTTCTTCATCAGGTGGTGGCCCAGCGCCAGCAGGGGCCCGATGAACAGGAAACCAGGAAAAATGCGCAGCAAGGTGGCGTAGGCGAGGAACGCCCCGGCCAGCAACGACTTGTCCTTCTTGAGGCAGCAGATCGACGCCACCGTATAAAACAGCCAGTCCCAGCGCAAAAAGGCGCCGCCCGTCCAGTAGAAGCGCGACGGAAAATTGGTCGCGAAAACCAGCAGCGCGATCGACAGGATCCGCCAGCCGAACGCCCAGCCGATGATGGCGATCATGGCAACCAGGTAGGCCTGGTCGATGAGGTTCAGCAGCACGATCTGTGTCAGGCTGGCCGGCGCCAGGTTAGCCAGCGTCGTGCCGGCGATGTTCCACACCGGCGTGCCGTTGTAGCCGTGGTCGGTCTGCGCGTCGTCCCAGCGGGGCAGGCCTTCGCGTGCGCGGAAGAACGCAGTGTCGCGTTTGAAGGATTCCCACCGCTCGGCCGTGAAGTGATCCTTGCATCGCTCGGGGTGCTTGAGAACTTCGGTGGTGTGTTCAAGCAGGTTTGTGCGCAGGTTGGTCTGTTTGCGGACCTCCACCCGGTGGCGCAGCTTCGGATCCTCGGCGTCGGACACCGCGACGCATTCGTACAGGCGCGTGTAGCCAAGCTCAGGGAAGTACTTCGACCCGATGTAGTAGTGGTAGGTGTCCCAGTTGTGAATGAAATTCGGGAAGTGGAAGAAGCCGAAGTTGATGTACGTCAGCGCCGAAACGATCCCCAGCGTCATCAGCAGGCGGTCGCGCAGCTTCCGGTGGGCCTCGGGCCGACCTTCTCGTTTTAACAGGTGCCCCCAGCCCAGCAGCCCGAGCCCGAGCGCCGCCAACATCAGTTCCCATCGCGCGCTGGTCTGATCATTCCAGTACGTCAGGATGCCGGTCGGCACCTGGGCCATCTGCGCGCTTTTGGTGGGTAGCTTCGGCGGGAAGGGCGTCGGCAGCTGGCAGAACGCCTGCAACTCGGACAACGAGTAGCTACCGTCGCCCTCGCTGGGGCCAAATCGCAGGTAGCGCACGAGTACGCCGCCGAGCCCGAGCGGCCGGCTACGCAGGCCGTGGACACCCACGGCGATGCCTATCTGCCCCAGAGGACGAAAATCCTTTCCGTCGACCGAGCCCGATACCGTGTACGTGTCGTTGGCGTCGGCCTGGACAAACACCGCAGCCAGGGGCACGACCGTGCCGATATCGTAGGTCAATTGAGCGACCTGTGATTCGAGGACGACGGCGAGCGGGGCGTTCCACAGGGTGCCCTCGACGGCGGCGGTTCCGTCTGTCACAAGGTTTGTCTGCCCGCGGATGTCTTCGAATTGCATCGGGCTGCGGCCCGCCAGCAGATTGCCTGGGGGGCAGGTCGCTGCGCTGGACGACGTCGGCTGGGCCCGCGCTGGCTCGGCGGCGGCGCACAACAACACCGCCGCTGCCGAGACGAGGATTCCGCGCAAGGACACCGCCGCGAACCTTAGCCCATCCCCGGTCCGGGCAGCAACGCGCCGCTGTTCTACACGGCTGATTGCGCCAGCGGGTTCTGTGTCTTGAGCTCGGGAAACGAAGAAAAATCACGATCTCGCGTGAGCAACAGGTCGACCCCATGGGCCAGGCACAGCGCCGCTATCCGGGCATCGTGGACCACAGGCCCCTGCACACGCGGGCGGCGAATCAAACCGGCCAAAATGATCCAGAAATCGTCGGTTTCACCGAGCAAGCGCAGTGAGGGCGAGGCAAGCCACGCGTCTATCTGGGCGGCCGCCTGGGCCGGGCTGCTGGCGCTTTGCTTCCAGATGCGACGGTTCGTCACCACGCTGAAGAATTCGTAGATGCAGGGCCATGCTATTCCCCACGGACCGTCCCCCGTCGCGAGGTTGGCGATGGCCTTCTCGGCAACACGGTGCTCCTGAACCTCGCGCCGGTGGGCATACACGAGAATATTGGTGTCGACGGCCAGCACGCGTGTTCCGCGCGGGCTCAGCGCCGGCCGTAGATCTCGTTGCGCAGATCGGACCAGGACATGGCATCGAGTGGGTTGAATCCACCCGGGCGGCCCACGCTGGCATCGGTCAACTTGAAGGGCTGTGTCTGGGGCTTTCCGTCAAGTACATGGCGAAGGCCCTCCTCGATGAGTGCCCGCATGGGTCGGTGCGTCATGTGCGCATGCTTCTTGGCGCGGGTGAAAAGCGCATCACTGATGTCGACCGTTGTCTTCACGCTATCCATATTAGCCACATCACAGAGTATGGGCAACCCATACCCGTAACTGGGTTGGCGCCAGAGCCGCTTAGTCGCCCAGGGCGCCCCACCGGCCGCCGAACACGCCGGTGCCCAAAAAGGACGGCGTGTGGGGCGCGGCGTTGGCGAAGGAGGGCAGATCGGGAATGGCGGTCCTGGTGCCTGCGGAGGGCAGTCGCGCGGGCGGGGACCACGGCCGTGATCCGGGCGGCGGCGCATGCGGGGCGGCAGTTGGGCCCGCGCCGGCGCCCGGTAGGGGGGGCCGTCCCTGTTCGCGGTCGCGTCCGCGTCCCCCGCGTCGCCGCCGTCGTCCCCGATCCCCATCGTCCAGGGGATCAAGCTCGGGCGCGTTTTCGTCGTCGGTGGCGGCGACCTGGGCATCGCCTTCAGCAAGCAGCGGGCGCCCCATCAGTTCGGCGTCCTGGGCATCCGCCTCGCTGACGATCTCGTGCAAGCGCAGGGCGTCGTCGAGGAATTCGCGCCCCGCCAGGCGCGGTCGCTTTCGGTTGGCATTGCTCGACGGAAAGATATAGCGCGTGGCCAGCAGGATCTGCCGGGCCAGCTCGCCGTCGCGCCGTGAGGCCTTGAGTCGTTCGAGCAAGGGCGCGATGGCCTGTGTCACCGTCTGTCCGATGTCACGGATGCTGTTCGTGTCCGGGTGCAGGGCGTCCCGCAACGGCGGCAACAGCAAGGTCGCCAGCACCAGTGCGTTGCTGGGCGGCGTGCCGCGCTTGGTGGTGGACTGGTCCAGGGCCGCCAGATACGCCCAGAAGCGTGCCTTGCGCCGCTTGACGTCCTCGTCGTCGGTTTCCGGGGCAGTCGTCAGTGCGGCGGACAGTTCGGGCACCATCAGACCCAGCAGCGCCGTTTCGATCAGTAGCTCCATCGAGCGCTTTGCCGCGCCCGAGCGCAACAGCCGGAAGAATTCCTCGGACACGCGCGCCTGTGCGCACTTGGCGATTTCCCCGCTGTGCTCGATCATGCGGCGGTAGGTCTCGGGCTCGATCGTCAGGCTGCAGCGGGCGGCGAACTTCACGGCGCGCAGGATGCGAATGGGATCTTCGCGGAAGCGAATGTCGGGATCCCCGATGGTTCGGACCAGGCGCGCCTCGAGATCGACCATGCCGTTGACGTGGTCGATGACCTGGCCGGTTTCGATATCGTAAAACAGGCCGTTGATCGTGAAGTCACGGCGCCGGGCGTCCTCTTCGGCAGTGCCAAAGACGTTGTCGCGGCGGATCAGTAAATCGTTGTTCTCCGTGTCCGGGCTTGCGTCAGCGCTGCCGTTGTCGTCTTCGCCCTCGCGCGGGTTGGCGCGAAAGGTGGCGGTCTCGATGATCTTGTTGCCGAAGAAGATGTGAGCCAGTCGGAATCGGCGGCCGATGATGCGGCAATTGCGAAACAACCGGCGCAATTCGGGCGGCGTCGCGCTGGTCGCAATATCGAAGTCCTTGGGCTTGAGGCCAAGAAGAAGATCGCGCACGCAGCCACCGACGACAAAAGCCGCGTGATCATTTCGTCGCAAACGTTCAACGATCTTGGCCGCGTCGGGGTCGATCTGCTCGGGTCTGATGTTCATCTAGGCTCTGACTTGCCCTAACACGCCGGTCGGTAGACAACAAGGATTACCTGCGTTTACGGGACATTGTGCGGCTTCGCGCGGGCCCGATCAAAGGCGCGACGGCAGCGGGCCGTCGGGATCCGCATAGGGATCCCGGATCGTGGCTTTCGGTGCCGGCGGTCGCTTCGGTGCAAGGCCCCGCGAGATCCGCTTTCGCGCCGGAAGCGGCACCTGCGACACGCGCGCGTCGTGGGGTCGGGGGGCAGCGGGAACTATCGGAATGGGCGGCGGCGCGGCCGCTGGTGGCATGCTGACGGATGCGGGTTGGGGTGACCGGGCTTCGCGCAATCGAACGATGGCGATGACGGCCAGAAAACTCAGCACCGCGGCCGAGACCACAACGGCAGCAGAGGACAGTCGCCTTTGCGGGGCCAGATGAGACCGGCCGGTCCCCGTGACCGGACGTGGCAGTTGCCCGGTCGCAGTGCTGCTGCTGGCGCGCGGTACAGGGACCGGGTCGGGCGCCGTGCCCGGCAAGGCCAGGTGCACCTCGTGCCCAAGAATCGTCGGGGCCGTGCCCTTGCTGCCGCCCGGGGTGGCGTTGGCCCCGTTGCGATCCCGGTCCCCGGCAAACCCGTGTCGCGTTGATCCCGCCATACCCTGGATCAAGCTTAGCGCAACTTGCAAGACCCGACGAAGACCCGACGTCGATCCAGACGAAACGCAGCGACGCGGCTATACTTCCGCGGTTCCGCCATGCGCGTCTGCTTTGTCGTCAACAGCGTCCGGACCCAGCGCGCGACGTACACCACCGTCCACCTGGCCCATGCCGCTGCCCGTCTGGGGCATGACGTCGGGTTCGTGTCAGTGGATGATCTGTCACAGGGGCACGGACCGACGGACGACAGCCACGTGTTCGGCGAGGTCGTTCGGGCGCGCCCGGGCCGTACCCGGGACACCGCGGCGTATGCCAAGGCGTTGACCGCCGCGGACGCACCGAAGGAATACGCTCGCCTGTCCGATTTCGATGTGGTGTTCCTGCGCAACAACCCGCACGTCGGAACTGGCGCGGCCGACGCCTTCAACCCGGCCATCGAATTTGGTCGGCGGCTCAAGCAGGCGGGCGTGATGGTGGTCAACGATCCGGACGGCCTGCTGCGCGCCGGTTCCAAGATGTACGTGGCCGGTTTCCCGACGGAGATTCGCCCCCGCACCGTTATCACCCGTTCGGTCGAACGGGTACGTGCCTTCCTGCGGCAGTTGGACGCCCCGGCCGTCATCAAGCCGCTGGCCGGGTTCGGCGGCCAAAACGTGTTCTACGTGGGGCGCGGGCAGACGGCGAATCTGGCGCAGATGATCGCCACGGTCAGAAGCCAGGGATACCTCATCGTGCAGGAATATCTGCCGGCGGTCGTCAAGGGCGACAAGCGGGTGCTGTTGCTCGGCGGGACACCGTTGCAGGTGGATGGGCACTTTGCGGCGTATCGGCGGATGCGGCCGAAGGATGACATTCGCAACAACATCCACGTCGGGGGCGCGCGCAAGCCGGGCTCTCTGAGCGCCCAGGAACGCAGCATCTGCGAGCTGGTCCGGCCGCGTCTGGTGGCCGATGGGCTTTACTTCGTGGGCCTGGATCTGGTGGGCGACAAGATTCTCGAGATCAACGTGTTCGCGCCGGGTGGTATCCACAACATCAACGAGCTGTACGACATCGACTTGGCCACGGCCGTCGTGCACGATCTCGAACGCAAAGTCGAACTGCGCGGGGTCTACGGTGAGCCCCTGGCGCCCAGCGTGCTGATGCGCGTCTGAGGCTACTCTTTGCCGGCAAAAAGATCGGCCACTTCGCTGGCGGCAAGCGCGCGGTCGTAGATGCGCGCGTCGTCGATCTCGCCGTGGAAGAAGTCCGTGCCATCCCAGGAGGACCCAAGGCGCGCCGACGCCACCGCGCCGGTGTCGGATGCCGTTGTCGACATGGCCACCGACTTACCGTCGATGTAGAAACGGTGCGTGGTCGCGTCGAATGTGTAGGCAAAGTGGTGCCAACCCGATGTGGGTTGCCCGGCGAAGGGCACTACGGCCAGCGTGGTCCCCGTCCGCTTCCAGGCGCCGATGCGGCCCCTGTTGAATCCAAGCTGCAGTCGACTGCCCTTGCCCGTGTCGGGCGCTGCTGGGTCCCCGGCCATACCGTCGGTCAGCGAAATGAAATTGCGAACGGATCCGGGATCGCCCGGCACCGCCGAGGGCAGGGCGGCGTAGTTCACCCACAGGGCCACCGTCTGGGCCTTGTTGTTGGCTGGTAGACCCTTGATTCCCAGTCTGACGTAACCCGCGGTGCCATCCACCGTCACGCAGCCAGGGTTCGGGAACGTGGCCTTGGGTGTGAAGCTGGTCTTCGACCAGGTGGCCCCGGCGGCCGAAAAGGTGCCCGGGTTGGCACCGACGGAATCCGCGGTGGTGGTGCCGGTCCCCTCGTCCAACTTCCAGCGCGATACCAGGCCCATCGTCAGGCTGGACGCGGCGTCCGGAGCTGCGGCGTCCGGGGGCAGCGCCGCCTCGGGCATCATACCGGTGCTAGGGCCGTCAGGAACGGACACGTCGGGTGTGTTGTTCGCGTCTGCCGGACGAGGCGTGCCGCTGTCGGGCATGCCGGATCCAGCCGTTCCGCCACCTCCTGCACCGCCCCCGGCCATGCCGCCCATTCCGCCGCCGCCATTGCCGCCTCGTCCAACAGGGGCTACGTCTTCGCGGTCACCGGCGCCGTCGGCGTCGACATCGGGCCCGACGTGTTGCCGGTGCCCCGTCGGTCCGCAAGCCGTCAGGCAGGCGAATGCCGTCGTCCAAAGTACCAATACCGGTACCGTCGTTTCATCCCGTCGGTCCAATGCGCTGCAAAAAGCCATACTGCGCGAATGGTACCATGAAACCATTGGGTTCCAGGGCAGGGCGGCACGTGGCCGTCACACGCGCAGGTGCAGGGGGACGGTCTTTTCCAGCGACTCACCACAGCCGTCTGAGATCAGCTGCCAGATGTTGCGCAACTGGGCCTCGATCACCGTGCCTTCGTCCTCTTCGTCGTCGTCGTCGTCCTCTTCCGTGCTGTCGTCGTCGTCCTCGTATTCGTCTTCTTCTTCGACATCCAGTTCGTCCTTCATCTCCTCAAGGACGTCCTGCAAGGCGTGTGTCGAGGCCACGCGGAATTCGCCAACCGTAAGACGACCTTCGAATTCAACGGGAACGTAGATCTCGGCCGCCAGGTCGTGGGCGTCCAGCCGATCCAAGAATTCGGTCAGCGCGTCCTCGTTCAGGCGCGCGGCGATCGTGTGCGTGTGGTTCTCGTCGGCGCTTACGAACTTGGCCCCGGCCTGGGCCAACAGGCGCGTCAGGATTTTCAGCTCGTCTTCGTCCAGTCGATCGGACAGCGGCGCCAGTTCGATTTTCGACATGCGCATAACCGTGCCGCACCGAGGACGCGCCGTCAACGTCCTGTGGTGAGAACCTGGCCAGGGAGATCTGATACATTCGCCCCCGCCGCGCTTCGGCAGTGAACAGGGCGGCGGCCAAGATGACTGTCACCCCAGAACACCCCGCGGACGCGTCGGGCGAGATCCCCATCGCTGCCCAGATGGCGGCGGCACGCGCGACGGCCGCTGTCGGGTTGGCGGCCGGGCTGGACGGGGTGGAACTGGCGCAAAAACTGACGGCGGATGTTGAGGCGGTCGTGGTGGACCTGGCCGCCACGCGGTTTGCGCAGGCGGGCCTTGGCGTGTCCTGTGGCATTGCCATCCTGGCCACCGGCGGCTTCGGGCGACGTGAATTCGCGCCCTATTCGGACCTGGATCTCGTATTTCTGTGCGCGGATGCCCCGGGGCCGCGGGCCGAACAGGTGGCCCAGAGCATTCTTTATCCGCTATGGGACGCCAAGGTCGACGCAGGTCACGCTGTCCGTTCGGTGCACGAGGCCCTGGAACTTCCCGAATCTGACCTGACGGCGGCCACCGCGTTGTTGGACGCCCGCTTTCTGGTCGGAGATCGGGGTCTTGCCGATCACTTCTTGGCGCTGTACGGGCGTCGTGTGGCCGGGGCCTCGCCGGGCAGTTTCGTCGCGCGCCTTCAGGCCGAGCAGCGTTCGCGCCATTCACGCTTCGGCGACACCATCTTCTTGCTTGAGCCTGATCTGAAGAACGGTCCGGGCGGGGTTCGCGATCTGTGTGCGGGACGCTGGGCGGCGCTGGCGCGCTTTGGTTCGGGCAGCCCGCGTGTGTTGCAGGAACTGGGCGAAATGTCGGCGCGCCAGGCTTCGGCCTTCGAATCGGCGCGTGAATGGCTGTTGCGCGTCCGCGTCGGCCTGCACCTGACTGCCGGACGGAGACAAGACCAGTTGCGTTTTGATATTCAGGAAAAGCTGGCGCCGTTGCTGTACGGCACGGTGCCCCTTTCCGACGGCGATGTTCGCCCCGCTGTCGCGCCTGCCGTCGAGGCGTTGATGCACGGGTTTCAGCGCCACGCCAAGACGATCAGCCGCGAGACCGAGCGGCTGATGTTGCGTGCCATCGCCAATCCAACCCACCAGCGCCGTACGGCGCCCGCCGTCGTGCCGGGAACAGAGGTGTCGGATCAGTGCTTCGAGCTCAGCGACGGGGCCCTGGAGGTGATCGACGCGGCCATTTTCGACCGGAAGCCGTCGGAGGCGTTTCGCCTGTTCTCGGTGGCGATTCAACTGGACGTTCCCGTTGGTCTGCGCAGCACCGATCTGGTGGCCGAGCACGCCGCCCACCACGGGGCGCGTCTGCGCGCCGACCCCGATTCCGTGTCGCGTTTCCTGGAGGTCCTGACGGACACAGCCGACCGCGCAACGCCAAGTCGCCTGGAGCAGATGCACGATCTGGGGCTGCTGGGCGCGCTGATGCCCGAATGGGAACCCGTCGCCGGTCGCGTGCAACACGACGTGTATCACGTGTACACCGTGGACCAGCATTCGCTGTACGCGGTCGCCATGTTGAAGGCGCTGGCGCGTGGCGAGCACGTCGATCAGCACCCGCTGGCCAGTGAAGAAGTCGGACGGATCGAACGGACGCCCGCCATGTATCTGGCGACACTGTTGCACGACGTGGGCAAGCCGCTGGGCCGCAACCACAGCGCCCGGGGTGCCGTGGTGGGCGCGGCGATTGCCGCCCGTTTCGGCCTGGACGACGAAGACATCCGGCACGTGGAGTTTCTGATTCGTGAACACTTGCTGATGGCGCATATGTCGCAGCGCCGCGATCTCGAGGATCCGGGTTTGGTGGCGGGCTTTGCGCGCGTATGTGAGGACGAGGAGGGGCTGCGCGATCTGTTCCTTCTGACTTTCTGCGATCTCGTGTCGGTCGGCCCCGGCAATCTGACCAGCTGGAAGGACGAGTTGTTGCGGGATCTGTTCCAGCGGACGCTGACCTTCATGCGCCGCGGGCCCGATCTGTTGAAGGTCGAGCGCGCGGCCATGGTGCGGCGTCGCCAGCGCCAGACCGCGCAGAAGTTGGGCGAAGACGCAGATTCGCCGGCGCTGCTGGCCCTGCTCGGCAGTTTTCCAGAACGCTATTTCATGGAAAACACCGTGGGGCGCATCGCCTCGCACGTGCGACTGCTGCGCGAGCGGAAGGGGGCGTGTGCGCTGGAGGTGCGCCACCAACAACGCCGGGGCCTGTCGGAATTGGTCCTGGTGGCCGAAGACGTGCCGGGCTTGCTGGCCAAGGTGGCCGGTATCTTATTTGCCAACCGTATCGACATTCTGGATGCGTCGATCTATTCACGCCGGCCGACGGCGGGGCCGGGCCCTTACAGGGGCGAGGCCGTGGACGTGTTTCGCGTGCGAAAGGCCGGGGGCGGCGCGGTGACGGACGAGACCAAGATCGAATCCATCCGCCGCGATCTGGGCAACGTGCTGGAGGGCCGGTCCACGGTCGAGGCGCTGCTGGCGGCGCGTCCGGTGCCGCCCCCGCTGTTCGAGAGAACCCGGCCCGAGGTGCCGCCCACCGAGGTCAAGGTGGACAACCAGATCAGCCAGGACTTCACCGTGCTCGATATCTTCACGCAGGATCGCCCGGGCGTGCTTTACACGATTGCCCGGGTCCTGCACGAAAAGGGCCTGGACATCCAGTGGTCCAAGGTCGCCACCGAGGCGGACCGGGTCGCGGACATCTTTTACGTTCGCGACAAGGCGACCGGTGGCAAGATCCAGGACCCGGCGCGAATCGCGGAGCTGTGCGCCGGGCTCCAGGAGGCGTTACCGCGGACTGAGACCACAGGGGGCAAGACATGATGATCCGGGTCGGCTGCGTGTCGTTGTTACTATCGCTGGCGGCGCCATCCGGGGACCTAACCCAGCTGGAAAAGGGCGAGAAGCTGTTCCAGTCGGGCGACCTGGTGGGGGCGCTGGCCGCCTTCGATGCCGCGGTCAAGGCTGACCCCGCGGACGCGCGGGGACACTATTTGCGCGGACTGGTGCTGGAAAAGAAAAACGACGGTGCCGCTGCCGAGGCCGCCTATCGGGCGGCGCTGGCGAAGAAGCCCGGGTTTTCCGAGGCGCGCAACAATCTGGGGGCGCTGCTTCTTGGCCGAGGTCAGCGCGACGAAGCGGCGAAGGAATTCGCTGCCGCGGTGAAGGCCAATCCGTCCTACGCGGACGCGCATTTCAATCTGGGCCTTGCGGCGGATGCCCAGGGCCGAAATGAAGATGCTGTGACGTTCTACCGGTATGCGGCGCGGTTGAAACCGCAGGACGCGTCTTTTCGCCTAAACCTGGGCGCGGCGTTGCGCCGCAGCGGTGATCTTGACGGCGCCCTGGGTGAGTTCAAGCAGGCGACGGTTTTGTCGCCGACAAGCGCCCCGGCCTGGAGCAACCTTGGCCTGCTGTTGTCGGACAAGAAGGCACTGGATGAGGCGCGGGCGGCGCTGGACAGGGCGGTGAATCTCGATCCCGCCTACGCGCCGGCGTGGAATGGCCTTGGCCGTGTCGAGCTGCGCCGCAAGCAGCCGGCCGCCGCCACCGTTGCACTGAAGAAGGCGTGCGCGCTGGCGCCCAAGGACGCCAATTTCGCCGCGGATTACTGCCGTGGCCTGGTCGATACGGATCCGCGCGTCGCCGCGGGTGTGGCCGAGTGTCGCCGGGCACTGGCCCTGGCGCCGGGCAATGCTCTTGGTCGCTATATGTTGGGCAAGGCGCTGGCCGCCCAGGGCCAGTGCGCTGCCGCCAAGGTCGAGCTGGACAAGTTCGCCGCGTTGCCGGGCATCAAGCCCGAGGCAAAGGCGGGCGCGCAGGCCTTGCTCGCCGCTTGCAGCGCACAGGCAGGCGGCAAGAAGTAACGGCCGCGATCACTTCTTCGTGTACGCGATCGTGGTTCGCGCGGTCGCGGATCCGGGCAAGCCCGGCGACGCGCTCAATTCGCTGGGAAGGCCGATGCGCAGGCTGGATTTCGAAACACAATATTGCGTGTTCGCGGGTGGTAGGTGGGCACCCGTGGCCATGAGCACCAGATTGCCGTCCGACACCGCGTAGGTTCCGGTTTCCATTTCGGTCGCGGGCTTCAGGGTAAAAGTGCAGGCACAGGCGTCTGTCGGCGCCGTCACGCAGGACACGGCTGCGAAGGGCCCCGCAGCAGCGGCCAGTGTGATTTCGTCGAGCTTGCCTTTTTCCACCTGCTTGCAGTCCACCGTCGGTGCGTCCGACTCCAGACACGAGGCCGGGAAAGTGATGCGCACGCTGCCCGTCTCGGTTGACGTGGTGCTGTAGGTCAGGGGGCCGGCCGCGAAGGTCGCCGTGCCTTCGACCTTCACCCCGGTCGAGTCGACCCGGGCCGCCGTACAGTGGTCTGGGAGGAATTCCCCGGTCAGGCAGGTGTCGGTGATCTGCCAGGTGCCGACGATGTCACCGCCGCAGGCCTTGAAGGTGCCGCAGGCGCCAGCCTCTGGGGTGCTGGTGCAGCCCACTGTGCCCACTGCCAGCGCTGTGGTCGCGGCGGCCGCAAGAACGAGTCGCGCGACGCTGGACATGTGTGCACGATATACAGCCCGGTGCGCCCTGTCACGATTCTGCGCGGGGGCCCACGAGCCCCTTGCGGGCGGCAAGCGCCCTCGACTAATCTCCCGAGATGTTGCCGGACGGCCAGCTACGTGAGGCCCTGACGTTTGACGATGTTCTCCTGATCCCCTCGGAGAGCGACGTCGTGCCCAAGGATGTCGACGTCCGCTGCCAGCTAACACCCAGCATCAGCCTGGCCAATCCCATCATCTCGTCCGCGATGGACACCGTGACGGAGGCGCGCACGGCGATCTGCATGGCGCGCGAGGGGGGCCTTGGCATCATTCACAAGAACTTTGGCATCGCCGAGCAGGCGCTGGAAGTCACCAAGGTGAAGAAGGCCGAAACCGGCGTCGTCATTGACCCGGTCACCATCGGGCCGGATCAGCGACTGTCCGAAGCCCTGGACCTGATGAAGCGGCACGAGATCTCGGGTTTGCCGGTGGTTGGCGGCGACGGTCGGCCGGTCGGCATCCTGACCAATCGGGACGTGCGCTTCGAACGCAACCTCGATCAGCCGGTGCGAGCGATGATGACCACGCGCCTCATCACCACGCCCGAAGGCACCAGCCTTGAGGTGTCGAAGGAACTGCTGCACAAGAACCGAATCGAGAAACTGCTGGTGGTGGATGCCGGTGGGCGATTGAAGGGCCTCATCACCATCAAGGACATCGAAAAGGCCCAGCAGCATCCGTTCGCCGCCAAGGACGAATTTGGCCGCCTGCGCGTCGGCGCGGCGGTGGGGATTGGACCCGAGCGTGCCGAGCGGGTATCGGCGCTTCTGGCGGCGGGCGCCGACGTGGTGTGCGTCGATACGGCCCACGGTCATTCGCAAAGCGTTCTGGAGGCCGTGGCGGATATTCGCAAGACGTTTCCGCGCTCGCAGATCATTGCCGGAAACGTCGCGACGGCCGAGGGTGCGCTGGCACTGGCCAAGGCCGGCGCGGATGCCATCAAGGTCGGCATCGGTCCGGGTTCCATCTGCACGACGCGCGTCGTGGCCGGTGTCGGCGTTCCCCAGATCACCGCCGTAAATGACTGCGCGCGCGCCATCGAGAAGTTGAACGTCCGGCTGATCTCCGACGGCGGCATCAAATATTCGGGCGACGTTACCAAGGCCATCGCCGCTGGCGCCCACACGGTCATGATCGGCAGCCTGTTCGCCGGAACGGACGAGGCTCCGGGCGAGATCATTTTGTACCAGGGACGCAGCTACAAGGTTTATCGGGGCATGGGGTCGGTTGCGGCGATGCGGGCCGGCAGCAAGGATCGTTACTTCCAGTCCGACATTGTCGGCGGCGATTCCAAGTTGGTTCCCGAGGGCATCGAGGGTCGGGTCCCGTACCGCGGCAGCTTGTCGCAGTCGGTATATCAGCTGATAGGCGGGCTGCGGGCCGGTATGGGCTATTGCGGGTGCCACACCATCGAGGAATTGCGCACCAAGAGCCGATTCGTGCGCGTGACGACGATGGGCCTGCGCGAGTCGCACGTGCATGACGTCATCATCACCAAGGAAGCCCCGAATTATCGGGTGGAACAGTAGGCAGCAACGGATGTCCGCAAAGACCCTGGTTCTGATCCTCGATTTCGGTTCGCAGTACACACAGCTGATTGCGCGGCGGGTGCGCGAGCAGAAGGTCTATTCGGAGATCCACCCGTTCAACCTGTCGCTGGAAAAGATCCGGGCGCTGCGTCCGGCCGCCATCATTCTGTCGGGCGGCCCTTCGTCGGTCTATGACGACGGTGCGCCGCGGGTCTCGCCCGAGATCTTCGACCTGGGTGTTCCGATACTCGGCATTTGCTACGGCGTTCAGCTGGCCAGTCTGTTGCTGGGCGGGACCGTGGCCCCCGCGCAGCACCGCGAATACGGGCGCGCCACGGTCAAGGTCGAGGCGGCGTCGGACCTGCTGGCCGGTTTCAATCCGGGCGACGATTTCAGCGTGTGGATGAGCCACGGCGATCGCATCGAGGCCCTGCCGGCGGGGTTTCGAGTGGTCGGCACCAGCCCCAGCTGTCCCTACGCCGTCGTGGACGCGCCGTCGCGAAAGTTCTGGGGTGTGCAGTTCCATCCGGAAGTCGTGCACACGCCGCGCGGAGGGGAGGTCCTTCAGAACTTCCTGTTCCGCATCTGTGGGCTTTCGCCAACATGGACGATGGCCAGCTTTGTCGACGAGGCCGTGGCCGCCGTCAAGCAGAAGGTGGGCGAGGGCCGCGTCATCTGTGGGCTGTCGGGCGGCGTGGATTCGTCCGTCGCGGCGGCGCTGGTTCACCGGGCCGTAGGCGATCGGCTGACGTGCATCTTCGTCGACAATGGGCTTTTGCGGGCGGGCGAGACCGCCCAGGTCGAGGCGCTGTTTCGAGGCGCGTTCAAGCTGGACCTGCGGGTCATCGACGCGGCCGACCAGTTTCTGGGCGCGCTGGCCGGGGTGACCGATCCTGAAACCAAACGCAAAATCATCGGGCGCGAATTCATAGCCGTCTTCGAGGAAGAGGCGCGGCACGCGGGGTCGGCGGATTTTTTGGTGCAAGGGACGCTGTATCCGGACGTGATTGAATCGGTCTCGCACAAGGGGCCGTCGGCCACCATCAAGTCGCACCACAACGTGGGCGGCCTGCCCGACAAGATGAAGCTGAAGCTGGTCGAACCGCTGCGCGAGCTGTTCAAGGACGAGGTTCGTGCGCTGGGCGAGGAACTGGGGTTGCCGCGCCATGTGCTGTGGCGTCAGCCTTTCCCGGGCCCGGGGCTTGCGGTGCGGGTGCTGGGCGAGGTGACGCGCGCCCGTTGCGACGTGTTGCGCGCCGCTGACACCATCATTGACGAGGAGATCCGGGCCGCGGGGCTGTACGAGTCGATCTGGCAATCCTTCGGCGTGCTGTTGCCCGTACAGACCGTCGGCGTGATGGGGGACGAGCGCACCTACGCGGGCGTCCTGGCGCTGCGGGCCGTGCATTCGAAGGACGGCATGACGGCCGACTGGGTTCACTTGCCGTACGAGGTCATGGCCACGATTTCATCGCGCATCGTCAACGAGTGTCGAGGGATCAACCGGGTGGTCTACGACATCTCGTCGAAGCCCCCGGCGACCATCGAGTGGGAGTGACCGCCGTCGAGCGGATTGTCGTGCTGGTGGCGCTGGCGGCGTCTGGGGCCGGACCGGCGAGCCACGCGGCGGCGTTGCAGCAGGCGGTGGCCGGCGTCGAAATAGACTGGGCGGCCGGTGTCGTGACGGCCAGTGCCGGGTCGGCCGCCGATTACCGGCTGCCGTCGGCGCAGGTGGCGCGACCTGGCGCCGAGCGTCGGGCCCGGGCCGCGGCCCTGGGCAAGATGCGCGCGGCCCTCGCGGGCTTGCCAGTCGGTCCCGGGCGGATTCTCGCGGCCGACAAGATCGACCAGGCACTGCGCCGGGTCGAAACGGGCAGTATTTCGTACCAATCGAACGGCGGCGTGCTGCTTTCACTGAAGCTAAGTTTCGCGGCGCTGACTGGCGGCGATGCTGACAAGGCGGACGATCCGGCCACCGTACTGTCGGTCGCCTCGGCACCGCTGGAATTGGCGCCTGTCCTGGTCGTGCAGTCGGTCGAACGGTCGGTAAGGTACGCCGTCTATCGCGAGGGGGCGGCACCGTCGGGGGTCAGGGCGCTTCTTGGCCGACGGGACCAGATGGGGCGACTGATCGTCGACGGCGGGTTGGACCCTGACAAGGTCGCCAGCGGGCACGTTGTCATCTACGTCCAGAAGGTCTTGCGATGATTGGATGCACGTCAGGCGCACGGGCGGGGCACCACAGGTTGGCGGCGCTGTTGGTCCTGCTGGCCGTGTCCCCGGCACGCGGCGAACAGGAAACGCCACCGGCACCGGCCCCTTCGGATCGTGTCGTCACGGCCGAGGCGCCGATTGTCGCGGGCAACGCCGCCAGCGCGAAGCAGCGTGCGCTGAACGACGCTTTTCGGCAGGTGGTCGAGCGATCCCTCGCGTCGCTGCTGGCCGAGTCAGGGACGGCCGCGGCGCCATCGGGCCTCGGCCCACTGAAGGCAGATCTGCCCACGCGGGCGCGTCGATTCGTGCGCAGCTATCGGGTTATTGAGCAGGGCGAAAGCGTCGGGGTGTTTCGCGTCCAGCTTGAGGTCGAGGTGGACGAGGCGTTGCTTCGCCGCGAACTCGATCGGGGGCGACCGGCGCCGTCGTCGACAGCGCCCGCGAGTCCCCCCCTGACGGTCGTGAAGACAGGCCTCGCGCCGCTGGATGCGCAAGCTGCGCAGGCCGTGGCCGCGGCGCTGGGCGGGGTAGGGCTCGCCAGTCGCCTTGAGGCCGAACCCGTCGTCGAGCTGGACGATGCCAAGGTCCGCTTGCTGGCAGGTCGCTCGGGCGGCCGGGCCATCGTCGCAGTGGTGGCATCGCAGACTGCCGAGGGGGCGGTTCGCGGTGCGGGGGTTGTCGCCACCCAGTGCCGAATGGGGATTCGGATTTTTCTGGGCGGGGGCGGCGCGGCCGTCGCCGAGTACAGTGCGACCGAGCGCGCATTTGCGCCCACAGCTGACAAGGCGACTGCCGACTGTCTGGCCCGGGTCGCCGCCTCGGTGGCTGGCCAAGCATCCGCCGCCCTGCCAACGTCTGGGGGCGCGGGGACGGACGTGCGCGCGCTGACGCTGGTTCTAAATCTCGTCGAGCCGGCAGCTTTGGGGCCGGTGTTGCGGGCGCTCAGGAAGATTGGCGCCGTGTCGTCCAGTGAGGTTCGTCGGATCGTCGTCGGGCAGGTCGAGCTACGGGTGTTGACGCGCGCCACGCCGCCGGCGCTGGTCGTTGCCCTGACGCGCGAGCTGGGTGGTGTCCTGGATATCACCTTGTCGGGGTCGACGGCCGACACGCTGACGCTTGGGGTCCAGTTCCCGGGAGTCATGCCGTGAACGCGCGCATCCTGGCAACCTGGTTTGTGCTGGGCTTGTTCGTGACCCCGGGTTGCGCGACGGTTCGCGCAGCGCCGACGGCGGGTTTTCGGATCGACTGTGATGTGCCGGATGCCACCGTCTGGGTCGATGACGTGTTGGTCGGTCGGGTATCGGACTGGACCCCCGCAGGTCGCGTCATCAGGGCGGGCTTTCACCGGGTCGAGATCCGGCACCCGAACCACTATTCGCATTTCGCCGAGATCAACGCCGGCCAGGGGCCCGGCACCGTGCTCCACGCTCGCCTGCACCCGCTGCTGGACTGACCCGGCGTCGTCGCCTACCGGCCCGGCCGGGTGATCACGCCGACGAATGACGGTCGAGTCAGGGCTGTGGGGGTCGGATCCGCAGCCAGCGTCAGGTGGCCGTCGTTCGGGTCGATCCGAAACACGGAGATGGTGTCGGCGCCTTGATTGGCCACCAACATCAGGCGGCCGGTCGGATCGATATGAAAATTGCGCGGTGTCTGGATGGTCTCAGTCTGGTGTCCCGACAGCGTCATGCGACCGGTTTGCGCGTCGAGTGAGAAGACCGCGACACTGTCGTGACCCCGGTTCGAGCCGTACAGAAAACGCCCGGACGGATGGACGTGAACGTCGGCGCCGCTGTTTTGTCCGGCGAAGTCCGGCGGCAGGGTCGACGCGGTGTGGATTGGCTCCAGCGTCCCCCGGGCACCGTCATATCGATAGGCCGTCATGGTCGAGTTGAGCTCGTTGATGACGTAGGCGAATTTGCCGCTGGGGTGAAATGCCATGTGACGCGGACCCGCTTCGGGCGCGCTGGCAACGTGGTCAGGCTGGTGGGGCAACAGGACACCGGTCGCCGTATCCAGCTTCATCGCTGCCACGAAATTGGCGCCCAGGCACGGGACGAAGACGAAACGATGGCCGGGATCGGTGGTGATGAAATGCGGGTGGCTGTTCATGCCGAAACCGCGGGTGCTGACGGCCGCTCCCAGCGCCCCGCCCGCGGTGATGGGTAGAACCGCCACGGTGCCGTCGTTGCCCTCGGCGTAGTTGGCGACCAGCACGAAACGGCCCGTGCCATCGACGGACAGGTGTGCCGGCCCCACGCCCTTCGAGGACGTCGCGCCAATGCGGGTCAATCCCCCGGTGACCGGATCGATGGCGAAGGCCAGCACACGACCGTCGCCTTCTTCGTTGACCGCGTACAGATTCTTGCCTTCGCCGTCCCACGCCAGGAAGGACGGGTTGCGGCCGGCGCTGGCCGTGCCCGCGGGCAATAGCGATCCGGTTTCAAAATCAAAGCGGAAAACCGAGATGTGATCATCGTAGCCGCCGACATACACGAACGGGACCGGCTCACGCCTGCGGCCGCCGTCGCGCAAGGTGGCACAGGCGGGTATCAGCAGCGCCACAGCCAGCAGTCGCGAAAGAATCACAGCGTTGCACCCAGTAAAACAGGTTCGGGCACAAGTGTGATCCCGAAACGATCGTGCACGACGGTGCGGACGTGGCGTGCAAGGCTTAGCAGGTCGGCTGTACTGCCGCCGCCGTGGTGCACCAGGGCCAGTGCGTGGCGGCTGGACAGGCCGACCGCTCCCCGCGTAAAGCCGCGCGGCAAACCCGCCCGCTCGATCAACCAGCCGGCCGCCAGTTTGATCCGGCCGTTGCCCGCCGGAAATTGCGGGACGTCGGTAGTTGACGAAGCCACACCCTCGGCCAGCGCCTGCGCGGTGACACGGTCGGCCTCGGCGGACGATACGATTGGGTTGGTGAAGAACGACCCCACGCTACGGCGGTTGGGGTCTGATGCATCGATCACCATGGATTTGCGCCGGCGCAGGGCCAGGACGGTTTGTCTGACTTGCGACACCGTCGGTGCGACGAATCCCGCCAGCGCGTCCTGCAATTCGCGGTAGCGCACGGCGGGCGCGCCATCGGGCCTCAGCGCGAAGGTGACTGCAAGAACCACAAAACGCTCTGCGTGCCGCTTGAAGAGGCTGTCCCGGTAAGACAGCTGGCAGGCTTCGGGCGTCAGGTTGGTTATCTGTAGTGTCCCCCGGTCGAGCACCCGCACGCTCCGAAGCGTTTCCGCGATCTCGTGTCCATATGCGCCGACGTTTTGGATCGGCGTCGCGCCCGCGAGCCCCGGAATACCCGACAGGCATTCGAGGCCCGCCAGGTTTCGCGCCACCGCCTGCGCGACGACGTCGTCCCAGGGCTGTCCCGCCCGTGCCTCGACGATCACGCAATCACTTTCGGTGGTGAAGGTCAGCCCGGTTTCGCCCATTCGCAGTACCAGTCCGGGAAATCCCGCGTCGCCCACGATCAGATTGGATCCGCCGCCCATTACGAATGCCGGAACGCCGCGCCCGCTCGCCCAGCGCAAGGCTTCGGCCACGTCGGACTCATTGTTGGCCTGGACCAAATGGCGGGCCGGACCCCCAAGTTCGATTGTCGTCAGCGGGGCAAGCGCAACGTCGTGTCGGAAAGACAGAGGCAACGCGGCCGCTCCAGCTTCAGCCCAGGTGTTCGCAGAACTCGATCTGGCGCGGCACTTTGTAGGGCGCCAGGTTGCGCGCGCAATGATC
>JANXXE010000150.1 GCA_025350815.1 Myxococcales bacterium | reverse complement strand
CAGATCTTCCCGCGCAGGGGCGAACGCCCATGCGGGCGACGCGGCTGATCCGGCGCGTTCATATGTACGCGGGTCTGTTATTCCTGCCGTGGGTTCTGCTGTATGGATTCACCGCATTTCTCTTTAACCATCCGACGTTCTGGGCCCGGCGCAAGTCCTTCGAATCAGAGAATATCGGCGCGATGTTTCAAGGTTGGCCTGATGCCGATGTCCTTGCCGCCGACGCCGCCAAGGCATTGACCGGCGCCGGCGCCGAGGCGATGGGGTCTGTGGTGAAGGTCGAGAACGCCCGATACACCGGGACGATTCGCGCCTTCGCCAAGAGCGGTGGCGAGCGCTACGAGTTTTTGCTGCGTCCGGATGATCGAAGTGGCAACTGGGTCAAAGCGGGTGGTGGACGCGGTGTCGAGCCGGACCCCGCGGCCGGGCCGACGGTCGCGGCCAAGCAAGTGCCGTCGACGCCGACGAGGGCACGCGTTGTGGAGGACGTCGCCAAGCTGTCGGCCAGCGTTGCACTGCCGACCACCGGCGTCGACATCAACGCGATGCCGCAGTTGCGTTTTGATGCCATCGATAGCAAAGGCGGCCGGTGGGATGCGACATGGAGTCTCGACAGCGGTTCCATCCGGGCACGTCCCTCGGGGCCTCTGCGGCCGATCGGCTGGCGTGAATATCTGACCCGTCTGCACACGACGGGTGGATACCCGGTCAGGGGGAATTCGGATCGATTCGCCTGGGCCATCGTCGTCGATCTCGTGTTCGTGCTGATGGTGTTCTGGGGTGCGTCCGGCATCGTCATGTGGTGGCAGCAGCGGCGCATGCGAACCATCGGGGCCGTCGTGCTGTCGGCGGGGGCCGTCTCGGCCGTGCTGCTGGGAGTGGCCCTGTGGCGCGCCTTCGTGTCTTCCTGATCCGGCGGACGACGCGCTGCAATTCCTGTCCCCTGTCCCCGGCAGGGTGAACCTGGCAACGACCGTGCTAAGGGCTTGGCCTGGAAAAATTCAGCATTTCAATACAGGATTGCCCAGGGTCGTATTGACATGTCAAGAGATTGATCGCAACTTATCCAGATGGTTGCCACGACGGACAGCCATTTTGTAGCCGAGGCCGCTGGGACCGAGGCCGATGGGTGCAATGTTCGGTGAGCTGCTGACTGGTGCGATCGGCGTCGCGACATCGATCGCGATGGCGAGCCTGCCGCAGCCCGCGACTGGCGCGACCGAGCCGCCGCCTGTGCCGATCGTCTTCGAGCGGCAGGTCAGGCCGATCCTGAAAGCACACTGTTTTCAGTGTCACGGTGAAGACGGCGAAAAGCAGGGCGGGATCGACCTGCGTCAGCGGCGCTTGATGGTGCAAACCGGCGCCCTGGAAAAGGACCACCTTTCCGCGAGCGAGTTGCTGAATCAGGTTCGCAGCGGCGACATGCCCAAGAAGGGCAAGCCCCTTGCCCCCGCCGAGGTCGCCACAATCGAGCGCTGGCTTGCGGCAGGCGCGCCGACCGCGCGACCCGAGCCAGAACAGGTTCCCGGCATGTTCTTCACCGAGGACGAAAGGGCGCACTGGTCGTTTCGTCCGGTCGCGAAGCCCGCCGTCCCGAACAACGGTCAGAAACACCCCGTTGACGCCTTCGTGGCCGCACAAATGGTCGGCCAGGGGTTGAATTTTGCACCGGCGGCAGATCGGGTCTCGTTGCTGCGGCGGGCGTCGTTCGATCTGCTGGGTTTGCCGCCCACGCCTGAACAGCTGAAGTCGTTCAGCAACGATCGCCGGCCCGATGCCTGGCCGCGCGCGGTGGATGCCCTGCTGTCGTCGCCCCACTATGGTGAGCGCTGGGGCCGTCACTGGCTGGACGCCGCAGGCTATGCGGATTCCAACGGCGGCGGCAAGGATTCGCCCCGGGACGATGCGTGGCACTACCGCGACTACGTCATTAAGTCCGTCAACGCCAACGTGCCCTGGAATCAGTTCATTCGCGAACAGCTGGCGGGGGATGAACTGGCCCGCCTGACCCAAAGTGGCGCCCCGGAGGTCCTCAAGGACGAGACCCGATGGCAGCAGGTGGCGGCGACCGGATTTCTGCGCATGGTCCCCGATACGACCACCGACGACAATCCGGATCCCATGGCGGCGCGCGAGCAGGTCGTTGCCGACACCGTGAAGATGGTCAGCTCGTCGCTGCTGGGGCTGACGGTCGGCTGCGCGCAGTGCCACGACCACCGGTTCGACCCGATTTCCCACACGGATTACTTTCGCCTGCGGGCATTGTTCGAGCCCTTCTTGAACCCCTCGAAGTGGCGTTCGCCGAAGGCGCGCGCGTACCCAGCGTATCGGCCCGAAGAGGACCGGCTGAACAAAGAGATTGAGGCGCGCGCTGCCGCCGTCGACAAGATCCGGACGGATCTAATCGCGGTGGAATACGCGAAGTATCTTGAAGAGCGTTTGTTGCCGCTGCCCGAGGCCGTTCGTGGTGTCGTGCGCACGGCCTGGATGACCGAGGGCAAGAAGCGATCGGACGAGCAGCGCGCTTTGCTCAAGAAATACAACTTCGAATTTGGGCGCGAAGACCACCTGCGCTTCCTGCAGAACCGCGAGGAACAGGAGAAGGAACGCGTCAAGCTGGTGGCCGAGGCGACGAAGATACGAGAAGCCAAAGTGTCGCGGGTGCTCATGGCGGCCAGCGAAATTGGCGGTGAACCGCCGACAACACACCGTTTCCATCGAGGGGATTTTCGGCAGCCCAAAGAAGCGGTCCCGCCGGGGGAGCTGTCAGTCATAGAGGGGGCCCCCGCGATTCCCGAACGTGACACCACGCTGCCGTCCAGCGGTCGTCGTCTCGCCTATGCACGCTGGCTGACCAGCGGGAAGCACCCTTTGGTGGCGCGGGTGCTGGTCAACCGCTTTTGGTCCCATCACTTCGCGCGCGGTCTGGCCCCGCAACTTGCGGATCTGGGCATGCGCTCGGATCGACCCGCCCAGGGGGATTTGCTGGATTATCTCGCGGCCGAGTTCATGGAAAGTGGCTGGGATCTGAAAGCCTGGCACAAGTTGGTCATGACGTCGCGGACGTACATGCAGGACAATCGCAACCCTGTCGCCGAGAAGAAGGACGCCGACAACGTCTACCTCGCGCGCATGCCGCTCCGGCGCCTGGATGCCGAGACCGTTCGAGATTCCCTTCTGGCTGTGGCCGGCAACCTGAACCCTGAGATGGGAGGCCGTCCCTTGACGGTCGCCCGCCATCCGCAGGGCGGCGTGGTCCTGGGTAAGGAACTTTCCAACGCGAACAACAATGTCGTCCACTCGGTCGAATCTCTTGGCCCCGCGGCGTACCGCCGGTCGGTCTACGTGATGAACCGGCGGACGTTGCCGCTGACGGTTTTGCAGGAATTCGACCTGCCCTTCATGAGCCCCAACTGCGCGCAGAGGGCCGTCACCACCGTGGCGCCCCAGGCGCTGATGATGCTGAACGACAGGCTGGTCCTGGAGCAGGCTGACGTTTTCGCCCGCAATGTCATCAAGAAGAACCCGGGCGATCGGCCGTCGTCCGTTTGGGTCCGTGTGCTGTGGCAGCGCGCGTACGGCGTCTCGCCGTCGGCGCAGGAGATTGCGGCGTCTCTGTCTTTCATGGAGGAAGAACGGCAGCGCCAGGCACAGAAGAGCGCCACCGCCGTCGAAAGCACCGAGCGAAGTCTTGCGGCCCTGTGCCAGGTCGTATTTGCGTCCAATCGTTTTCTGTATTCGCCCTGAGAGCCACCATGAACCGTCGATCGTTTCTCAGTCAGATCACCGCCGCCTCGGTCGCCATTCCCTGGCTGCTGGAACGGGACGGCCTGTTGGCGGCCGAGGGACCGGTCAAGCCGGATCTGGACGTGACCTATGACCTGCTGCCGAAGCCTCCGCATTTTCGCCCGCGCGCCAAGGCGATGATCGACCTGTTCATGTTCGGCGGGCCCAGTCAGATGGATCTCTTCGATCCGAAGCCCTTGCTTCAGCAGCGCAACGAGCAGCGATTCCCTGGCAAGGTCTCGGCCGACAACGCCGCCGGGGCGTCGAACAAGATCTTCGCCAGTCAGTGGAAGTTCAAGAAGCACGGCGGATGCGGCATGGACATCTCCGAGCTGCTGCCGCAGATGGCGACCATCGTCGATGAGGTCTGCTGGCTAAGGGGCATGAAGTTTGGCAGCAACGCCCACGATCGCGGGACCTACCTGGCCCATACCTGTGGACTTGTTTCGGGACGGCCCACGTTGGGCAGCTGGCTGACCTACGGCCTCGGATCGTTGAATGACGGGCTGCCGAGCTACGTCGCCCTCACGGCGAAGGCGGGGTTGCCGGTGTTGACGCAGGAAAACTGGACCGCCGGTTGGCTGCCGTCCGTTTACCAGGGAACAATGGTCCGCAGCGAAGAGCCGCGCATCCTGAACCTGGATCCGCCGCCGCATCTGGCGGGCAAAGGACAGGAGGCGCAGCTGGCCCTCTTGCGTTCCCTGAATGAGAAGCACCGGGCGGCCAACCCGGGCGAGCAGGATCTCGTGGCGCGGATCGCAAGTTACGAACTGGCGGCCAAGATGCAGGTGCATGCGCGCGAGGCTTTCGACATCTCGAACGAGCCCGCCCACATCCGCAAGATGTACGGCGTCGACGATCCGGCGACCGCGGACTGGGGCGGCCGCTGTCTGGTCGCTCGCCGGCTGGTTGAACGGGGCGTTCGTTTTGTCCAGTTACACATTGCCGCCAACGAGAATCGGGACTGGGACAATCACAACAGCATCGGGAAGAACTTGCCGGCCGCTTGCGTGGCGGTCGACAAACCGTGCGCGGCCCTGATTCGTGATCTGAAACAGCGCGGACTTCTGGACACCACCCTGGTCCGCTGGGGTGGCGAGATGGGGCGCCTGCCCACGGCAGAAGCCACGGGCACCCGCGAGACCTGGGGACGTGACCACAACGGCAAGGCGGGTTGCATGTGGATGGCGGGCGCTGGCATGAAGCCTGGCCTGGTACACGGCGCGACGGACGAATGGGGTCACGAGGCCATTGAGGGCATCGTAACGGCGCCGGATTTTCACGCCACGGTGTTGCACCTGTTTGGACTGGACCACAAGAAGCTGACGTTCAAGCGAAATGGCCTCGTTGCATCAATGACCGACGGGCAACCGGCACGTGTCTTGACCGAGCTGTTTACGTAGCGAAGCGTTAGTTGCTGCCGCGGCGTCGTGGATGGCGGGACGCTCAAGTCCCGCGGAATTCCGACGAATAAACGGTGAGGTGGGACTCAGTAAAACCGCTGCTCGCGTGCCGGCAGGCGTGGCACGCCGGGTCGTCGGTTTCCCCGAAAGAACGTGGGTTTGTGCCGACCGTGGTTCTGTGGCGCGACGCAATGTCAAAAATCTTGTAACAGGCCAAGTTTTCCGGGAATTACCTCTGTAAGCGCCCGCCTGCCCTGCCCCTACAAGGAGTCGACATGAGCCCACGGCACTCCGCTTCCCGAGGATGTCTCGCTTCCGGCACGTTGGTGAGAGGTCGGTTGTCGCGTTGGGGAGGTCTCATCGGCCTGGCCTGTTTGTCCTGCACGGGCAGCATCGAGACGGGTGGGACTGGTAGCGAAGTGCCGGCACCCGGTGACGTGTCCGGGACACCGAAGGGAAACACCAAGACGCCGCCCGCCGGGACGTCCGCGGCGATGGCGCCGCCCGAACGTGTTGCAAGCACCGTTTGCACCACCACGGTTGAACCGGGTCCCGCAGTCATTCGTCGTCTCACGCGCCTCGAATACAACAACAGCGTTCGCGATTTGCTCGGCTACATGGGGAAACCGGCCAGTGACTTTCCCGCCGAGACGGTGATTCACAGCTTCGACAATGAGGCCACCACGCTGTCGGCTTCCCCCGTGTTGATTGAGGGCTACCTGAACGCGGCCGAGCGTGTCGCCCAGGATGCCGTCGACAACCGCCTGAATGCGACGCTGGGCTGCGATCCCGCCACCGGCGAGGACGCCTGCGCCACCAAGTTCATCGACACCTTCGGCAAGCGCGCCTACCGCCGGCCGCTGACCGCCGAGGATCGCACGATCCTGACGGACATCTACACCAATGGGAAGGCGTCGTCGGGTTTCAAGGGCGGCATCCGCATGGCGCTGACGACGATGCTGGGGTCGGCGCATTTTCTGTATCGGGTTGAATTCGGCGCGACGCCGAAGGCCGGGCAGACGGTCACCAGCCTGACCCCGTGGGAGATGGCGTCGCGCTTGTCGTATCTGATCTGGCGCAGCATGCCCGACGCCGAGTTGACCGCGGCCGCCGATGGCAACAAGTTGAGCACGCGCGCTGAAATCGACGCGCAGGTGACCCGGCTGCTGGCAGACCCCAAGGCCCACGACACCGTCGCCGATTTTCACGAGCAGTGGCTGAGTCTGCGGGGCCTGGATTCCATCGTGAAGGATCCGATGGCGTTTCCGACGTTCAAGCCCGAAATCCCGGGCCTTATGAAGCAAGAAACGCTGAAGTTCGTGGACAACGTGGTGTGGGAGGGCGAGGGGACGCTGAACCAGTTGTACACGGCGCCGTTCACCTTCGTGAACACGACGCTGGCGAAGTTCTACAAGATGCCGGCACCGACGGGGACGGCGTTTCAGAAGGTGGCACTGGATGGCCAGGCGCGCGCGGGTTTCCTGACCCAGGGTGGTCTGATGTCCGTGCTGGCCAAGGAAAATCAGACCCATCCGGTTCGCCGCGGCGCCTTCGTGCGCAAGGATCTGCTGTGCCAGGCCCTGACGCCGCCGCCGGACGGGGTCAAGATCGAATTCCCGCCGCAGGATCCGACGCTGACGGGGCGCGAGCGCTTCGTGCAGCACCGTGTGCAGGCGGTGTGCGCGACGTGCCATTCGTTCATCGATCCGATTGGATTTGGGCTGGAGGCGTTCGACGGCATCGGGATGTACCGTCAGATGGAAAACAACAAGACCATCGACACGTCGGGCGAGGTGATTGGCCTGAAGGTCAATGGCAAGTTCAACGGGGTCACTGACCTTGGCGCGCTGTTGGCCAAGTCGGAAGAGGCGGCAGACTGCGCTGTGCTGGCGTGGTTCCGGTATGGCTATGGCCGCGACGCCGCTGGGCCGGCTGACGCCTGTTCGCTGGACGTGCTGAAGCGATCGTTTGCAAGCGGCAAGATCAAGGAGCTGATGATGGCCCTTGCGAAGACAGATGCGTTCCAATTCCGTCGAGTCATTCCCGCAGGAGGTGCCCAATGAAGCCTTTGCATCGCCGGACGTTTCTCAGGGGGATGGCGGGAACAGCCATTGCGTTGCCCTGGTTGGAGGCGATGGGTATTCCGAAGGCCCAGGCGGCGCCTGGTGTATCGGCGACGGGTTTCCCGAAGCGCTATTTGCAATGGACGACGCACAACGGGTTCCACCCGCCGATCTGGAATCCAAGCGGTGGCGAGACCGACTTCGTCATGCGGCCGGTGCACGCAAGTCTGGAACCGTTCAAGAAGGATCTGGTTATCGTTGCGGGCCTGGACAATGCGGCCTGGTATTCGCCAGCCGGCAAGGGCGACACGCATTCGCGCGGGATGTGCACGTTTCTGAGCGGGACGGAGTCCATCGTGGATTTGGGGACCAATCTGACAAACGGTGGCGAATCCAAATCGTCAGGCGGAATCACGGTCGATCAGGAAATCGTGAAGCAGTTGGCGCCGAAGACGAAGTTTTCGTCGCTGGAGATGAACTTCATGGTGGGCGGCGGGGCGTACAGCACCAGTAGCTATCTGGGCGCGAACAAGCCGTTGCCGGGCGCGCGAGATCCCAGTGTGATCTTCAACCGTATTTTCGCGGGCGGCACGGGGGGCGGGGCGACAGCGGACCCTGCGGCGGCGGCGCGGATCGTGACCGAGCGACGGTCGATTCTGGATGCCGTCGGCAAGACGTACCAGGGGCTGTCGCCGAAGCTGGGCCTGGCGGACCGGGACAAGATCGATTCGCACCTGACCCAGATTCGGGATCTGGAGATGCGGTTGCAGGTGATGGCGCCGATCCCCGGCCCGTCGCCGACGCCCGCGGCAGGTGGCGCGCCGGCGGGGTCCACTGGGTGTCCGAAGGACGTGAAGGACCCTGCGGCTGGGACTGACCGGGTGGCGCAGGCGAATGCGCTGACAGATCTGATGGCGACGGCGATCATCTGCGATCTGACGCGGGTGGGGACGTTGCAGTGGGATATGACGACGGGGAACACGGTGTATTCGTGGCTGGGCATCAGCCGCGGGCACCACGACATGAGCCACGACGGTGACGAAGTCGGGGGCACAGTGGCGGACCTGACGAAGATCCACACGTTCTACACGCAGCACCTGGCGCAACTCGTGACGCGCCTCAAGGGTGTTCAGGAAGGCAACGGGACGCTGCTGGACAACACGTTGATCCTGCACGCCTGCGATATGGCGCGCGGGAACAACGGCCACACGGGTCGGGGTCTGTACCACATGCTGCTGGGACACGCCGGCGGTCCGCTGAAGGGCGGGCGATTGCTGCGCTATAGTGGGGACGCCAACAACAAGTTGTTTGTGTCGATCCTGAACATGTTTGATATTCCCGCCAACACCTTCGGCAATCCCGCCCTGTCGTCGGGTCCCCTGGCCAGGTTGTAATCACGGTCAAAGACATGAGCTCTCCGGAGCCAGTCCTCGAGTCCCGATCGCTGTTGTTCGTCCGGCACAAGGAAATGCTGAAGGCATTCATCCGCGTGCTTGTGCCGCACCCAAACGACGCCGAGGACATTCTGCAGGAAGTCGGTGTGTGCATTCTGTCCGGAAGGGACGAAAGGGTGGAGCCGGACCTGTTTCCGTCGTGGGCGCGTGGGGTGGCGCGAAACATTGTCCTGCATCACAGGCGGACCTGGCGCCGATCCCAGAACATGTTGAACTACCGCTTCGTGGACCTGGTGGAGATGGCGTATTCGCGCACCGACGCGGAAGACGACGGCTGGAAGCAGCGTCGGGTTGCCCTTGAGACCTGTATCGAGCGTATGCCCCCGAAGGACAAGACGTTGCTGACCATGCGCTATGCCAGTGCCTTGACCTCGGAGGCGATCGCCAAACAGCAGGGAAGTTCGCCCGGCGCGATAAGGGTGGCGCTGTTGCGCCTGCGACGGGGCTTGTTGCGTTGTGTGGAACGGCGCCTGATGAGGGCGGAGGCACATTCGTGATCGACGAAGAGAGAGTCAGCAGTCTGCTGGTGAAGCACGAAGAGGGCGTCCTGTCCGGGGCCGAGATGCTGGAACTGGAGGAACTGCTGGCGAGCGATGCGACCGTTGGGCGGTTGCTGGTTGATCACTACAGTCTGACGTCGGAGATCGAGACGATTTTGGCCCGTCACGAACCGATGGCCTTGTCGCTATCTGACACTTCGTCGACCACTTCATCAACCGATCGTCCGCGTCTACGTTCGGTACCCATCGCCGCCCAGTCGGTCGGGAAGCCCACGCGCTGGCCGCGTCGGGGGTTCACTGCGGCGTTGGCCGTGGCCGCATCTGTGATGGTTGTTCTGGGTGCCAAGGGATTTTTCCCCCATCGGGCGGTGCAGAGCCTGTCTGCGCCGGGGGCGTCCTCGGCGTATGCGACGGTTCGTGGTCCCGGCGTTCCCGGTGAGATCGTCGGAACCCGAGGCCGTCGGGTCATCGTGACCGGCGTAGGCCTGGACGAGGGAGATTCGATCGAAGTGGGTCAAGGTGGCGTCGCCGTTCTCGGGACCGAGGACGGCTCACGCATCGAATTGAGCGCGGGAGCGCGCTTCACCATCGGCGAGCATCAGGTCCAGGTGAAGGACGGGATCAGTACGCGAGCCCTTCGTCTGGATAAGGGCATCATGCGCGCCCGCGTGACCAGGCAACCGGCGGGACATTTCCTGGTCTTCGTCACCCCGCACGCGCGCGCGACCATTTTGGGAACGGAGCTGTCCCTGACGGTGGAGGAGCACTCGACCCAGATCACCGTGGCGCACGGCCAGGTGTTGTTCGAGGGGCTGGATGATGGAACGCGCGTCACAGTGGGCACCGGGCAGTCGGCAACGACGCGCACGAGGAGCTCGGGGTCGGACGCCAGTAGCCCCGCTTTGTTGAAGGATTCCGCGCCGGACGCGATGGCACCGACGGGTGTGTTCTGGGATTTCGAAGATGGGGTGCTGCCGTCCAGCTTTCTGCTGGGTCAGCTTGTCGCGGGACCCGCTCGTCCGGGCAGTCGGATGGCCGTCGTTGGGACGCTGTACGGTTGGGGCGATTTCATGTTCACCATCGGCATCGAAAGCCGCACGCCCATGATCCGATATAGCGACGAATCGCGAGTTGCGTTCGACTACTGGTTGCCAGCAGAGGGCTCAGAGATCGCGGTCCAGATCCGAAATCGGAACCAGAAGCAGAACTACAACCTGGTCCTCAAACAGAATGTACGAGAGGCCTGGACGCATCTCGACCTGCGCCTGGCGGATTTCCAGCCCATCTCAGATAAAACCAAGGTGATGGAGCCGGGAGATATCGTGGACCATCTTTACATCCTCGGCGGTCGCATGGGCGGCGGCCCCTTCTTCGTCGACAACATCAAGGTGTGGAACGAGCCCTGATCCTAAGCCGCGGCATCAGCGGGTACCGTCAAGCCACGCGGTCAGGTCCGCCGTTGAGGCGACGCCCGGCATGGTCTTGAAGGCTGCGGCGCGACCGAGACTGCGGTAAGCGGCGGCGATATTCTGGGTCTTGAAGCTGCCCCCGGTGTTGTGGATCAGCAGGGGCGTCTGAATGTCAGCGAGGGCAGCGGTTAGAAAGTCGCCCGCGCGGCGAATCCCGGGAATGGGAAGGTCCTTGATAAACGCCTCGTCGGTGTCGCTGTTGAAGGTGTCAGCGTCCGCCGCCAGTCGCGCGAGCGCGGGTGCGTACGCGCGTGCCAGCAGTGCCAGGGGACCGGCCTTGCCGAGGCCGACGAGGGCGAGCCTGGCCTTGTTATCCTGCCCGCGAGCGTAGGCCACCGCCGTCAAGATATCCTGGACCCGGTTGGCGGCGTCGGTGCGGTTGAAGGTAGATATGAAAGCGACCTTGGCGCCACCCTTGGTGTCGCGCCCCGCGAACAGGGATACGGCCACAACCGGATGTCCTGTCTTGACCAACGATTCCGCCAGGGCCTTTCCCGCCTCGGATGCGCCAGTCGTTGTCGCCGATACTTCCGCTACCACTACGGTCGGTTTGCCGGTGTCCACGATCGTGGGACGCCACAGAGAGACGGGCACCCGATCGCCTTTCCCGCGCCGGGACAGGAAGAAGTGCGACACGATCGCTGACGACGTCTTCTCGATCGTTGGAGCTGATGCCTGAACGTCGTCGGCCGATGGCATCTCAGCGCCCAGGGCGTGCTTCAGGGTGACGCCGAAGCGGGATTGAAACGCAGTCAGCGTGCGTGCGTCGCGTGGCCGCTCGCTGCTTAACTGTGCCCGCGCCATGTCGATCCATGTTCTTGTCAGCCGTTCCGCGTTCGCTTCGTTCTTGGGCCGCGGAATTCCGTAGAACACCATCAGGTCGGCGGGCACCGGCGGATTTCGCAGCGGCTCGGGAATGGGCGTCGTCGCGACCCGGCCCAAAAAATGGTGAGAGAAAAAGCCGTACGCCGCCTGGCGCGCTGTCAGGTTGTAGTTATGCGGCGCGGTTTGGTGAACGTTCGTGACGCGGTCGCCTACGCCGTACAGTTCGTAGATGCTGCGCACGGCCGGAAATTCCATCTGCGGCGTGTTCTTCGTCCAGTCGCCCGTCGAGGACAGCATCAACAGTGGGCGCGGGGCAGCGAGGGCGCCGAATTCCACGTTGTAGGCGTCGACGCGCAGATTGGGGGCATTTTCGCAGATGCAACCGCCCTGGAATATCGACGACAGCATATTCACGGGCGCCGCCGCCTTGATTCGGGGATCGACGGCCGTCGCGATGAAGGTTTGCGTGCCGCCGCCTGACTCGCCCGTCATGCCGACCCGTTCCGCATCGACCTCGGGCAAAGACAGCAGGAAGTCCAGGGCCCGTTGCGTGTTCGCCAGTTGCAGGCCCATCATCGACAATCCCCAAATGTCGGCCAGCGGTCCGCCGATGGCCTTGTCATGGGGCAGTTCGTGGGGCATTGCGCGGCTGTCGCCGAAGCCAATCATGTCGTAGGCGAACGAAACCATGCCCAGCTTGGCGAAACTGACGGCGCGCAGCGCGTGGCCAAAGGTCTCGTTGCTTTCAAGTCGGCCCCAGGAGTTGTGCCCGTGGGCGTTCAAGATCCCGGGAACTTTTCCGCTAACGTTCTTGGGCCGAAATAGATTTCCCGTTACATAGAGGCCCGGAAAGCTTTCGAAATAGACTTTCTCGATGGTGTAGGTCCCCTGATCAATCTTCTCGACGATGTGCGGCGCCAACGGCGGGCGTGGGGGTGCGGGCAGAAGCCCCGTACTGGCCAGGATGTGCACCCGCAGGTCAGTGGCGCGCTTTTCCCAGGCCGCCTTGGATTCGTAGTTGGGGAAAGTGAAGGTCTGGCCGCCGTTTCGCGTCTCACCGATTCGCCTGTCCACCTGAGCCCCGGTTTGCGCGTCTGCGTTGGTGGTGAGCAGCATCACGGAGGCGAGAAGGCCAACGAAGGTGTGGCTTCGTCTGGTTCGCGGGCCGCGGTGACCGTCGCTACCTGTCACGATCGTCGTCATCTGTGGCGCTCCCGTCGAGGAATTATCCCTCGGTGTGCGGCGTATATAGCACAGCCTGCCGCCGCACCTGGGTGGGGATGCTTGGGAAAGCGCAGTCGCCGCCGGGCATTTGGCGATCGCGGCCGGCGTGCGATCAGTGGGTCTTGAGGACCAGTCCGTAAACCAGGAATACGCGCGACGGGCTGGTGCGCCACAACCACGGTGCAAGCGATCGGGGTGCCGCGAAGCGCGCCGCCAAGACGGCGTCCTTGCGCAACACTTGTCGGACCAGCAGCGGATCAGAACCGAAAAATACGTTGCCCGTCCGCGAAAGCGTGGCCAGCACCTCGGCAAGATCAGACCCGGCGGGCAGGTCATCAAGGGGGTACCGATCGTTCGAGCAGACATCACTGACGAACAGGGCGGTGCCGCCGGGGACCGTCAACTGTGCCAGCGAGCGCAGGTGGATGGTAAGCACGCGCTTGCGCAGATCCGGCAGAAACAGGGACTGCTGTCCGAGTACCGAGGTGAGCCCCAACGACAACTGAGTTGCCAGACAACAGGACACCGTCACGTCGAATG
The DNA here is from genome assembly GCA_025350815.1 of Myxococcales bacterium. Classification (GTDB taxonomy): domain Bacteria; phylum Myxococcota_A; class Polyangia; order Fen-1088; family Fen-1088; genus JANXXE01. Next base: position 9,315 of record JANXXE010000150.1, on the reverse strand, counting down.
GGCCGGGTAACGCGGCGGAAATTCTGTCAGCGGCCGTGGGTACCAGGGCGTCCAGGGCAGACAGCGTCGGGGATTCCTTCATCCAGTGATCGAGTTCAGAAATAACACCGGACAGATCAACGGGACCGTGGCAGGAAATCTGGCCCTGGACAGACGCCTGACGAGCCCGGGCGCCGTCGATGGCCGCCCGATCCAGATCGACGAGATGAATCTCCCGATAGGCATTGGCCACTTCCGCGAGATCCAGATCGAGGCAGGCGCCTGCGCCCAGCAGGGCAAGTCGCCCCGCGCCCCCGGCAGGCCCCGCCGCAGTGACGGCGGCCGTAAGATGGCTGCGGTGATCGGCGAAAAGCGCGTCGTACTTCAGCGCGTTCTGGTTGCTGCGGGCCTGTTGGCGAAGGACTGTCTGTAGCGCAGCGTCGCCCATGCGTCAGTTTATGGGCTGTAGCCGATGGTCACATCAGCCTGCAGGTCGTCGAAATCCGTGGGGCTGATGGTCGTGGTCGGCGGCTTTGTGCCCACTCCGATCAAACCCAGGGGATGTCGCCCGCCGCGAAAGTAGTTGCCCGAGGCGAATCGCAAGGATGGCGCCATGCCGGCCGGATCAAGAACCGCAATCGCAACGATGTAGGTCGCGCGGGGCAGGGCGGCGGGCAACTGAAACACGCCGGCGGCCACCGAGGGTACGGGCGGGTCCAGATAGCTGCCCGTGGCCGGGTCCCAACGATCGCCCGGCAGCCAGGTCCTCAGGTCGACGTTCTCGAAGATCCCCTTCCAGACGGGCTGTCTGGTCTTGAGGTCCAGCAGGCTGACTTCCAGTGGCCATCGATAATAAAAAGGGGCAGATCCTAAATTGCGGACCGACATCTTCAGCGTCAGGGCGCCGCCCGGCTGCGCCCGTGAAGGGTATGTGGCCTCGCTGATGACAAAGCGATAGCCGAACGCCTTCTGCAGAGTGTCGATTCCCACGGCAGTGGTTGTGTCGTAGCGGGCCGAGGCAATCCAGCCAAGCCCGGTGATATGAAAGTCGCGGACAAGGTCCAGGATCTTCGTCGTGTTGGCGGGGATGGTGACGTCCTCGATGGGCTTCTTCCCCGCCGGCACACAGTAGTCGTAGGCGATCTCGCCCTCGTACGGAACGGTCTTCCAGCGATCGGACAGGCGCTTCATGGCGGCGTTCTGATCGCAACCGAACGAGTCCCAGTAAATTCCCCAGCGATACGCCTCGAAGGCCGTCGGATAGCGATTTTCGAGCAGCTTGTGCGGAAAGGCCCTCGTGAAGGCATCGCCCATCAGGGCCTGTAAATCAGGCGGGGGCTTCGGCGTGTGTTGTTCGCCCCAGCGTCCGATGAGACCAGTCTCGATGAACGCAACGCGCGGATCGTTGTCCCACAACTGTCCCAGCCGTTCGATGAGACGGACCAGGCGGGCGCGGAAGGCATCGCTGGTGTAGTCGCCTTCCGTGAGATCGGCAGGCCACGAACCCGGTCGCCCCGGCCAGTCCAGATATACGCGCGGGATCACCTTGCCGTTGCGGCTGGGTAGATCCTTCCAGGCGGCGTCGCAGTAGGCGCGAATCTTGTCGATGCCGTCGGCTTCGGCGTTTTCGATGGTGTTCCACCGGATGTAGTGGCGGAACAGGGTCGCGTAGGGGTGCTTGCCGCCGATGTCGGGTCGGAAACCCGTCAGCGGGTTACGAAAAGCCTTGTCGTACAGGCTGGGGTGAACGACGACGTCTTTGGCTGGGCCCGCGCACGCGCCGCCCAGGGTCATCAACAACGCCGCCGTCACGCAGCCAGTCGCCGGTTTCGCGATCATTGCAGGGCCCCAACCGCGGCCGTGGAACTCAGCCCTGCTTCGCGGACTTCAGCGCGGCCCGCAAACGTGTGGCGACGATCTCCGGTTCGCCCGGCTCCATCATCCACATCGCCATTTCGATCATGTCCAGGCCCGGGCCAGGCCGGGGGCCCTCGACGGGGACAACTTCGATTTGCGGGGTGTCCTTGCGCAGGTAATCCACGACCTGCGTGTGGGTCAGCGGCAACGTCTTCATATTCCACGTGACCCGCAGGTGTGGCACCTGATTTGCAATTACCGGCACGTAGCGCTCGCAGGTAACGCCCGGAATGTTCTTCACCGCTGCGGTGATTGTCGCGATGCTGTCTTCCCAGCGTCGCCAGTCGGCCGCGTGATCGCGGGCCAGATACGCCTCCAGGGCGACCATCATTCCGACGATCTCTTCCTTGCTGACCTTCATGGGTCGGCCGATCGAATCGCTGTGGGCGCCGGTCTGTAGGCGCGCGGATTCGATGAGATCGCGGCGGCCCAGAAGCAGCCCGGCGCTCTGTGGCCCGCGAATTCCCTTGCCGCCCGAGAAGGTCACCAGATCGAAGCCCGACTTGGCCAGCTTGTAGATATTGTCCACCGGGGGCACGTCCGCCGCGGCATCGACGAAGGTCGGCACGCCCAGTTGCTTGCCCAGCGCGACGAATTCTTCCGCCTTTATCGCCCCCATCGGCGTCGCCTTGAACAGATACAGCATCATCGCTGTTCGCGGGTTCACGGCCTTCTTGAGTTCGGCCGCGGTCTCGACCTCGATCATCCGGATGCCGCAGTTTCTAACGGCGTGGTCGTATGGGTAGCGGTGACTCTTCTGGATGATGACCTCATTCTTGAGGCCGGTCGTGTCGGGCAGTCGGCGGATGGCATCGGCGGAGGTCCCGGCAATGCAGGCCGCGGTGCCCAACGTTAGCGCCGCTGCCGCACCGGCGGTGACCGAGGCCGCCTCGCAGCCGAGACGTTTGGCAATGCGCGCCCCGACGGCCGCGTGCAGGTCATCAAGACGCACGAAGTGCCGCGACAGCGACGCGATGGCTTCGACAGCATCGGGATGCATCAGCGAGCCGGTGACCGCGGTATACACGCCCACGGCATTGATGACGGGCGGCACGCCCAATTCCGCCAGGTAGTCGCGTTTCGTTGTCGTTGCGGCTGAAGAGTTGTCGGTGGTCAAGGTTGACAGTATACCGGCGGCCCCGGCGACAGGGCCCGCTTGAAGAATGGTTCGACGATCCGTTTTTTGCATCCGTGCCTCGTCGGCAGCGTGACCAGTCGGCGCCGACGTGTCAAGGGCATACCGGCGTGTGTGGCAGCGACGTTAGACAAGTCACAGTTGAACGCAGCGTGATCGACGCTCAGGTTGACTCGCGAATGACCAGCTTGGCCTTGATGGTCCGTGTTCGATCGGACACGTCCTCCCCGCGCGCAAGGGACACCAGCAGCGCCACCGCGGCATCGGCGTAGGCGTCGTGCTGCTGGTCGACGGTGGTCAACGACGGTTCGACAATTGAGGAAAGTTCGAGGTTGTCGTAACCGGTGACCGCTACATCAGTCGGCACCCGGTAGCCTCGTGTCTTCAGTCGCTGCATCAGGCGTACAGCCCAGATGTCATCGGGTGCTACGATTGCGTCAGCGCGTTCCTTGACGACAAGGTGATCGACAATCTCGTCGAGGACCAGTGGCTCGGGTGGTCCGATGATGCGCGGTGGTACCCAGATGAGGCTGCCCTCGACGGATCGACCGCGTTCCTGGTGCGCGCGCGCGTAGCCACGCCGGCGCCATTCCATCATTTCATCGACCAAGTTCCACAACGCCAGCCCAACCCGCCGGCGGCCCCGATCCAGCAAATGACCCGTGACTTGTGCCGTGGCGTCTTCCGTGTCGACGCGCACGCAGAATCCATCTGGCTGTGCGGGCCTGGCGTGAAACACCAGAGGGCAGCGCCCATGAAAGGTCAGGGGCAGGGGATTGGGCCTGTCGGTCCGGGGATCAAACAGGCACAGGACGCCCTCGACAGCGCGCCCCTCGAAGTCGTCCAGATAATCCTGTACGCCGGTCGGATCCCCGTGGGTTTGGCCTATCATGAGACGGTAGCCCGCCCGCTGGGCGCTGGCCTCAATGGCGGCCAGCCTTTCGGACATGACCGGCAGGTTGACGGTGTCCATGATGACCCCCAGAACCTTGCTGTGGACGCCCTTCAACTGCTGTGCGATGCGGTTGGGCCGGTAACGCAGGCGGGCGGCAATGGCCAGGATACGCTCGCGGGTGGCCTGGCCCACGCGGACTCCGGAACCTCCGGTGCCATTCAGTACCTGCGCGGCCGTGACACGCGCTACGCCGGCCTCATTGGCCACATCGATCAGCCGGGTCGCCCCTGTGTACGCGGCGGTTTTCGTGGGCCTCTGCTTCATGTTGGCGGCCCCGGACAATAGCCCCTGAAGGGGTCGAGGCAAAGGGCCGTGCGTTGGCCCGCGCCGCGTGCGTTAGCGCGGAAGGGCCAGAACCTCAGGCACAAAAGAAAACGCCGACGCGCCCCGTGGGCGGCCGGCGTTGAAGAACAGGATACTGTGGCTAGAACTTAATCACGCCCCCCACTCGAACCCGGAACGGGGCGAACCGGCCCGTCATCTGACCGAAGAGGGGTCCGTCCTGCTCGTTGACGCTCGTCGTGGTCCGAAGCGCCAGGGCGTTCAGGATGTCCGCAAAGAACTCCAGCCTCTGGCCGATAAGGGGCCGCAGGTTCACGCGAACCTGGATGGCCAGGTCCATAATGTCGGGGTAGCGCAGCTCGCGGTCGTCGCTCGGATCATTCAGGTTGGTCCCGGGATTCTGACCCAGGCGAGCGCGGTAGTCGTCGTAGCCACCGGTCTCTGTATTTCGGAACGTCCGGTTGTAGGGCGTTCCGGAGATGTACGTGTCAGTGGCGCCCAGGGTCAGCCAGGGGGTTGCCACGTACTGCATCAGGGCCTTGACCTCGTGGCGGTGATCCTGCTGCACGGGGCCGTTGATGTAGACGTCGCGGGGGGCGATATCGCCGTACAGATTGTTGGAGACGTCGGACACTGTCCCGCGCAGGTAGCTCCATGTGTAGGCGACGCGCCCGCGGAACTTTCCTTCACGCTTGTTAAGCGAGGTCGTGTGGCCGAAGTACGTACGGTGGGCGCCGTCCGGCGTCTCCATATCCTGGATGGTTTGGGCACGGCCATTGCGATAGCTGCCGGTCCGGTCAAGTTCGCTGCCCGAGCTGTTCCAGATGCGGTTTGTCTCGATCTGCTCCCACTGGTGGGCGAAACGGCGGTAAATGATGTCCGAGCCCAAAGCGATACCCTCGACCACTTCGCGCTCGCCGCCCGTCGTGTATTCCCAGGTTCGGGGGACTCTGAGGGCCTGCCGGCAGTCCTTGCCCGTGACGTCGACACCCGTCGGCCCGCAGGGCAGGCCGAAGGTATTGGTCGAGATGCCGCCCGAGAAGGTGCAGCCGGAATCGAACAGGCCAGTGGCAGCCGTGTACTTGCAGGTTTTCGAGGCTTGGCTGCCGCTGCTGAACTTGGCCAGGTTGACGGTCTCGACGTCAACGTACGAGCTGAAGCTGCCGCGGACAACCGTCCGGCCGTCATGCGTCGGATCCCAGGCTGCCGTGATGCTGGGCGCCCAGGCTGAATTGTTCACGGCGACGTCGCCGCGCTGGTTGACGGCCCGCCCCCAGACCAGGCTGATGGCCGGCGTGAAGGTCAGGTAGCGGGTGGCCCGCCAGGTGTCGGCCAGCGTGACGGTGTTGCGCTGGGCCGCCGCAGTGATGATGTTCCAGCCGTAGCGGGGTGCCTCGTAGCGGGGATCGTTTGAATAGTACGTCGTCAGCTGCGACGGGATGTCGCCGTTGTACTCAAGCAACGTGTCGCCCGGTCGGGCCGTTCGCGTGATGGTCTTCTCGGTCCGGAAGGTGTCCGACAGCTTCAAATCGTGTTCGCCAAAGCCCTTGGTATCCATGAAGTACTCAAGCTTGTTGATGAGCTCGAGGCTGGCGGTATCAAGCCGGGTGTGGCTGTTGGTGTTGTTGAAGTAGACCGGCCGCGGGAAGGTGTTCTGGACGGCGGGGACGAAGTCGCAGTTCGGGTCGGTCCGGCACAGACGCGGGAACACGTGCTCGGGCCAGATGACCACGCCAGCCTGGCTGCGAAAGACCAGCTTGTCGGTAAGCAGGGCGTCCCAGATCAGGCCGCCAAACCAGCGCCTGTTCATGCGGTCAGACTGCGCGTCCGCCGTCACGCCCAGATCTCCGCGGATATTGTATTCCCAGGCCATGTCGTAGTTGACGACCAGGGACAGCTTGTTTCTGGTGGTGGCCTGCCAGGTCAGCTTGACTGTTCCCTTGGTGACGGTCTTCAGGCTGTCGGGTGGCGTCGGCAGGATGCCCTGCGGGTCGGCGCTGCGGCCCGTATCGAACTGATTGAATTCGGAGTTTATCGAAAACCAGAGGCGGTCCTTGATGATGGGGCCAGCGAGGGTGGGGTTGATGACCAGGACCGCGTCGCCGATTCGCGAGTCGGTTGCGTCGCGGAAGAACTGCAACTGGGGCGCCTGCACGTAGCTTTCAAACTGGAATTCCCAGCGGTTGGAGCCGGAACGGGTCACGATATTGACCAGACCACCGGGCGCGGTGGGGTTGTCGGCGCCGTAGCCGGCGCTCTGCAGTTCGAAGGCCGCCGCGGACTTGGTCGTCGGGAACTGGCCCAGCATGTTGAAGCCGTCCATCGTGTAAATGGTCTGGTCGCTGTTGCCGCCGCGCATACGCTGGCTGCGGGTAGAACCAGAGCTGGCCTGCACCAGGCTGAGATTCGACTGGTTGCGAGCGGTCAGCGGCAGCGAGTCGATGAAGTCGACGTCGTAGACCTCTTTTACGTTGGCCGTTGTGGTGCTGATGACCGGGGCCTTCTGCACGACCACCACCTGTTCCTCCTGGGTCTTGACCTCCATGATGGGGGAAATTTCGGCGGCGGCAGAAATACCGACGACGACGCCCTTCTGTAGATAGGGCGCAAGGCCGGGTGCCGTTGCCTGAATGTCGAAGTTGCCGGGGGCCAGCTGGATAATGCGGAAGTACCCCTCGTCGTTGGTGTACGCCGTCTTCGACCCGCCGATCTGGGTGTCCGAGCGGACCGTGACCTTGACGCCCTTGACCGGGTTTCCGGCCTGATCGAGGACGTTTCCTACGATCGAGCCCGAAGAACCGCCCTGCCCGAGGGCGACGGCCGGCGCCAGCGACGACAAGAGGCAGACAAGGAGGGGAATTCTGCGCGTGAACTGGGTCATGATACTCCTAAATTACACAAAGTGCGCGGCACCGAGCAAGGGCTTTTTTGAGGTATTGAAACTTTGTTTCCCTTTTGACACGCGTTTGACACACACGCGTGCCCACGGGATTCAGACGTCGCGGCCTGGCAAGCGGTGCGCAGTGGTTGGCAGAACCGGGGCCGACACCCCCAGGAAACCGCCAAATCCGCGCAGGACACGCTCCATCGGCCGGGAAAATACACGGGCCAGGCCAGCAGCGGCAATACCTATTTTTAGGTTTTGCGGAAAGGTGTTTCCGTTATGGCACGACGAGGTTGCTGCCAGTCACAGCCGGGTCGACGGGGGAGGCCGATTCAGCACGGTGCGCTGGGCGCGGCGCGGCGACCAGCGCCCATTTGGGGATTTCTTTACGGAACTTCCCGCAGGAACGTCTGGTACTCAGCCTCAATCTCCTTGGGCCCCACCTGCCCCGAAAGGATCAGAAGGCGATAGGCAAGGCGGGCGGACTTGCCCTTGGGGATGGAGAAGTTAAGGGCCTCCTTGCCCTTGCTGAAATCCTTGATGCCGAAGGGATTGGCCGCGAACAGGCCGTAGCCGCGCGCGTGCCAGTGGGTCGGATGTCCGGGGTTCTTGGGATGGTCCAGGATCACCAGGGTCACGGGTTCAGCGCCTGCCGTACCGTTCAGGGCCATCCAGCGGCCCCGGGTGCCCCAGACGGCGTTGCCGTTGATCCCTTCGCTGCTGTGGTACACCCCGGCGCCTTTCGAATCGGGCTCGAAGCCGGGCGACACGCGCAGGCCCAGGGCGCCTTCCTTGGTGTCGGGGAAATTTACGTCGGCGTGAACCGCGGTCAGGGTGGCGATGCGGTCGATGGCGCGTCTTCCCGATGCTGCCTGAAATCCAAAGGCTGTCTCCTCTGCCAGGGCGACCTTGCCGTCGGGATTCACCCATTCCGACGTCACCACCAGGCGGCCGGCGCCGGTGCCACCCTTGGCTTCCTTGACCGAGCGGTGGAGGATCGCGCCCAGTTTCCGTTGCGGTTCGGCCTTGGCCAGTTCATCTGAATTGCCCCAGAAGTCGACGCCATCCACGTCGCCGTAGTTGAACCAAAGGCCCACGTGGTGGGGATGGTCGGTGCGTTCACCGGGGGCCGGGGGGTATGTCCGCGTGACGACGCTGCCCTTGGCAGTTCGCAGGGGATAAAGGACCGGCTTTTTCAGGGCCGCCGGCCAGATATATGAGGTGAACGGCTGATCGTCGACGAGGACGTCGATTCGCTTGTCGATTTCGTGGGGGATGACCTTGATGGTCGGTGCGGGCGTCTTGCCGGCGGCAACGGCGGGCGGGGTAAGCAGCAGGAACACAAACAGGGGACGAGCCAGCGCCAGTAGCAACATCATTGCCCCTGGATACCACCGGACGTGATGGGTGGCCAGCGGCCAGTGGCCACTCTGGCGCGTCAGGTGGGGTCAGTTTCGAAGGGAACGAAGTAGAGATCGCCGCCGCTGGTGGCAATCATGAGGCGGCCGGTGCCAGCGTCGCGGGCCAGGCCCGTGATGGTGGTGGCGCCGAAATCGTAGCGTGTGAAGATATTGCCGGTGGATTCGTCGATGAAGTAGACGCGGCCGCCGCTGGTCCCGGCGTTGGGGCCGGTGCCAATGACAAGGACGCCGCTGCGAAACATGGGCGAGCAGCTGACCTGGTCGGCGGGACTGAGGGTGAGGGGGAACCCCGTGACGAGGGCACCTGCGGAGGTGAGGGCGTAGACGTGACTGTCCTTGTCGCCGTAATAGATGCGGCTGGTGTTGGGGTCGACGTAGGGGGAACTGAGGATGGCGTAGTTGCCGGCGTCAAGTTGACCCGTGCCGTTGGGGTGACGGGTGCCATCGGTGTCGCGGTAGGGGAAGCCCGATCCATTGATGAATTGATTGGTGTTGAAGTTGTCGGTGACGACGGAATGCAGGCGCGCGCCGGAATCCCCGATGATGGCGCGGTCACCCCACAGGCGGACGGCGCCGTTCATGTCGTGGACGCTGGTGCTGGAGCCGCAGCAAGATGCCTGGACAGTGCCGCCGGGCACGTCGACGCGGTACAGGTAGGACTGGCTGGAGACGGCTTTTGAGGACAGGAAGAGATAGGTCTTGTTGCCGCTGTTGTTGTAGACCTTCCAGGCGGGGGCGGCGG
>JANXXE010000122.1 GCA_025350815.1 Myxococcales bacterium | reverse complement strand
AGGCATTTGGCTCTCTCCGTTCAGCCCTGCTCATTTTGGCCAATATCCCCTTCGCGCTGATTGGCGGGGTGGCGGCCCTGTGGATAACCGGGGTGAACCTGTCGGTATCGGCGGCGGTGGGTTTCATTGCCCTCATGGGTCAGGCTGTTCTGAACGGCGTGTTGCTGGTGTCGGATATCAATGCCCGCAAGAATGCCGGGAACACCGTCGAGCTGGCCGTGCGCGAGGGTGCGTTTGCCCGCCTTCGAGCGGTCTTGATGACAGCCCTGCTGGCGGCTCTCGGCCTGTTTCCTGCCGCCTTGTCCCACGAAATCGGCTCGGAAACCCAGCGTCCCCTGGCTCTCGTGGTGATCGGAGGGCTTACGTCAGCGACGATCCTGACCCTGTACGTGTTACCCGTCTTGTATGCACTGGTTGAAGGACGGACGCGGGAACTAGCAACGCCTGAATATGGCCCGGAGATCCTGGCATCGGGATCTGGAGGGACGTCCCTACCGTAGGATGATAGCGCGCCTGATCCATGATCAGGGCACAGTGTTCTCGGAGCGAATCGCCGTCCGGTGCCGCCGGGCGATACGCCAGGTGGGGCCTGCGCTTCGCCGCAAACGTGGGGCGAACATCGGCAGCGCGGCATGGTGGTCTCTGATGGATCCCCGGTCGCATGAGGACAAGGCACCGCCCGCTGAGACGTCATCGTCTTCGACCGAGGGTGCGCCGTCGGGTCTTCCCCGGCGCGCGTCCGAGACGCAGCGAACGGTTGCGGTCCTTTCGCGGGCGCAACAAGACCCAGGGCGTGGGCTTGTAGTACTGTCCGCGGTGCATGACACCGGTTCTTCTCGCCTTACTCATCGCCGCTGAATCCGAGCCCGCCCTGCCGGCCCCGCCCCCGGTCATTGCCGAACCTGACGAGGCACCCGTGCGCAGTTCGGGCGGCGATCCCTTCGGCACAGAGCCAGGCGGCTTTCAGGCCGGCGGCCTTTCGTTCCGCTTCTTGTTGCAGACGCGCTACAGCCAGGCGTGGGCCGACGACAGCACCAACCCCTATGTGGCATCGGCGGCGCCGTCGGACGCGTGGGCTTTTCGCGAGAACTACCTGGCCCACCATGGCGACGGCTGGACGCTGAACCGGTTTTTCATGCGCCTGGCTGCGACGCCGACGGTGCACCTGGGGTTCAAGGCCATCGTGGACTTTGCGGAATTGCTGCACGACAACGCCGCAAGCGCGGTCAAGCAGGCCTACGTCGAGGTCAAGCCCATTCCCCGGCGCCTTGAGATCACCGCCGGGGCTTTCAAGATTCCGTTTTCGACCATGGAGCTCGATCCCATCGCCAGCTACGAAGCTGCCAGCCTGGGCCCCACAGATGATCTCTTGAAGGATCTCGGTTTCGCGGGCCGCGATGTGGGCGCGCAGGTTCGCGTCGCACCGCTGTCCAAACGCAAGCTTCTGCAACTGTATTTCGGCGTGTTCAGGGGCAACGCCGTGGACGAAAATGCGTCGCCCACCGGCACCATCGCAGGGCGGATCGAGTCCCGGCCCTTGAAGTTCCTCACCGTCGGGGCCAGTTTCGCCGACAAGCCCGTCACCCAGCTTTACGAGCGGCCGTTCACGATCTCGAGAAGCAAGGTCATCCCACGGCCCGATCTGGGCTCCACGAATCCCTACGCAAAGCACCTGGGCGCGGGCAAGGCCGCAGAGGTCGACCTGGCCTTGAAGTTGGGTGGGCTGTCCGTGCGCGGCGAAGGCTTGATGGGCGACAGGGTCGATCTCGACACACGCTACGGCGCGCAGAGGTGGTGGGCCGCGTGGGGGCTTGCGGCCTTTCGATTTTCGGCCGGCCCCATCGATCTGATGCCCGTTGCCCGCGTCGAGTGGTTGGACGGCGATCGCGATCGCAGCGATTCAGGCCAGCGCCTGAGCATGACGGCCGGGCTGAACTTCCTGTTCACCGATGGCATTCGCCTGCTGCTGGACGTTTCGCGGACCAACGTGCAGGCGGGCAGCCCGCTGCTCAGTCAGCCCAAGCCTTTGCCCGTACCGACGGCAGACGCCACCGGGTGGGTCGATCATCCGTATAGGGACCTTGGCAACACCAAGGTCACGGTCCAGCTTCAGGTCGTGATGTGAGCTGATCCCGGGCCGGCCCAAAACGCGCCAGCAGCGTGTACAGCACAGGCACCAGAAACAGCGTGAAGACCGTCGATACGGTCAGTCCCCCGATGACCGCGCGGGCCAGCGGCAGGTTGGATTCGCTGCCTTCACCGAGTCCCAGCGCCATCGGGACCAGGCCGACGACGGTCGCGATGCTGGTCATCAAGATGGGGCGCAGGCGCGTGCGGCCCGCCTCGATGGTGGCTTCCAGCAACGGTTTGCCCCGGTCGCGCAAGACGTTGGCGAAATCCACCAGCAGTACGCCATTCGACACCACTATGCCGACCATCATGATGACGCCCATGTAGCTGTTCACGCTGAGGGTCGTGCCGGTCAGGTACAGCATCAGGAAGACGCCCGTGATTCCCAAGGGCACGCTGAACATGATGACCAAGGGATCGATCAGCGACTTGAACTGCGACGCCAGGACCATGTACACCAGTGCCATCGCCATCAGCGCGGCGAATGAAAGATCGCCAAAGGTTTTTTCCTGAGCCTCGGTCTGGCCGCCCAGGCGGACCGTGAAGCCATCGGGTGGCGGCAATTTTTCGATCACCTGTCGCGACACGGCGCTGGCGACATTCAGATCCTCGCCTGGCGCCACGTTGGCGCTGATGGTGACCATGCGTTGAAGGTATTTGCGGTTGATAGTCACCGGCCCGCTGCCCCGCTTGACCGACGCCACCGTGTCGAGCGGAATCATCGCGTTGGCCGGCGAGCGCAGGAAGATCTGCGACAGATCCGCCACCTCGTCACGGAAAGCGTCGTCGAGGCGCACGTTGATGAAGTATTCATTCCCGGTGGTGCGATCGGTGAAAGGGATCGGCGCGAATTGCGAATTGCCGACGAGGCTGGTCAGGATGGTTTGCGCGATCTGCTGCTGCGACAGACCCAGGATGCCGGCCTTCTCGCGGTCGACCACCACGTCGATCTGCGGGTAGTTCGTCTCGCGCGACATCAAGAGATCGGTCAAGACGGGGCGACCACCAGGGCCCGCGGCCACGCGCAGTTCGGCCAGCAGGCGGGTTGCATACTCCGAGCCACCCTCGACATCCTGGCCCAGGATCTCGATCTCGATGGGGGCGGGGGCACCCATGTTCATGATGCGGCGGACGATGCCGCCAGTGGAAAACGTCACCAGCATGCCGGGCAATTCGGTCTGCAGAACGGCGCGCATCTTCTCGACGGCGGCGACGTCGCTGATGGGTCGTTCCGTGCGTGGCAGCAAATTGATCTGGAGGTTCCCGGCGTGGGGGCCGGTGTTCGGGCTGCCGGCCGCCCCGCGCCCGCCCGCCGCGCCGGCATTGGTGACGACGCTGCGAATGATGGCGTGGCCGTCGTCGTCGGGCGCGAACTGCGTGGGGCCCAGGGTCCTGCGGATGGCGTTTTCGATGCGGGTCGTGACCTGTTCAGTCTTTTCCAGCCGCGTGCCAATGGGCGTCTTCACGTTGATGCTGAACTGGGCCTCGTCGGCCTGCGGGAAGAATTCCGTGCCGATCTTCCGCGACAGCAGCAGGGACGCCGCGAAGACGCCCAGAATGAAGGTCAGCGTGACAACGCGCCGGTGCAGCACCCAGGTCAAAAGGCGGCCGTAGGCGGCGTCCATTCGGTCCAGCGCGCCCAGTACCGCATGCGCCCAGCGTGCCCGGCGCCCTTCGCTTTTGGCAGCGGCGCCGCTGGGCAGGAATTTCAGACACAGAAGCGGCGTGACGGTGCGGGACACGAAGAAACTCATCCCCAGCGAAAACGCGATGGTCAGCGCCAGCGGAACGAACAGATTTCGCGCCACCCCGTCGAGAAACAGCACCGGGAAAAACACGACGATGGTCGTGATGGTCGACGCCAGGATGGGCATCGCCACTTCCTGCGCCGCCGCCAGCACGGCGGACTGGCGATCCGGCTCGACCTCCAGGTGACGGTGAATGTTTTCCAGCTCGACGATCGAATCATCCACCAGTCGGCCGATGCCCAGGGCCAAGCCGCCCAGCGTGAACACGTTGAGCGTCTGCCCCGTGAAGTACAGCAAGACGAAGGTGGCGATCACCGACAGCGGAATCGCGATGGCGACGATGCCGGTGGCGCGCAGGCTGGCCAGAAAAATCAGGATCACCAGCACCGCCAGCAGGCCGCCCCACAGCGCCTCGTGCTGCAATGACTTCAGCGCCGCGCGGATGTACAGCGACTGGTCGAAGGCGATGGCGGCCTTGATGTTGGCCGGCACCCCGCGCAGCCGGGGCAGGGCGTCCTTGACCGCGTCGACGACGGCGATGGTATTGGCGAAGGGCTGCTTCAACACCCGCAGGAACACGCCGCGGCTGCCATTGATGCGGACGAGCTCGCTTTGGTCGGCGGTGCCGTCAACGACCTTGGCCACGTCGGACACGCGCACGGGCTGCGTCGCGAATTGACCCGACCCGGGCGCCGTGACGCCGGCGCGAACGATCACGTCTTTTAGCAGGTGAACATCTTCAACCTGCGTGTTGGCGAAGACGTTGTAGTCCTTGTCCCCGGCGCGCAGGGTGCCGCTGGGCAACAACAGGTTGGTGCGGCGGACGGCGTCGACGACGTCCAGGATCCCGATCCCCCGCGCCAGCAGGGCGTCGCGCTGGACATTGATCTGGAACTGCCGCACCCGGCCGCCGCTGACACCCGCGCTGGCGACGCCGGGCAGTCGCGTCAGCTGTGGCTCGATGACATTGGCGGCCAAATCGTAAAGCTGCTTTTCGCCCAGCTCCTCGCTGCTTAGTGCGACGCCCACGACGGGAAAATTCGTGATGTCGAACTTGCTGATCAACGGCTGTTGGATGCCGGGTGGCAGCTGGTTCAGCATCTGCGCCACGCGCTGCTGGATCTCGAACTGCGCGTTGTCCAGGTTGGTGCCGTAGTTGAACCACGCCGACACGACGGATGTCCCCTGGCGCGACACGCTTTCGACGCGGTCGACACCCGGCGCCGAACTGACCGCGCGCTCGATGGGTTGTGTGATGGTGCGCTCGATGTCCGACGGGCCGGCGCCCGTGTAGAAGGTCGCGACGCGCACGACAGGGATCGTCACCTCGGGCAGCAGATCCACAGCCAGGCGCCGCAGCGAGACCGTCCCCAGGACGATCGTCATCAGCGACATCATCAGGATGAGAATCGGATTCCGCAGGGCAAGGCGGGTCAGCCACATGGCGGCGGTCTGCTCCTTCCGGGATTCAGCGCGGACCCGCGGCCGGCTGGGCCGCTTCGGGCCCACGGGTCACGCCGGCCTTGTCCTTGGTGCCCGTGAATGCGTCGATGCCGCGCACGGCGCGCACCTTGGCACCGTCGGACAGACTTTCGATCCCTGCGACGACGACCTCGTCCCCGGGACGAAGGCCCCCCAGGATCTCGACCCAATCTTCGTCTTCGACGCCCAGCCGCACCTTGTGCCGGCGTGCGACGTCGCCTGTCACCACGTACGCAAAAACGGCATCTTCCGTGCGCTGCAAGGCCCCCGGGGGCACGACGGGCGCGCCCGGGTGTGTCTCGACCACGATGGACGCCCGGCCGTACATTCCCGGTCGCAGATCGCCGCTGTCGTTGCGCAGTTGCACCTCGGCCTCCAGGGTGCGCGTGGCCGGATCCAGCGCCGGCGCCAGGCGCACCACCTTGCCGGCGGTGCGCCGGTCGGGCAGGGCATCGAAGGTCACGAAGGCGTTCTTGCCGACGGAGACGCCGCGCAGGTCGCGCTCGTTGACGGGGATGAAAACGCGCAGCACGTCCGTGCGCACCACCGTCATGACCGGGCCGGTGGCAGGGCCGACCAGGGCGCCCGGATCCAGGCGCCGCCACGCCACCACGCCGTCCATGGGCGCGGTGATGCGCGTCTCGCCCAGCTTCTTCCCCAGCGCGTCTATCTGCGCGTGGGCGGCCGTCTCGCCGGCTTCGGACGCCGCCAGGGTGCTGGCCGCTTGTTGCAATTCCTGCTGGGACGCCGCCGCGTTCGGCACCAGCGCCTTGACCCGTTCGAAACTGCTGCGGGCCAGCGACGTGGCGGCTTCGCTTTTGGCGAGATCTCCCTTGGCCACGGCTATTTGCCCAGGGGTCTCGCTGGGACGAACCAGCGCCAGCAACTGTCCCTTGTGAACGCGATCGCCGCGATCGGCGAGCACGGCGTCCAGGTAGCCCAGGGTCTTCGAACCCACATCGGCGGTCGACAGCGGCCGCAGATCCACGGGCGCCTGGATCGTCACGGGCACGTCCCGCGTGGTCACGGTGCTAACGGTGACAGACGGCGGCGGCCGCGTGCGCGCCCCGGGCGGGGTGGTACCGGCCGAACAGGCGGTCCCAACGACGATGGCCAGCCACGGGAAAAAACAGTGCCCTCGCATGCGAATGGGGGGCAGTGTATATGGCTTTTTTCCGCCGGGCACGGGGAACGGCGTCCTGCCGCGCCAGGTCGGTCGCACGCGCCAGGGGCCGGCGAAAGCGCTTGCTGGCCGCCGGCGTTATTGCCGTAGGTACGGGCGATCGTCCGCCGTTCCGCGGCGCTGCTGTTGTCCCCGGTTCCGAAAAGCTATAAACCACCCTTTCCATGAGCGGGCTGGTTCAGCTGCGACGTCCGGGCTCTGGTGCGGCGTTGCCGGTCGAGGGCGCGCCTCCGTCCGTCTTGCCCGCCACCACGCGCCTGGCCTACGTCGAGACCTACGGCTGCCAGATGAACGTGGCCGACACGGACATGGTAATGGGCCTGCTGCACGGCGGGGGTTACGCGCGCACCGACGATGCCGCCCTTGCCGATCTGATCCTCATCAACACCTGCGCCGTGCGCGACAAGGCCGAAGAACGTGTCTACAGCCGCGCCAGTGTTCTTGCCCAGCACAAGGCGCGCCGCCCGGACGTCGTCCTGGGCATCACCGGCTGCATGGCGGAACACCTGAAGGACAAGCTGCGCCAGCGCGCGCCCTACGTCGATCTGGTGGTTGGACCCGACGGCTACCGGCGCCTGCTGGACCACGTCGATCGCGCGCGCCAGGGTGACAAGATCGAAGACACCGTCCTTGATCGCCACGAGACCTACGAGGGCCTTGACCCGTCCCCCTTGATGACCGGTGGCATCAGCGGGCACATCACGATCCAGCGTGGCTGCGACAAGTTCTGCACGTTTTGCGTCGTGCCCTACACGCGCGGCCGCGAGCGTGGGGCGGCGCCGCGCGAGATCTTGCGCCAGACGCGCGCGATGGCGGCGGCCGGCTACAAGGAAGTGCAGTTGCTGGGCCAGACCGTGAATTCGTATCGGTACGAGGATGTGGAATTCGCCGATCTTCTGCGCGCGGTGGCCGAGGTCGATGGGATCGAACGCATTCGTTTCATGTCGCCGTACCCGCTTGATTTCTCGCCTGTCGTCATCCAGACGATGGCGGCCCTGCCCAAGGTCTGCAAGCACGTACACCTGCCGTTGCAAACCGCGTCGGACAGCGTGCTTGGGCGTATGCGCCGCGGATACACCTATGCGGATTTTCGCGCCCTGGTCAGCGACCTGCGGACGGCCATGCCCGACATAGCGATTTCGACCGACCTTCTGGTCGGCTTCTGCGACGAGACCGAGGAAGAATTCACCGAGATCTTGCGCGCCCAGGACGAACTGCGTTTCGACAACGCCTTCATGTTCGCGTATTCGGATCGCGAGGGCACCTACGCCTCGCGCCGCATGCCTGATACCGTTCCCGAGGAGATCAAGCAAGACCGCCTGGCGCGGGTCATCGTGCGGCAAAAGGGCATCAGTGCCGAGATCTTGGCGGCCCAGATCGGCCGCCGCGAACGGGTGCTGGTGCAGGGGCCGTCGAAGCGCACGCCGGATGATTTTCTGGCGCGCACGGACACCTTTCGCCCTGTCATCGTGCCGGCCGCGCCGGGCGTCCATGCGGGCGCGCTGCTGGACGTGGATATTCTGCGCGCGACGGACGTGACGTTGTTCGGTCGCGCGGTGCTGTGACGGCCGTGCCTGCGAAGCCGCCGGTTCGTATCAGCTTTGTCTGCCTGGGCAACATCTGTCGCTCGCCGACGGCCGAGGCGGTGATGCGGCATCTGGTCGGGCAGGCGGGCCTCGGCGCCGCCATCACGCTTGACAGTGCGGGCATGGGGGACTGGCACGTCGGGGGCGCTCGCGACGCCCGCAGCAGTGAGGTCGGCCGCCGTCGCGGCATGCCGCTTGGGGGCGTGGCGCGCCAGTTTCAGCGCGCGGATTTCGCTCGTTTCGACTACGTGTTGGCGATGGACCGGTCGAACCGCGATCAGTTGTTGCTCTTGGCGCCCGACGACGCGGCCCGGGCCAAGGTGTCGCTATTGCGTGCCTTCGATGCTGCCGCGCCCGCCGATGCCGAGGTGCCGGACCCCTACTACGGCGGGCCGGATGGCTTCGACAACGTCTTCGCCATCTGCGAGGTGGCCTGTCGCGGCTTGCTGGACCACCTGTGCCGCCAGCACAATCTGTCACCGGTTGTCGGATCGAAGGACGCCCTCGGTCAGATCGTCTGAGGCTACCGATGCACCAGTAGGTGGAACGCCCCGTTGACCAGCGTGATGGCGCCCGACGACAGCAGCAGGCTGCGAATGTCGTCGATCTCGAAGGCCCCGACGATGGCGTCGGTCAGCCACAGGATGACCGTGTTGATGATAAACGGGAACAGCAAGAACAGCAGCCCGAAGGTGAAAATCGCCGGCACCACCAGTAGCAGGCCAATCAGCCAGCCCAGGCCCCAGTTCAGGATGCCGAAAAGGACGGCGGTCACCACCGCGGCGGGGGCGTTCTTGATGTGCACGCCACCGACCACCCGTGACAGCAGCAGGATGGTGGCGGTCAGGACGCCCACGTGAAGCGCGGTCAGCATGCGGCGAATCCTAGCAGGTCCTCGACGGTCCCAGTATGCGCTGCGCCACAGTCGCGCCTGGCGATTTTGAACGCGTACGCGGGATGCGCTTTGCCGCGGCCGGTGGCATACTTCGCGGCCCCGCCAGCGGCGGTTCATCGCCCCACATGGACAATCTGGATCAGCTCGAACAGCAAAGCGTTTACATCTTCCGCGAAGCCTTCCGTCACTTCGAACGGTTGTGCATGTTGTGGTCCATCGGCAAGGACTCGACCGTCTTGCTGTGGCTGGCCCGCAAGGCCTTCTTCGGGCACATCCCGTTTCCGCTGATCCACATCGACACCAGCTACAAGCTGCCCGAGATGATTGCCTACCGCGATCGCCTGGCGATGGAATATCGGCTGCACATGGTGGTCGGCGAAAATGCCGAGGCCCTGCGCGCCGGTCGCACCTTCCCGGCGACGCAGCATCTGCCCGACGGTCACCCCGACAAGCTTTCGCGCGTCGACTGTTGCGGGCTGTTGAAGAAGGACGCCTTGACCCACACGCTTCAGGGCACCTGGCCGCGCAAGCGCCTGAACCTGGACACGGGAAAGTACGAACCCGATCGCGACAAGGATCCCTACCATGGGGTCATCGTCGGGGCGCGCGCCGACGAGGAAGGCAGCCGTTCGAAGGAAAGGTATTTTTCCCCGCGCGACAAGAACAACCTGTGGGACGCAGGCGATCAGCCGCCGGAATTCTGGAACCAGTTCAAGACGGATTTCGCGCCCGGCACGCACGTGCGCATCCACCCCTTGCTTGACTGGACCGAATTGCACATCTGGGAATACATCAAGCGCGAAAACATCCCGACGGTGTCGCTGTACTACGACCAGGGCAACGGCAAGCGCTATCGCAGCCTCGGCTGTGGGCCGTGCCAGGCGGCCATCGACAGCACGTCCAGGAACGTGGACGAGATCATCGTCGAACTGAAAAGCGGCAAGTTGCGGGACGTGGCCGAGCGATCGGGGCGCTTGCAGGACGGCAAGCACGGGCTGGAGGAATTGCGCCGCGACGGATATATGTGAGCGCGCCCCAGCGATGAGTTCCCCAGAAGCCCGCGAGCAATACCAGATCGTCATCGTCGGCCACGTCGACCACGGCAAGAGCACCGTCGTCGGCCGCCTGCTGGCCGACACGCATTCGCTGCCCCAGGGCAAGCTTGAGGCCGTGCGCAAGGAATGCCAGCGCACCGGCAAGCCGTTCGAATATGCCTTCCTGCTGGACGCCCTGGCCGACGAGCAGGACCAGGGGATCACCATCGATACCGCGCGGTGTTTCTTCAAAACCGCGCTGCGCGACTACATCATCATCGACGCCCCGGGGCATATCGAGTTCTTGAAGAACATGATCTCGGGCGCGGCGCGCGCGGAGGCCGCCGTGCTGATCATCGATGCCAAGGAAGGCGTGCGCGAGAACAGCCGCCGCCATGGCTATATCTTGTCGATGCTGGGGATCCGTCAGGTCGTCGTGTGCGTGAACAAGATGGATCTTGTTCCGGACGGCGAGGCCAGGTTTCACGACATCGAACGCGAATACCGCGCCTTTCTTTCCGGCATCGGCGCCGTCACGCCCCAGGCCTTCGTCCCCATCAGCGCCATCAACGGCGAGAACCTGGCCAATCGCAGCGCCAACATGCCCTGGTACAGCGGCCCGACGCTGCTGGAAACGCTGGATGCCTTCACGCGCGCGCCCGCGAAAACAGACCGCGCCCTGCGCATGCCGGTGCAGGCGGTCTACAAGTTCACCAACCATGGCGACGACCGGCGCATCGTCGCGGGCCGCATCGATGCCGGCCGCGCCAAGGTCGGCGACCGTGTGGTGTTCTCGCCGTCGAACAAGTCGGGCACGATCAAAAGCATCGAGGCGTTCAACGCCAGCCCGCGCACCGTCGTCGAGGCGGGCT
>JANXXE010000120.1 GCA_025350815.1 Myxococcales bacterium | reverse complement strand
GCCTCCGACATGAAGCGATCTATTCCCAACAGCAGCGCGAGACCGGCCACGGGAATGGGCCCCGTCGCGGACAGCGTCGCGGCCAGGGTGATGAATCCACCGCCTGTGACCGCTGCGGCGCCCTTGGACGTCAGCAACAGGACGCCCAGCAGCGCCAGTTCCTGACCGAGTGGCAGCGGGATGTGCATCGCCTGCGCGATGAACAACGTCGCCAGCGTGAGATAAATCGACGTGCCGTCGAGGTTGAACGAATAGCCCATCGGCACGACCAGACCGACCACCGACTTATCGCAGCCGAGAAGTTCCAGCTTGGCCATCAGGCGCGGCAACGCCGATTCAGACGACGAGGTCCCAAGGACAATGAAAATCTCTTCGCGGATGTAGCGCAGGAATAAAAATATATTGATGCCGACCCTACGCGCGACGAGGCCCAGCACCACGATCACGAAGATCAAGCTGGTCGCGTAGAACGTCAGCATCAACTTGCCGAGGCTGGTCAAGGTGCCGACGCCGTACTTGCCGATGGTGAAGGCCATGGCCCCAAACGCGCCGACGGGCGCCAGTCGCATGACCAGGGCCACGATGCCGAAGAAGGCCTGCCCCAGTTGATCGATCAGCGCCACCAGGGGGGTGGCCTTGGCGCCGATGGCCGCCAGCGCCGCGCCGAACAACACCGAAAACAGCAGCACCTGAAGGATCTCGCCCCTCGCAAAAGCGTCCACGACGGTGGTCGGGATGATGTTCAGGACGAAGTCACTGGTCGACAGCGCGTGGCCGGCGTTCGTGTAGCCCTCGATGGCGCGCGTGTCCAGCGACGCGACGCTGGCGTTGACCTGACTGCCCGGCGCGACGATGTGGCCCACGACCAAACCGATGGCCAGTGCCAGGGTGGTCACCACTTCGAAATAGACAAGCGCCTTTAGCCCCACGCGGCCGACCTTGCGCAGATCGCCCATGTGCGCGATGCCAGTGACCACCGTCGCGAAGACAATCGGCGCGATCAGCATCTTCACCAGTTTGATGAAGCCGTCGCCGAGCGGCTTCAGTTCAATCGCCAGTGCCGGACGCAGATGTCCCAGCAACGCGCCCGAAGTGACCGCGACCAGGACCTGCACATAAAGGCTGCGGAACAGTCGTGACATCGCCTACCCCCGAAATAATTCCATCTGTCGCGGCGGCCCCAGCGGATACGCCTGGTAGCCGCGAGCGCGCAAAACGCCGGCCAGTTCCTCGTTGAAACCCCGGTAAAGTGCCACTTCCTTCGCGCCGGTGGCCTCGACGTACGCCAGAAGATCCGAGAATCCCGACTGGTTGGACAGCGCAATGCCGCTGTCGACCCGCATGGCGGCCAAAGTTTCCGGCACCAGGCTGAAGCCCGACACGAAGGCAAAAACCGGCGCGGCGATCGCGCCCAGCAACGGCGCCTCGCGCGCCTCGGGCGGCCACAGCAGGATCTCGCGCGGGGCGACCTTCCCGGCGAAACGCGCGATCACCGGAGGCGTGGCGCCGGCCGCGCGAAAGGTCGTCGCCGCACCAACGATGGACCGATGGCCACGCAGGTCCAACCCCTCGGCGTGCAGCCACTGCGAAACCTCCATCGCCGTTCCGAAGGGCGACACCAGCAGCACCGGGGTGCGCGCCGATGCAATCGCCTGCTCGACAAAACGCCGCACCTGACCAAGAGCCTCTTCGCGGGGTGGAAAGACAAAGCGCGGGCTGCCAAAGGTCGCGTCCAGGCAAAGCGCGTCGCTGCGGCGAATTTCCCCGGGCACCGCGCCGAAGCCGGCGTCCTGGGCCCGCACCGTGCCCGCGTACAAGACGCGCCTGTCGTCAACCTCGCACAGCAACGACGCCGCCCCCGGCAAATGCCCCGACGGGAACAGTTCCAGGCGCAAGTCGCCAAGCGTAAACGGCCGTCCGAAGGGCGCCGGCAATGCATGCGGGCGCAGACGGACGCCATCGCGGCCAAGCAGCGTCAGTGTTCCGTCGGTGGCCAGCAGATCGTGCCGTCCCGCCCGGCGCAGCGCCTGCCGCGCGCCCTTGCCTGGCTCGCCCAGCGCCTGCGCGTGCGACAGGAACACCAGATCGCTGGCCGAACCGGAGGCGTCACAGGTCAGGATGGTCCCGTTGATGCCGACGCCCCCCCGGAAGCTGAAGGCGCGGTCGGACTTGGCGGAAGGGGGACGCATGGGGCGGCTTTCGCCCCCGTTCTATACCGCGGTGATCTGCCGCGCGACGAGAAGTTCCACCAGCTTGCCGATGATCTCGTCCTCGGGCTCGCTGCCAAGGATGCGCAGATCACAGGGTGCGGTGCTGGCGCCGCTGGGATCAACGTCGATGACAATGCTGTTGGCGTCGGGAACCAGCGCCTGCACGGTGCCGTAATCCGCCAGACCGATGGCGTTCGTCGTCGAGACGACGATGAGGCCCGCATCCAGGAACAGGTGCGCGACCTCGCCGAAGCGCCGCACCAGTTCCGACTGCGTCGCGTCCATCCAGTGCAGATCGTGGTCGACGCCCAGAAGGACGTTGGTGCCGTCCAGCATGTAGACATTGTGACCGCGCGCAAACAGCGCCTTTTCCAGGGCACGCGCGAAGCGGTGCTTGCCCGCGCCGGCCTTGCCCACGAACATGATCAGGGCGGCGCGGTGACCGTGGCGTTCGGCGCGCTCGGCGGCGGTCACGCCCCCCTTGACCCAGTTGAAGTCGCGCAGGCGCGCCTCGGCGCGGAATTCGTCCTGCTCATCCGACTCGGCGGACGTGATGATGCCGCCACCCGCCAGATCATAGCCGTCGACGATCACAAAGCGCCCCGTGGCCTCGCAGTCCCCAATCAGATCAAACGCCACCGGCGACCGCGTTTCGAGCACCACATCGGCAACGTCGTGGCGGCCGACGTGGTCCTTCGCCAAGTCACTGTTCAGTTCGGAGGCGTCGATGACCTTGTGCAGCTTGTGGATGCGCACGGGCAACGCCGCGGTGCCCAGCTTCAGCTTGTAGTCCCGCCCCGTGACAAAGGGTTTACGACCGAGCCAGATCATGTTGGCGCGGAAGCGCGTGCTGACCAGCGGCGGCGTCTCGGCGTGGCTCAGAACCTCGCCGCGCGTGATGTAGATTTCCTCGGTCAGCGTGAATCCCGTCGACCAGCCCGCCTCGGCGACCGTGTGGTGTTCTCGCCGTCGAACAAGTCGGGCACGATCAAAAGCATCGAGGCGTTCAACGCCAGCCCGCGCACCGTCGTCGAGGCGGGCT
>JANXXE010000098.1 GCA_025350815.1 Myxococcales bacterium | reverse complement strand
GTCCTACCTGGAACGGGCCACGGGACTGGCGGTCAACGTCTATTCTGTTTCGGCTGATTGGAACGGAATCACAGCCCGGGACGTCGTCGTTTTTGGGGCGCCCCCATTTGCGTCGGAACCACTGGCGCGGATAGCGCGTCTTCACGTTCGACTGGGCGGGCGAGCGGGATTTCCCTTCTGGCGGCCCTCCGCCGTCACCGCCGACGGGGTGGACGTGCAATATCTGAGCACCGGGGCCATCGACAATCTGCGCGCGCACCGCCCGGCCAGCGTGTGGTCGTCTGGCGCGGCACCCATCGCACGCCCAACATTTTCGATTCGCGACGGCCGGCTGACGGCGCTGATACAGCCAACCGCAGGGGGACCCCGGATTGCGCTGAGGACCAAGAGTTTTTCCGCCGATGACTTGGCGAAACAGGGATCGCGAATCACTGTTGGCGGGCTGGTCGTCGACGTCTCCGATCTGCTGACGCTGGCAGTTCCGGAAACAATCCTCGTTTGGCCATCGAGCGGCGGCGAGACATCGCTGCATGCGGCTGGCGCCTCTGTGTCGGTCGCAGGGGGCGGCCTCTTGCTGACCGGTCTTCGGCTGGATGGAACCTGGTCGCCCGCCGGTGCGCATCTGATCGCCGCGGAATCTTCTTCGCCGTTCGACGGCCGCAGCGTGCGCATCGGGCTGCACGTTGATCCCGGCGCCATCCGCGCGGACCTTGCCATCACGGACCTGCCCCTGGCGCCATTGCACCCCCTTGTGCGCCGCTTCGGGATCGATCCGTCGGCGGCGCTGGGCAACATCACGGCGACCCTGACGCTGGAACCCGGGACGCAGCGCCTGCCCTTCGAGGTTGCCCTGGACATCCAGGGGCTGACCATGCAGCACCCTGGTCTCGATCGATCGCCCTGGCGGAACATGCGCCTGCCCGCGCACCTGCTGGGCGAAGTGGACCTTGCCCAATTGAAGGCGACGGTCGCTGCGGGGCAGATCGAAATTCTGGGTATTCCGCTGGTCTTTCGTGGCTGGTCCGATCTGACAGCGCAGTCGCGCGGAAGCTGGCAGGTGGCCACGCCCGACGGTGCACCGGTCGCGTGCGCCGGGCTGCCGGCCCAGCAGCCGACACAGGTTCGCGAGGCGTTGCGGGGCCTGACCCTGGGTGGGCACATGGGCCTGAGCGCGTCCTTCATTTACGATGCAGCCGCCTGGGACAACCTGGCCCTCGATGTCCAGGTGCAGCCGCGTTGTGACGTGCTCAGCGAGCCGGCGTCGTTGGCTGCCATCGCCGCAAGACTGCTTCGTGGCGCAGCGCCCACCGAGGCCGAGGACGTTGCGTTGCCGCTTGGCCGGTACCACCGGGATTTCACGCCCCTGACGGCCATGCCCCCGCACTTGCTGGCCGCGTTCGTGACCGCCGAAGACGGCGGCTTCTACCGGCACCATGGCTTCGACATGGAGATGATCCGGCGGGCGCTGGCGCACGACATTCAGGTGATGTCCTTCGCGCGCGGGGCCAGCACGTTGACGCAGCAACTGGCCAAGAATCTATTCCTGTCCCCCGACCGGACGCTGGCGCGCAAGCTTGAAGAAACCGTATTTGCGTGGCGCCTGGACCAGGTTCTGACCAAGCCACGCGCGCTGGAGCTGTACCTGAACCTTATCGAGTTGGGCCCCGGGATCCGGGGCGTGAAGCAAGCGGCGCGCGCCTACTTTGGCAAGGCACCGGGGCAACTGCGTCCCATCGAATCGGCGCACCTGGCCGCGTTGACGCCCAACCCGCAGGGATTTGCGCGGCGCTTTCGGGACGGCCGCGTGGACGACAGCTGGCTGCTGCGCCTTTACGACCTACTGGGCATGATGAAACGCAACGGCCGCATCTCGGCGACCGACGTGGCGGCCGCGCGCGTCGAGCGACTGAAGCTACGGAAGATTTAGCGACGACGCGACCGGCCGCGCCCCGTATACTGGTGTGCAGGTTGCCCATGAAACCAGCGCCGTCATTGCGTTCTTCTTTCCGCCCCGCAGGCGGGGTGGCGGTGGTCTTGGCCATCGCGCTTTGCGCTACCCCACCCGTTTCGGCGTCATTGGTCCTGGCGCTGGATCTGCCCCAGATGACGGCTGCCGCCGATCGCGTGCTGATCGGTGAGATCCTATCGGTTGACAGCGCGTGGGACAGCGGCCGAGTCACCATCCGCACCACCATCCAGGTCAACGTCGCAGACATGTGGAAGGGCGATTTGCCGCGCACCCGAACAATCACCATCGTTCAGCCAGGGGGCATCGTCGGCGACGTCGAGATGCGGGTCATTGGGATGCCGAAGTTCGCCGCCGGTGAGCGAGCGGTGTTGTTCCTGCGGGGCGATACCGCCGTCGCGACGCCCCTGTCAGTGGTGGGCCTCGGCCAGGGCAAGCGCGCCCTGCGCCTCGATCGCGCGACGTCCATCTGGATGGCCGATCCGCCGGATCGTTCAGAGGCCGTCACCATCGACAGGCAAGGCAAGATGCACCCGGCAGAGCCCGAGACAGCTGTTCCCGTCGACGATCTGCGCCGCCGGGTGAAGGGTCTGCTCAAACCATGATGCGGCGACGTTCTGCCAAGCTGGTCGTCGATGCCCTGTTTGCGTCCACGCTGCTGGTCGGGCCCGCCGCGCACGCGTACGTCCAGACGGCAACGACGGTGGACGCCAACCACCCCGTGTCCTATCTGATGCAGTGGCCGTCGGCATGCATCTGGGTCACCGCCTACGTTGCCGATCCCCCGCCGAATCTTGCTGCGGGCCAGTTCCTGGCCGC
>JANXXE010000060.1 GCA_025350815.1 Myxococcales bacterium | reverse complement strand
CGGCGAAGAACACCGCCACGCCCGCGGGACGTTCCATCAGCTCGCGGAACAAGATCGCCTTGGCCTGAAAATACCGCTCCATCGTGCCGTGGTAGTCCAGATGGTCCTGCGTGACGTTGGTCAGCGCCGCCACCCGGAAGCGACATCCAGCCAGCCGCCCCTGGTCCAGCGCATGGGACGACGTTTCCAGCACAACATCAGTGCACCGCGCGCGCTTCATCTCGGCGAACAGCGCGTGCAGCGACAACGCGCCGGGCGTGGTCAGCGCTGACACCTGTTCCTTGCCGGCAAAACGATTCGTCACCGTCCCGACGACGCCCGGGCGCCGGCCCGCAGCCGCCAGAATGGATTCCACCAGATAAGTCGTGGTCGTCTTGCCGTTCGTACCCGTGACCCCCGTCAGCGACAACGCCGACACCGCCCCGAAGCGGTTCGCCGCAATGATGCCCAGCGCCCGCCGCGCGTCGGGCACGGACACCCATGTCGCCTTCCTCTTGGCGTCGCCGTGATCGTCCCCCTGGGTGACGATAGCCGTCGCGCCGCGGGCGAGGGCGTCCGCAATGAAACGTCGGCCGTCTTCCTGCGTGCCCGGCACCGCGACAAAGAGATCGCCCGCCATCACCTGCCGCGAATCATCCCGAACTTCGCCCACCTCGACGCCCAGCTTCCCGTGCATCTGGGCGCCCGGAAGGTTGGCTATCAGGTCAGCCAGACGAAACTTCAAAGCCAAGACTGGTCCCCGCCCACGCTTTACCCTCCCGGCCGAAAGGTCACCCGGCAAATCGATCCACGCGGCAGGGATCCCGGGCCGGGCGCCTGCGCCACCGCCAGACCACTGCCCTCCGGCGCCACTTCCAGCCCCAGGCGCCGCGCAACCCCGATGACCTGCCCGATGCTCAGGCCCTTGAAACTGGGCACGTTCACGAGATCCGACGGGGCGTCAGACCGATCGGTCGCCGCCACGCCCTCGGCCCCGTCGACATCTTCGCCATCGATGATCGGCACGTCCTGGCCATCGGCGTCGGCCGCCGCCTGCGCCTGCGCCAGGGCCACGTCGCTGCCCAGACCCTCGGCGCTTTCCCTGTCGGCCGGTAGCGCTGCGACCTTGGCATCAGCCGCCAGGCCCTTGTCTTTCTTCTTGCTGGCCATCGCCTCCGACGGAGGGACGCCCAGGTAGCCCAGCGCCGCCTCGGCGATTTCCTTGAACACCGGCGCCGCGACCAGCCCGCCCAGGTGGTCGGGTTTGGGCTCGTCCACCATCACGACGATGACCAGGCGCGGGTTGTCGGCGGGCACGACACCCACGAACGACGACAGCCAGTAGGCGTCGTTGTAATGACCGTTGACCGCCTTTTGCCCGGTGCCCGTCTTACCCGCAACCGGGTAACCGTCGATGGCGGCCCGAGTCGCTGTGCCACCCTTCTCCGTGACCCCCTTCATGATGTCCAGCATCGTGTGCGCCACGGATTCCGAAATCACCCTCTGTTCGGGCCGCGCCGCCGGCGGCAACGGCAACGCCTCGCTGTGTCCATCCTGGTGGATGACCCGCAGCCCCAGGCGCGGCGGGTGGTACACGCCCCCGGCTGCAATGGCCGCATACCCCGCCGCAATCTGTAGCGGCGTCACCGTCAAACCCTGACCGAACGAGATGTTCGCAAACGCGACTTCGCCCCATTTGGCCACCGGATGCAGGATGCCGTTCAGTTCGCCGCCGAGACCAATCCCCGTCTTGTGCCCGAATCCAAAGCGCGTCAGGGCGTCGTACAGTTTCTCCCGGCCCAGGCGCCGCGCAATCTTCGTTGTGCCGATGTTGCTCGAATGCTTGAAGACATCCGCAGCGATGAGCGTGCCCAGCGGATGCGAATCCCGGATCGTCACCTTGCCGATGGGCATCCGGCCCCACATGCAATCGAACCAGTCCGTCAGGTGCAACGTCCCGGCATCGAAAGCCGCCGCAAACGTGAACGCCTTCATGATCGACCCCGGCTCGAACTGATCGGTGATCGCCCGGTTCTTGGTGGCCCCGCGGCCGACGGCATCACCCGGCTCGTTCGGGTTGTACGAAGGCACGGACGCCATGGCCAGCACCTCGCCTGTTCGCGGATCCATCATCACCGACACCGCGCCCTTGGCGTTGTGCTTGTGAACCGCCGCCAGCAGCGCCTGTTCCGTGGTGTAGGTCAGGAACTTGTCGACCGACAGGACCACGTCCTTGCCGGCCGCCGCGCTCTGATCCGCCAGGCCATCCATCAGCAAATCCCGGCCAAGCGCATCGCGAATCCCCAGCACTTGCGAGCCCGCGCCGTGCAGATACTTCTCAAACGCGAGCTCGACCCCTTCTAGGCCCTTGCCATCGATGCCCGCATGCCCCACGACCGTCGAGGCAAGCTCGTTGAACGGGTAGAAACGCCCCGGCTCTTTCTTGATGACCACGCCTGGCAAGCCCAGCGCCTTCACAGCGGCGGCCTCCTGCGGGGTCACCTTGCGCCTGATCCACGCAAACGCGCGCCGCGAGGTCAGCGTCTTCTTTAGTTCCCGCGCGTCCATGGACAGGGCCTTGGCCAGCCGCCGGGGCGCATCCGGAATGCCCGCCAGCTGCCGCGGGTTGCAAAACACCGAATCGAACTGCGCCGTCGATGCCAGTTCCTTGCCGTTGCGATCGAAAATCCGCCCGCGCTGCGGCGCAAGTTCGATCTCTTTTAGATAATTGTCCTCGGCCCACGAGCGCAACTTATCGCCCTGCCGCACTTGCAGATCGTACGCGCGCCGGCCGATCAGCACCGCCAGCGCCGCAAACGCAAGGCCGCACAGGACGATGCGAAAGCGCGTCCAGAACCCGATCACCGGGACCCCGCGTGCAGCACGTGGATGTCGCCTGGTGCCGCAGGCCCCATCTTCAGCTTGTCGCGTGCCTGGCTTATCAGCCGGCCAGGAGCCTTCAGCATTCCGATCTCTATCTCCAGGCGGCGACGCTTTTCTTGCAGGTCAAGTTGCAGCTTCTGCT
Source organism: Myxococcales bacterium (assembly GCA_025350815.1). Taxonomy (GTDB): domain Bacteria; phylum Myxococcota_A; class Polyangia; order Fen-1088; family Fen-1088; genus JANXXE01. The sequence continues at coordinate 46,166 of JANXXE010000060.1, read as the reverse complement.
CGCGGCCAAGGTCCAGTGCCACCTCCAGCCGTTTGGTGTGCACCGCAACGTGTGCCAGCGCCCCCAGCGTCAGACCGAGCAGCGTCAGGCACATCATCCCCGTGCCCGGACGACGGCTCGTCGTCACCTGACCCGTGGTCACCGAAGTCACGACGCCAACCTCTCGGCCGCCCGCAGCTTGGCCGATCGCGAGCGCGGATTGGCCGCGCGCTCTTCGTCCGTGGCAATGACGACCCTCTTGGTCAGCACCCTGATGGCCGCCGCGCCGGAAGACAGACCACCCGCCGCCAGCGCCCGCAGGCGGTGCTTGACCATGCGGTCCTCCAGCGAATGGAAGGCGATGACCACCATCCGCCCGCCCGGCCGCAGGCAGCCCGGCGCATCAGTCAGGAAATGTTCCAGCTCGGCCAGTTCGCCGTTGACCGCAATGCGGAGGGCCTGGAAGGTGCGGGTCGCCGGATTCTTGTGGGGCTCTCGCCGCGGCACGGCCCGCGCCACCAGGGCCGCCAGCGCCCCCGTCGAGCTCAGATCCTCGTGCTGGCGCGCCTCCACAATCGTCCGCGCGATGCGACCGGCGAAGCGCTCTTCGCCAAAATCCCGCAGGACAGCCCCCAGCTCGTCTTCATCGACGCGGGCAATGAACTCGGCCGCGGTTTCCCCCTGCGTCTGATCCATCCGCATGTCGAGCGGGCCTGAATGGCTGAACGAAAAACCCCTGTCCGGCCGATCGAGCTGCGCGGAGGACACCCCCAAGTCGACCAGGCAGCCGTCCACCGGCCCAACCGATTCGGCTAGTACGGCGCCGATCCGGGAGAACGGCGCGTGAACCAGGGTCACGCGATCCCCGTAGTCCCTCAGCGCTTCCCGGGTGGCCGCCAGCGCGTCGGGGTCCCGATCGATGCCGATGACGCGCCCGTCGGGGGCTGACGCCTCAAGAATCGCGCGCGCATGGCCGCCGAATCCGACTGTCGCATCGCAGTAGATCCCTGCGGGTCGTGGGGCCAGGAAGTCGATGACCTCATTAATGAGGACGGGAGTGTGCGGCGATATGCTAGCGCTGTGTGTCACGCCCCCCCTCCCTGTTGTAGGCGCATCGCGTTGCGACAGGCTGCCAGGCGACCCTTGGCACCGGCCGGGAGGCATCTGGGAGAGGCGGTGCACATCTTCTTTCAAGTCCCTGGAATAACGGGCTTTGTGCCCCGGTTTCCCATCCATCATCCCGCAGCGATCCGGCCTGTCAAGTTTTGGTCAATACGTAATTAATATTACGTTAATTAATGCGCGTGATCGGCCAACTAAGCTTGACGAAAGGGATCTTTTGATGGATAAGAAGGTGCCGACGGGTATCCGACCTGATCGCGTCCGCGTAAGGAGCCGTGATGGACAGTAAGTTATTCGAGCTCGATGCCAAGATGGAGGCGGTCCGGGTGAAGACCGCCACCTTCCCAGAAAAGATAACGAAGGATTATCAGGACCGTCTGGACGTGTCCTGGATCTTCCACGACCACGCTCTTGAGGGCGTCGTGCTGTCATATTCCGAGCTCAAAGCCGCCGTCGACACGCGCATCATCAGCGATGTCACGTTGATCCCGATGTACGAAGAGGTCAAGAACCACAAACTGGCGGTCGACTTCATTCGTTCCGCCAGCATTTCGAAGAAGCCCCCCGAGATCGACCTCGAGCTGATCCGGAAGATCTACGCCATGTTGACCCCGGACGCCGTCGCCAAGGGCTGCCCCTACCGACGGGAGAACCCGCTGCACCGGCTCTACTATCACGAGATCGCGGCGCCCGAAAAGATCGGCTACAAGATGCGCAAGCTTGGGGAATGGTTGGAATCTGCGGAATTCCGCAGCCTGCACCCCATCGCCGCAGCGGCGCGTGCGCAGTTCAAACTTCTGTCGGCCTACCCGTGGACGAAGAACTCGGGCAAGGTCGCGCGCCTGCTGACAAACTACATCTTGATTCAGCATGGCTACCTGCCGGCCGTGATCCATTCCATCGAGCGGCAGCGCTACTACGAGGTGCTGCGGCACGAGAACGACGGGCTCATCAACCTCATCATTGAGTCGCTCGAAAACAGCATCGAAACGACCGCGCGCTTCTTCGACGAAGTGGCCGGTCTGAACAAGCTGCGTCGCGCCAGCTAGTCGCCGGGGCATCGGCGCAAAAAAAAGCGCGCCGGGAGGAGTCTTCACTCACCGGCGCGCCATCCGCTACTGGACTGGTCGTGGCTAGCGACCCAAAGGGACACCGCCAATCAAAGGGTGGCTTGCGGCGCGAGCCTGGCCGGTCCACCCGTCATCTTGAGCTCAGCTATCGGCTCGCGGCTGAAGAGCTTGCCAAATCCGAACTTGTGGCTACCGCCGACAGGGCTCCTTGTATCCTGGTCGGGTTGGGAGGCGAAGGATGTACAGCGCGGTCGTGAGAGTGCGTTTTCCCATGCGTTCTTTCCTCCTTCTGTAGCCAATCGGTCGCGGATGCCTTTTCATCGTACCGCATACCGGCTATTCCGACCAGGTTTTGGCGTAATCTCCTGCCCAGCATGACCAAGAAGGATTCGGATTCTGTGCCCTCGCCGTCAGGCGGGCGCGGCGCGCGGTTTTCGACCGCGATGGACGATGCGGCCTCGGCGCTGAACGCAAGCGTCAGTTTTGACCGTCGCTTGCTGTGGGATGACGTGCGCGGCAGCCAGGCGCACGCGCGCATGCTGGCGGCGGTGGGACTCATCGCGGCAGACGACGCCGACAAGATCGTCTCGGGTCTCGACCAGGTGGCGGGCGAATTCGATCGCGGCGAGCGCGCCTTGGATCCGGCGCTGGAAGACATTCACATGAATGTCGAAAGCCGCCTGACAGCGCTGATTGGAGATGCCGGCCGACGCCTGCACACCGCGCGCAGCCGCAATGATCAGGTGGCCACGGATCTGCGTCTTCATGCCCTGCGCGCCGCCACGGCGATCATCGCGGGCATTGACGGCGCGCGCGTGGCCCTGTGCCGACGCGCGCGGCAGCACGCCGGAGATCTCCTGCCCGGTTACACGCACCTTCAGCGGGCGCAGGCCGTCACCCTCGGGCACCACCTGCTGGCCTACGCCGAGATGCTGGGACGGGATCGCGGCCGTTTCGTGGACGCGGCTCGACGGGCGGCCGAGTGCCCACTGGGCTCGGGCGCGCTGGCTGCCACCGGCTTGCCCATAGACCGGCAGCGCACGTCCGACGCGCTGGGATTCCGTGGCCCGACCCGCAACAGTCTGGATGCCGTGTCGGATCGGGACTTTGCCGCCGAGCTGGCGTTCGCGGCGGCACTGATGGGTGTCCACCTGTCGCGCTTTGGCGAAGAGCTGGTCCTGTGGTCCACGACGGAATTCGGTTTCGCACGCCTGGGCGAGGGCCACTGTTCCGGCAGCTCCCTCATGCCGCAGAAGCGCAACCCCGACATCGCGGAACTTCTGCGCGCAAAACCCGGGCGCCTGATCGGCGACGTGGTCGCGCTGTTGACGATATCGAAGGGCCTGACCCTGGCCTACAACAAGGATCTGCAAGAGACGCAGGAGCCCTTCTATGACGCCATCGAGACCGCGCAGGTTTCTCTGGCGGTCTTGCCGCGTCTGATCGCGGGCCTCGAATTCAAGGTCGAACGCATGAAAGCGGCGGCGGATGATCCGGCGCTGGGCGCGACGGATCTGGCCGAGCACCTGGTGTCGCGCGGCATGCCTTTCCGGCGCGCCCACGAGATAGTGGGTCAACTGGTCAAGCACGCCGAGGGCAAAGGCGTGTCCGTCCGCGACGTCCCCGTGGCTGACCTTCCGGCGATCGCGCCCGAGCTGTCGTCCGAGGCACTGGGTGCCCTCGATGCGGTCCGCGCGGTCAACGCCCGCACGCTGGTAGGCGGGCCCGCGCCAGCGCAGGTGATCAAGGAAGTCGAACGGCTGGAAGCCGAGCTGTCGACCCTGGGATTCGAGATCTAAGAAGATCTAGAACCGCCCCTGGGCGGCCAGACCGGGGATGATCTCGGCGCTGCCATCGACCTTGCTAACGGCGATGGCGGACGGCGTGGGCAAAAGCGCGTGCCGCGGAGCTTCGCCGGGCTCCGTGTTGTTCTTGTCGAAGCCGCTGGTCAGCAGCCAGCCGGCCACCAGGCCCACCGCTCCGCCCACGAGCGCCATCTTCGCCGTACGGGAATTGGACTGAAAGCTGCACTGCTCGTTTGCGGCTTGGCCGATACAGTTGTCGACCGTCCCGGTCAGCGCGCCGGCAAAGGCGCCGGCCGCAGCGGCAAGATCGACAAGAATGACGCGTTTCCAGGTGGGTCCGTAGACACGTTGGTCGGGCAGATAGGCAAGGGCCAGCCCCGCCGCCAGACCGATGTTCAGACCCACCAGAACCCCACGCGGGGTGCTGTTTTCAGGGTCGAATTTGAGCGCAGGAATTGCCAGTGCCCCGACCAGGGCCCCCATCACGGCCCCGCTTTGAATGATCGCGACGCGCCCATAGTTGGGCGCCCTATCGTCGAAGACGGTTCCTGCCACCGTCCCGAGGCCCAGGCCAGCCGCGCCGCCCAGCCAGCCCCACGACAGATCGTGGGAAAGGGCCAGGCCCATCGCCGCTCCCTCAGTGGCGCCGATCCACATGGCGCCGATGCGAAACAAGGCCAGATTGTCGCGCAGGTAATCCGGAACGAAGGCGCGCGAAACCAGCGCACCACCGATGCCGCCCACCGCCGCCGCCGCGCCGACCAGGGTCAAGGACGCGGGCGTCGAGGCCTTGGTCATCGGATTCTGCAAGCGCGCGAGGACCGCGCCACCGGTACCCACCGCCCCCATGCCGACCCAGAAGCCAATTAGCTCAGGGCGTCCCGAACGCTGCACGTAGGGCAGCGCAAAATCGACGGTGCGCTTGTCGCCCGGATTGAGCACGACAGTTTCGCGGCGAACACCGTAGTCGTTCGCCTCGGCGTAGATCTCGTAGGTGCCAGCCTCGACGTCCTGCTTGTAGGGACTTTGTGCGCGATTGCCCCGCACATACAGCGTCGCATTTGCTGGATGGGTCACGATTTCCAGGGTCGCGGGAATGGGTGCCAGCTGAAAGAACAGGGGCTTCGTCTGCGCGATGCCGATTGATACGTCCTGCGTTCGCGTGACGTAGCGGTCCTTGCTGACGGTGATCTTGTAGCGGCCGCTTGGAACCTCGAAATTGTTCGGTGCCTGCCCGCTGAGGGTCCGCCCGCCACCGATAATCTGCACCTGCACATCCGCGGGCGCCGAATTGATGACCAGGGTGCTCGGGCGCCGCTCGATAGCCTCGATGCGCAGCCGCGCTGTGTCGGCCAGCGTACCCGTTTTTTCAAGGGCGAGAACCTGCTGGTAGTGCACGAGCGCCGATTCGAGTTTGCCCAGACCATACTCGCACTGGGCCATCGCGAAGATGTAGTCCAGCTGGGGATCCAGTTCCTGGGCGAGCTGAAACTCGATCAGCGCCTGGTCCTTGTTGCCTGACTCGAACAAGCTTGACCCGCTCTTGTAAAAATCCCGCGCCTTGCCGGCGGGCGACTGGGCGTTGGCGGGTAAAGCGGCGACGGCAATTGCTAGCCAGAAGGCCACGGCGGCGGGTACGACGGCGGAGCGCACGGGAAAGCCGAGATTACCTGATCAGGGACTCTGTGGGGGCGTGCCCTGAAGATCCCTCGGATTGGGCAGCACATCGTCGCCCTTGAAAATCAGCCGCGTCTCCGATGCTGATGGCTCCGCGGGCGCGGTAGGGGTCGCCGCCGAACTGCGCGCCCGCGAACGCTGCGGGCGCACCGCGGGTTCGCCTTTGCTAGAAATCGCGGCGGGCTGGGGCGAAGGCGGCGCGGAGGACACGGGGACCGGCGCCGCCGCGGGGGTTAGCGCGACACGCGCCGGGGGCGGCGACGAGGGCGGCGACGAGGGCGGCGACGAGGGCGGCACGGTCGTTTGTGGCCGGTCCTCCACGCGCACAAGAGCGACAGCAATCCCCACTGCGATGAGTAGCAGCGCGGCGACGGCGAGGTGCCAGCGGGGCCCCACCCGGGCGGCGGGACCCGTGACTACGGGGGCTGGCCCGGGAACGCCCACGTTCTGGTCGCCGGCCAGCAAACGATCGAGATCCCGTTCGACATCGGACATCACGCGGTAGCGTTTGTCGCGATCCTTTTCCATGGCGCGCATCACGACAGCCTCGACGGCGCCGGGGATACCCAGTTCGGGGCGCAACTGCGACGGCGGCTGCACATCCTGCGTGAGCACCTGGGAAATCACGCCCAGGTAGTTCGTGGCACGAAACGGCACTTCGCCAGTCAGACATTCATACAGCATTACGCCGACCGCCCAGATATCCGCCCGGCTGTCGACGTCGTCGTCGCCGCGCGCCTGCTCAGGTGACATGTACAGCGGCGTGCCAAGGACCATCCCGGTGTGCGTGAGACGCTGGCCCTCGGCGCTGTCGTCGCGCGTGCGCACCGCCTTCGAGACACCAAAATCCACCACCTTGACGAAGTCCATCTCGCCTCGCCTGACCAGAAAAACGTTTTCCGGTTTGACGTCGCGATGGACGATGCCCTTCGCGTGTGCGGCGCCGAGGGCGCCCGCGACCTGGCGGCCGATGCGCAGACAACGCTCGATGGGCAGTGGAGCGTCTCGCGTCACCAGATTGGCCAGAGACTCGCCTTCCAGAAACTCCATCACGACGAACGAGCGACCGTCGCTGGTCGTGCCGAAGTCAGTGACATCGACGATGTTCTCGTGGCCGATGGAGCTGGCCAGTCGGGCCTCCTGAAGCAAACGCGCGACAAGTTCGGTCTTCTCCCAGAACTTTTCCAGCAAGACCTTGACCGCCACCCGCTTGCCAATGACGACGTGCTGGGCCTCGTAAACCGCCCCCATGCCACCCTCGCCGACTTTCCGAACTATCGTGTAGCGACCACCGAGGGTACTTCCCAGCAGCGGATCGAACGACACCGGCGGGGCGGGTGCCGGCAACTTGTCGTCGGGGGGGGCCATCGGTGGGCGATTCTAACCCGGCTTCAGGACGGGTGTCGGCGCACGGAGACCGCGGTGTCGGCTGTCACCCGCAGGTCGTCGCCCGCTCCGGCGCTGGCGGCGATCTCGATGACGTCGCCGCGCCGCACGTCCTCGAACGCGCGGTTGCGGTCACTGCGATCCCGCGTCAGGCGCATCAACGGCACGCGACCGGCTGTGCCACAACCGAAGAACCGCAAGCGGCCTTTGTCCTTCAAGGGATCGCTGACGACCCGCCAAACATTCGCCGCGACGGCCTCCGTCACCGGCGCGTGCCGCAGAACCAGGTAGCTGAAGTCGACGCGCTGTCCACCGCGGCGGGCCGCCTCCGTGCTGGGAAGGGCGGTGTCGTGGCACCAGTCCCGTTCGCGCGCCAGCGCCGGGCACGGACCACGCCAGAAACACGGCGCCACGACGTGCAAGCCGCGCGCGACCACCCCATCGCGGACCGCCAGCAGGCCACGCGAGGTCTCGCGCAAGGCTGGTTCGACCAGCACACAGGTGCCCCCGATGGTAAGCAGTTCCTCGCACCAGCCGACCACCAGCTGCGTGCGTGCCTCGATGTCGACGGAGACGGCCAGCTCGTTCAGCAGATGCGCGGCCACCACCAGGTCAAAGCGACCACTGACGCCGGCGGGCCGTGCCCCGCGACGCAGATCCGCCACGACGATCCCCGGCCCCGCGACCTGATCCACGGAAACAAGTTCCACGGTCTTGCCGAAACGTGTCCGGATGGCGGCCCCCACCGCACCCGTCCCGGCCCCAAGATCGAGCGCCCGGGTCACGCGAATGGGCACCTCGGCAAAGATCTTCGCCAAAGCAGCCTGCGTGCGCGGGGCGATCTCGTCGTCGTAGGCGCGCCTGAGTTTGGGATCACCCAGGTAGGGCGAGCCCACCAGCGCCCGCGCGCCCACGAGACCCTTGTGGATGGAACGTATTGGGGGACTGCGGCCCATGATCTAGTATTGCCCACCTTCCATCGCGCCCCTTCGGGGTGTCAATACACGTGATCGGCCAAGCATGAACACCCTCGACCGCCTCCTCACAGTCATGTCGAATGTCTTCAACGTCCCACGCGAGCAACTGTCGATTGATAGCAGCGCGGGACACCCGATGACATGGCCGACATGCTTTCGGTAAAAGTCATTCTCGAGATCTTGAAGGGCAAGGGCATCGTCTGAACACGGATCAGCCCGGACGACATGAACGCGACCCACGCTCAGGCCGTGGGCGTTGCCAGCCGCCCCGTCACATCGTCGATGATTTCGGCGACCGCGAGGGCCAGCTCGACGCCGCCGCGGCCGACGGGACCTGCGACGGCGCCTGCCCGACGATAAAGCGCCACGGTGTCAACGAATTCATCAACGACGGTGTCGAGAGGCTTGCGGTTCGATACGGCAACGGGCTGTCCGTCCAGCAACAGCTTTTCGTCGAACGCGCGCAGATCGTCGTAGGCGAGGGTGTGTCCCCCGCCCGACACGCGAAATAGCCGATGCTTGGCGGTGGCGCCGTTCCCCACCTTGATATGCGCCACGGCGCCGCCAATCTGCAGGTCGAACTCGTACAGCTCGCCGGCCGCTGTCTTTCGCATGCGCGCTGGTCCCAGGCGCCGGGGTTCGGCCAGTCCGAGAAGATCCAGGCACATCGACAGATCGTGCGGGCCGTAGTCCAGTAGCGACGAATAGTCCCGCACCGGGCCCACGCCGCAGCCGACGCTTTCGATCTCCTCGACAGTCATGGCCAGTTCCGCGACGAGCTGCTTGAGTTTGCGAAACTGCGGCGAATACAGGTGGATGTGGTCCACCAACACCGGCACGCGTGGCGTTTGATCAAGGACCCTGGCCAGCCGTCGGACCTCGTCGGCGGTGAGCGCCAAGGGCTTCTCCACCAGCGCCGGCATCCCGGCAGCAGCGGCGTGCGCAACAATCTCGACGTGGCTGTCGGGCGGCGTGACAACCAGCAGGCCGTCACACAGGTGCCCGTCGAGAATTTCTCGCCAGTCACCGGCCTGCGTCGCGCCCGGAATCTGGACATCCCGGGCATCTTTCGCGCGGGCGAAACAGGTTATCGCCGCGTCCCGCGTCGGCCGGCGGGCCACCGTCTCGATGAAGCGCTGGCCCCAGCGACCGACCCCCACCAAGCCCAGGCGGATCATGCGGGGGATCCTTCGTGCAAGCCGCTTCGGCTACTTGTAAGCGCCCTGGGCCCAGTCGAAGAACCGGCGCAGGCCCTCGTCGAGCGCGACCTTCGGCTCGTAGCCCAGCTGAATGCGCGCCTTGGTGATGTCCGGACAGCGGCGCTGCGGCTCGTCGGCGGGGTACGAATCCGGGTGCTCGGCGATGTTCGCCTTCACCGTCAGATTGGTACTGGTCTGGATGGTCTTGACCAGATCCACCATCGAGATCTCGGGGCTCGGGTTACCGATGTTGTACGGTTCGCCCGGCTCGCCCTTCAGCAAGACCTGCAGGAAGCCGCGAATCGCGTCGGTCACGTAGCAGAACGTGCGGGTCTGCTTCCCGGTCCCGTACAAGGTCACGGCCTCGTTGGCGAGAATCTTCGCCGCAAAGTTCGGCAAAACGCGGTAGTCCAGCTTCTGCATGCCCGGGCCGTAAACATTGAACGGGCGGACAATCATGCCTTTGACGCCGAATTTTTCGTGGTAGATGCGAATCAGCGTCTCGCCTAGGCGCTTGGATTCGTCGTAGCAGGCGCGCGCGCCGAGCGACGAAACGTTGCCGTTGTAGCTTTCCTTGGTCGGCACGTGCGCCGCATCGGGATCGCCGTATATTTCGCTCGACGAAAAGAACAGCAAACGCGCGCCCGAAGCCTTGGCCAGCTCCAGCATATTCTTGAGGCCCGTGGTCGCGACCTCCAGCGTTTCAAGTGGCCACTTCCGGTAGTAGTACGGCGACGCGATGCCGGCTGCGTGCAGGACAAAGTCGACCGGGCGTTCTGGATAGAACGGCTTGATGATGTCGTGGTTGACGAAGGCGAAGCTGCGATCCTTCGGTAGATCCGCGCCCAGTTGTCCCGCCGTGATCATGTTGTCGAGGGCAATGACCTCGCACGGGTCCTTCAACACCTTGGCGTTCAGCCGCAAAAAGACGTCGGTGAAGTAGCGGCCCAGAAAGCCGCGGGCGCCGGTGATCAAGATGCGCCGGCCGGCAAAGTCGCGCGCCGATTCACCCAATGACGAACAGAGCTCGTCGATATCGCTGTCGAGAAGAAATCCCATCAGAGCTCCTGAAAGTTCGGAAGAGGAACGATGAACTGCCCACCACGGGCCGAAAATTCTGTGTGTTTACGAACGATCGAATCGGAAAAATTCCAGGCGAAGACAATACAGTGAGTCGGCGCCGCCTCGTACAGCTTGTTCGACGGCACGACCGGAATGTGTTTCCCGGGTGTGAACAGCCCCTGCTTCCACGGGGAATCATCGATGATGAACCCGACGTCATCGGCGCCGATGCCGAATTCGTACATCAGCGTCGTCAGCTTGGCGGGCGCGCCGAAGCCGGCGACTTTGTGGCGGCGGTCGGCCACCCCGTCCAGTTTCTTGCGAAGCTGCGTCGCGCGTTCGCCGATGCGGCGTTTGAACGCCTGGTAGGTCGCGGCACTGAACAGCCCCGCTTGCTCTTCGGCCGCGATCGCCGCGCCGACGGCCGGCGATACGGCGTGCGCAGATTCCTCGCGCGCGACAAAACAGCGAATCGAGCCGCCATGGGTGTCCAGACGCTCGACGTCGAACAGCCGCATGCCCAGCCGGCGAAAGAATCCCGCCAACGGGCGGACGGCGTGGAACGACAGATGCTCGTGATAGATGGTGTCGAACAGCAGCTTGTCGACGACGTCAGCCAAGTACGACACCTCGAAGACAAACGCGCCCTGGGGCTTGAGCAACGTGCGGACGCCGGTGGCGATGCCGCACAGGTCCTCGGCATGGGCGAAGACGTTGTTGGCCACCACGAGATCAGCCGGGCCATGGTCGCGGACGATGTCCCGGGCGGTGGCTTCCGCGAAAAATGCCTCCAGCGTGGGAACACCTTCGTCGCGGGCCTGCTGCGCGATCTTGCGGGCTGGATCGATGCCCAACACCTTGCCGATGCCCAGCGCCTGGAATTGCTTCAACAGCGTGCCGTCGTTCGAGCCTATCTCGACGACGGAGGATGCCACGCCCAGACCAAAGCGCCGGCTGGTGTCGGCCGCGTATCGACGAAAATGTTCGATGAACACGGGCGACGTGCCCGACACGTAAACGTAGTTTCGAAACAACCGCTCGGGATCCACGATGCATTCCAGCTGCAGGTGGCCGCACTGTCCGCACAGCAACAGGGTCAAAGGGAAACAATCCTGCGGTTTTCCGGCATCGCTGGCCGGCACGAATTCGTTGGCCGGCGGGGTGGCCGCCAGCGACATCACGGCGGCAAGGGCTTTCGACTCACACAGCGCGCACGTTTGGCGGCTTCGGGACGCTGCTACCACCCGGACAGCTCCACCCCACCGGAAAAGACCTGGTACCGCGCCGGGTGATTCGGGTTGGCCTTCACCTCGACCAGGGGCACACGGATGACGTCTTCCTCGTGATGCGCGGTGTCCCGGATATTCTTCGCCAACGTCAAGAAGACTGACTCGGTCGGGAAGACCATCGCGTGTTCAACCAGGGGCGGCGTGAAAAACATTTGCCCGGCCTTCACGCGCACCGCTTCGGGGGGGCTTTTCGCGCCGAGCGGCCGCCAGAAGTACCAGATCTCCCCGGAGACCAGGTACGAGTAGTGCCAGTCCGTTTTGTGGTAGTGGTTCGCGCGGATGGCGCCCGGGACGGACCGGATAATGGCGGCGCTGGTGAAGCGCTCAAGAAGAATATTTTGAATCTCGCCGTTGCCGTTCACGAAGGGAGGATCCAGGGGGACGATGACCTGCTCTGGATATCGCAGCTCGTCGACTTGCTTGGAGAACTCCCGGTTGGAAAGCATGGGGGGTTACCGTACTCCACCCGGCGGATTCATTGCAACTAGGCGCCAGTCTTATCGTTTGTGGCTTCTGCCGTGTGTGGCTGCTGCCGTGGTAAAGGGATCGCATCGCTGTCATGAATCTTGCCAGGAACCTTGTAGACGGTTTTGCGAATACCGACCTCTCCTTCCAGCAGGCGCTTCTGGCCACAGGTGAGGTCATGGGTCGGGCGGTTTTTCGCGACGGCCGCTTTTCGTCCGTCAGACAGCGCATCAACAAGTGGGTGCGACGGCCTTCGACCCAGGCGACGTCGGCTTCCAAGCCCGTCATCAGTCTGCACGAACTTCGTGATTCGCTGGTGGCGCTGGGGGTTGGACGTGGCGATGTCCTGATGGTCCATTCCGCCTGGGACGGGATGCGCCACCTCGAAGCCAAGCCATCTGCCGTGGTGTCGATGCTGCTGGAACTCGTTGGCGGCGACGGGACCTTGTTGATGCCCACGTCCCCCATCAAGATCAAATCGGGGGATCGCATGGTGCTCGACCTGGATCGCTCGCCATCCATGTATGGAATCTTGACGGAGGCCTTCCGTCGCACGCCGGGCACTTTGCGCAGTCCCATTCCGGCCGCCACCGTCAGCGCCAAGGGCCGACTGGCGGCGCACTTCACGCGTGACTTCTACGAACTGTCCGCCCACACGCACTACGGCGTGGGCAGCCCGTGGTGGGAGCTGGGTGTTCAAAACGCCAAGGTCCTGGTCCTCGGAATCGAATTCATCCGACCCCTGACCATGACCCACTGTGTGTTCGATGTACTGGGCGCCGACGGCCCGTTTGCGGATTTTCACTATGAAGCGCCCCTGACCTTCTTGCGAAACGGGGTCGAGGAAACCCGCATGATGCGGTGGCAGCGGGCCGATGCGGAGAACTACGGGGCCACCGTGACCTTCGCCCGGCTGATAGTCGAAAACGGGTTCGCCCAGGTTCGCTCGCCCAAGGGCCTGAAGGTCGCGCTGGTCGACGCCAAACGATTCCTCGACTGGCACCTTGATGTGGCCCGACGTTTCGGCCTGCCGTACTGGCTGTTCCCACGCGCCCGACGCGTCGCTGGTCGTTAGTCAGTCTGTCGAAGAATCTGCGCAGGCCAGGTCAAAACGCCCGGCTCCAGGGCCAAATCGAAGCGTTTGGTGTCGCCCCGGTCGGGCAGGCCCGCAAAGCCACGCTGGGTATAAAAGTCGCGGACGATCTGGTTCTTCGCCGACGGGATGAATTCTCCGACCAGGCGTTTGGCCCCACCGGCCGCAGCGCTTTGTGCGACAAATGCGAGAAACGCGTCCTCGACGCCGCGGTTCATCACGCGGCAACTCATGAGAAATGAATCGATGGTCCACACGGCTGGCAAGGTGGGTCCGGCCATCACGATGCCAACGCATACCAGGCCCAGGTCCCCGTAGATGTCGGCGAGACGCAGGTATAGAACGCGCGCGCTGGGATTTTCGGCGAGCGCCCGCACCTCGTCGGGCAGGCGCCGCCGCGTTGTGAGATTGAACTGGTTCGTCTTGCCGATGAGCTGCGCGATGCGAGTCAGCGTGCTGTCATCGCACGCACCCACCGTCGCCTGCATGCGCAGGCCAGTCAGAAATTCCGAGCGGGTCCCGGCGGCGGCCTGCAGGGTCGATCGGGCCGCATCCTGCTGGTACATGCGGGCGCGCGCGGCATCCTCGGCCGTCCCGGTCAGCCGATCTAGCGGGGCGATGTCGCCGATCAAGGCTTCGAAGCGCAGCGGATCCCGGCCCAGGCAGACCACGTGCACCTCGGGGATCTGCTGTCGCACCAGCGAGCATTCAAGCTCGTCGTTGTCGATGAACACCAGGCTGTCGCATCCAATGTTCAACTTCCGTGCGATCTCCCGGATGTTGTCGGCCTTGGGATTCCAGTTCACCGCGTGAGCCGCGAAATCGTCCCATTTGAGCACCATCTCGGGGTGGCGCGCGAACGCCTCCCGCGCCGTCTCCTCGTAGTTCTTGCTCGCGATCGCCAGTAGAACGCCGGCGCGACCCAGTTCCTTTAGTCGGTATTGAACCTCCTTGAACGCGATCCCGGGATAGTCGTCGCCCAACTGAAGACCTTCGATGCCGTCATCGCCCAGCACGCCCCCCCACAGGGTGTCATCGAGATCCACCACCACGCACTTGGCGCGCGGCACGAACGCCGCCGCCAGCCGCCGGGCCAATCGCCGGGCGACGAAGACCGTGCCTTCCGGGCCGCAGGGGATCTTTGCCAGGTACCACAGGCGTGCATCTGCGAAGCGCGCGGCGCCAAAGGAAGCCACCGTCCCCTGCCAGTCGAAGACGTGCGCATCGCCGATGCCGGCGACTTCGCTCGCGAGGGCCAGGTTGCTTTCCTTGATAGCGTGACACAGGGCCGCGACTGCGGGACTGCCGAGCGGCGCGGACGGTGGCGCTGCGTCCGCAACCAGGATCGTCGCGCGCGCGCGCCGGCGCACGTCCCTGGCAACCGAAACGAAACGGCTGCGAAACGCGCGCATCCGCTCGGATGCGTCGTGGGCACCCGGTTCACGGAACAGCGACTGGTCGACGTCCTCCGGGCGCGGCAACAGCACGACCGCATCGTTGTCTTGCTTCCACAGCGCCGAGCCGGTGTCGCCCACCTGTTGTTCGAACTGGCCGTAAGGGCCCACGGACACCGACAACAATAGTCCCAGGCGAAACGCCTCGACCTTCAGATAAGGCACCATGAACTCGACGGAAAACGACGCCAGGATGTGAACGTGGCGCCTGGCCCCGGGTCGCGCATCGATCTGTCGCGCCAGCCTGAGGTAGTCGGCCGGCTTCAGCGGCAATCGCAACAGGTCGGCCAGCGCGGTGGCGTCCGGGGCGGTCTGCGAAGCCGTCATGAAGAAAACGTCGTCGGTCTTCTGGATTGCACCGACGTGTTCAGACTATTATCGGCCCCCTTCGGGGTGTCAAGGTTGGCTGATTCATGAACCACTCGCACTCGTTCTTCGAACTCGACGGGGCGCGACTGACGGCCTCGCCTCCCATTTGTCGCTACCTGTCCGAGGACGATTCGTCCGCTGATCAAGGTTCCCCCGGCAGCTGGTCCGTTGACGCCGATGGGGTCTGGCGCTGGAGTGACGACCGCCTGACTCTCGAAGCGCGCGCACAGCCTCGGGACGGCGGGCTGCAACTTTCACTCACCCTGGCAGCGGGCCTGCCGACGGTGGTCCAGTCATTCGTGGCGAATCTGGAATGTGAAGCGCCGCAGGCGCCTTTCTTCCTCGATCGACAACTGCGCTGGCGCCGTTTGACCAAGACGTCGTCCATCAGTGAACTTACACCGCTCGTCGTGCGCTACGTTGCCGCCAGCGGTTCCACCATGGAACTGCGCACTGTCGGCAGCGGTGCGGCCTGCCGCCTGTCCTGGGATGCTGGTCGGCTCAAGGTTGGCGTCATCATGGACGCGGCGGCCCTTCATCCCCGGGTCCAGTTCCCCGGGGGGGCTCATTCGGTCGCTGCCGCACGCTGGGACGTTGGCCACAGCGCCACCCTCCACTTCACGCTCCGGCGCGAGAGTCAGCCGCCGAGCGTCGCCCCGATGGTGCCGGCCCGCTTTCCGGCGGGGGCCGAGGCGACATTTGTGATCACCGATCATCCGGACTTCGACTACACCGAGGGCCTGGAGGTGTTGCTTGAGGGACGGCATGGCCGACCGGGGTGGACAGGCCGTGGACTGAAACTGAGCAAGGGAACCTTTCATTTCCCGTCGCAGCCGCCGGATTGGGCCCCCGCGCCGTCGCTGGCGGAACCCGACTACTTGCGATTGATCTCCGCGCTGGCGGCGGACGGCAGCGAGATCGTCCCGCACGCCCTGAGCCAATGGGGCACGGTGTCGCCCCAAGATTTTCGCCAAGGTCTGACCGACTTCGTGACGCGCTGGCATCCGCGAACCTGGATCGACCACGGCATGACCATTTCGTACTGCTACACGATGGGTGGGGCCACCAACCCTCAATACAGGCTACTCGACCAACTCCGCGATCACGGCATCACGAACTTGTGGTCGTATTGTGATGTGGCCTCTGACCCGGTGGCGTCGCTGAATCTCATCGAAGCGCCCGCCGAAGACGGGTCCTTGGTCCTGTCGGCCACCGCACGCCACCTTCAGCACGGTGCGTGGCCCGTTGCCCTGCACTATGTTCGTTGCCTACTGGACACGCGAATGCGGGGTCAGCGCGGGAACCTGGTCCGCAACGTGATGTCCGCTGTTCGGCGACTGGGCATGCAGCTTCACCAAACGGGTCGTATCGGTGCGGACGATCTACGCGCGGTGATCCAGGTTCTGCAGGAACCTCTCAAGCGGGGGCTGGCCATCAGCGGAACACCGCCGGAACAATACGAACGCCCAGAGGCTCTGGAGATGGCGCCGACCTTCTATCCCGAGCGTCCCGCGCCCCTCGGCCAGGTGCGCCGCGACGACATGCTGATGTTCACGACAAACCAGATCGTGCACATCCGGGACGCGTACACGCCCGCAAATCTGGAGGCTTTGACGAATGAACGGGGCATCCACGTCGGGCACATCTATCTGCTCAGCCACAAGCCCTACGTCGCGGGTCTTTTCGAATCGGAGACCCGGGGCACCCCATCCAGCGCATGGCTGACCTTCGTCGACGCACTAGCAGAATCCGTCGCCGCCGGGCGCCTCTGGAACCCGATAGTTTCGGACGTCGCGGATTGGTTCCGCAACATCCAGAAGGTCGAGGTTGCGCCCATCGGCGACCGCGCAGTCGAACTGGTCAACCGGAGCGGCACGGTGTTGCGTGACTATACGGTGCTATTGCCGCCCGATCGGGCGGAAGCAAGCATACGCTGGGGCGTCGGTCGCCCAGTGGGAACACGTCACTGGACCGACTGGATCGCGGTATGGGGCGACTTGCCACCAGACGTGCCCGTCCGTGTTCGCTGGCAGTGACGAACGGCAGGGCTTCTTGGACCTTTTCTTAGACCTCTGCGGCAGGCATCTTGCGTCTTGCCAGCACCCGCCGCACGGGCGCTTCCAGCACGGTCGACCCGATGATCGCGATGATCACACGACAGGGGAAAAGATAGCGGGGCTCCATGTACACGACGGCGTGGAACGCCAGCAGACCCACGAACGTCCCCCACAAGGGCCAGATCTGCGAGCCGGGCGCGACGAACAGATACGGAACCGCATAGAAAAGCGACGGACCGGGCGCACGCGTGAACGCCAGCGTCTCGAACCCACCTGCGCCGCGCAGGAAGGAGGCCAGATTCTTCGCCTCGATGTGAAAGTCGTAATCGCCGAATTTCTTCGGCGCGAAGGGCAGATTGGCCACGGCCACAAAGGTCGTGACCATCAACCCCAGCAACACGAGGTCAAATCGATCCAGGGGCCCGAGGATCTTCCCGGACGGTGTTCGAGGGAGGGACAACGGCCTAAAGCGCGTAGCCGCCAGCGTCGATCGTGTGAAGGGCGATCTTTCTGCGCAACGAAAACGTATTTACCCGCCACAGCGAGTAGTAATTGTTGATGTCACGGATCTCCCGACCCCATTCGTCATCCTGGGAGATCCACATCAACATCTCGCGCAGGCTGTCGAACACTTTCTCGTACGCCTGCGCGACGTAAAGCTGGGTCATCGCCAGCGGAATGCGGCTCTTCTCCTCGCCCTGGGCGGTCACCAATTGCAACGAGCGCGTGATGGCAGAATCCATGGCGTAGGTGGCAATCATGGCGTCCGCCAAAACACCCAGCAGCTCTTGCTTGTCGGAGATCTGCTGCATGTACTTCTGCGCCGCCAGCGACGCGGCGTACGCCACCGCGCGCTTGGCAAAGTCGCATTTCTGCCGTTCCAGGCCCAGCGGCCCGCCCGCCACCACGCGATCGATCTTCGTCGGATCGGCAAGTTCGGCCAGGACCTGGCCCACGAACGCCATCAGACCCAGGCGCCCCTGCATGGCGCGCTTGAGGATCGTGCCCGGCACCAACAGCCTGTTGATCTCGTTGGTGCCCTCGAAGATGCGATTGATGCGCGCGTCCCGGCTGACCCGCTCGATCGGGTAGTCCGTGATGTAGCCAGCGCCGCCGAAGATCTGCAGCGTCTCATCGGCGGCCCAGAACAGCATTTCCGATCCGAACACCTTGATGATGGATGCCTCGATCGAATGCTCTTCGAGGGCGTCGATCTCTTTCTTCTGGGCGGCCGGATCGTTGGGATCGATAAGCCCCGTGCGGGCGTCCAGCAGGCCCGCCGTGCGAAACGCCATCGATTCAGACACAAAGGTCTGCATGGCGATATCGCCGATCTTCTTCCGAATCAGATCGAATTCGCAGATGGCCTTGCCAAACTGCTTGCGTTCACGGGCGTACTTGACGCCGATCTCCAAGCAATACTTGGCGCCCCCCGTCGACCCGACGCCCAGCTTCCAGCGCCCGATATTCAGGATGTTGAACGCAATCTTGTGTCCCTGGCCGATAACGCCCAGGACATTGTCGAGGGGGATCGTGCAATCCTCCAGATACAGCGCGCAGGTCGAACTGCCCCGGATACCCAGCTTGTGTTCCTCGGGGCCGATGGTCAGTCCGGGCGCGCCGCGTTCGACCAGGAAGGCCGTGAACTTTTCGCCATCCACCTTCGCGAACACGGTGAACAGATCCGCGAAGCCTGCGTTGGTGATGAACTGCTTGGTGCCGGACAGCTTCCAGCTTTGGCCGTCGGCGGACAGGACCGCGCGCGTCTTGGCGGCCAGTGCGTCCGAGCCCGACCCGGGCTCCGTCAAGGCGTAGGCCGCGATCTTTGCCCCCGATGCCAGATCCGGCAGGTAGCGTTGGCGCTGCTCGGGCGTCCCGAACAACACGATGGGCATGGTGCCGATGCCAACGTGCGCGCCGTAACTGACCGCGAACGAGCCGAGTCGACTGGCACTTTCGAAGATCAAACTGGAGCTGGTCTTGTCGCCGCCGAGACCACCATATTGTTCGGGGATGTCGTGACCGAGCAAACCGACTTGCCCCGCCTTGCCCAGAATCTCGCGCATGACGCCGGGGCGCTTGTCCTCGATTTCGGCGGTCCGGGGTTCGACCTCCCGTCGCATGAAATCGTCGGCTGTCTCCCTCATCAGCCGCTGCTCGTCCGACAGCATCTCGGGCGTCAAGATGACCGCAGTCCCCGTGTTTTCCAGCAGGAAACCGCCACCGGGGCGCAGCGACGGCGTGTTTGCGGAAGGCGCGTTCCCCGAAGGCGTGTTCTTGCCAGGTGTCTTGTCGTCGGACATGTGATTGCCCATCAGAATAGGGAGAAAAGTCCCTTGCGTCGAATCCCTGGCCACTTCTAAGGTGATGGGGCGAGCCTTGTCGCAACCCAGGCCACCCAACGTTTGTCGCCTGGCGGCCATCGCGGCTGCCGTGTGTCTGTGCACCACGGCGACCCCATCTGCACAAGCCGCGGCGGGGCCCCGCTGCGCAAGCACAAGCCCGCGGGGCCCTTGCCGCCAGGCCGATTCTTACTACCTGGTGCCCGGTGGCGGCCCTTGGTTGATGGCCGCGAACTTCGGCCTGCTGCTGCCGGGGACCGACGGCAAGGGCTGGCAATTCGCGTGTGAGGAAAGCTTTGGCGGCCGGCTGTCTGACCGCATCCGCACCGACGGTCGGGGGCGCATCTTCGCACCCGCCAGCACGGGCCTTTACCTTTCGACCGACACCTGTGGCTGGCACCGCGCCACCGGGGCCGTTGATGGTTCCACCGTCTGGGACGTTGCCGTGGATGCCACCGGCGGCGCGACCGCGCAGGTCTGGGCGCTGGCGTCCGACCCCCGCACGGTGCTGTCGTCGACGGACGGGGGCGAGGGCTTCGTCGTCAACAAAGTCTTCGGGGCCGACCTGCGTTTCTATCGCCTGGTCATCGCCCCGTCGGATGCCGCCGTCATGTACGTCGTCGGATACGCCGCGAAGATCCCCTATGTGGCCGCCCGCTCGGACAACCGGGGCGCCACGTGGACTGTGGACGACACGACCAGCGCGTTCCCGCCGGAGGTTCGCACCGTGGAATTTCTTGGCGTCCACCCCGAGCAGCCGCAAACTGTGTTCGTGCGCGTCGAGAACGCCGACACGGGCGATCAGATCTGGAAATCGACAAATGCAGGCCGATCCTGGCGAAAGGTTCTGACCCTGGACACCGCCGAGGCACAGTGGGGATTTGCCTTCGGCGCCTCGGGACAGACCGTATTCGCTGCCGGTCGCCCGATCCTGGAACGGCAAGGCACGCCCACCGGGCACCTGTACAGCTCGCACGACGGCGGCGAGACCTGGGATCCACCGGTGGCATCGGGCCAGCAGGGGCCGCGCTACCGCTGTCTCGACTTCCGCGACGGGCGCTTGTTGGCGTGCGGCGGCGACCAACTGGCGGGCGACGCCTTCTTGCTGGGTGCCTCGGACGACGAGGGCAAGACCTGGACCCCGGTCATTCGCCTGGCTGACGTCAGGGGGCCCAAGGCGTGCGTCGCCGATATGTGTCGCGCGACGTCCGTGTGGCTGTGCGAAAGCTACGACATCTGCGACGGGGACACCCCCCCTGCCGCCGTGACAGACGCCGCGCGGGACGTGGCTTTCGACGCCGGCACCTGCGGCGGCAACCAGGCCTGTGGCAAAGCGAGCGGCTGTTCCTGCCAGATCGCAGCCCGGTTCGCGTCAAAAGATTTGGTCCTACCGTTTATGCTGTTTATCGCCATGTGGGTTCGCAAACGAAGGCGCCAGGGGAAGCCGCCAGGGGAATCATAGATGAGCCGCCCGACCGCGCCCCCACGACGGGGAAACCGTCCGAAACTGGCCCTGGTTCTTTCCGGGGGCGGCGCGCGCGGCGCTTACGAGGCGGGGATCCTGCGCTACCTGCGCGAAGATCTGGCCGGCGATCTGGGCGGCCAGGTGCACTTCGACATCATCAGCGGGACATCCGTCGGCGGCATTCACGCCTGTTTCATGGCCGGCACGGCGGACATGGCCGCCCGCCAGGGGCAGCTTCTGGCCGAGCGCTGGGAAAGCATGGTGCTCGAAGAGGTCGTCTCCTTCGGAGTCAAAGAATTCATGCGCGCCCCAGCGACGCTGCTCGGCCGCGGTACGATCGAAGAGGTCGAAAAAGGCCAGCGGCGCCTGGGCGGCGTTGTGCAGACCCAGCAACTGGAACGCCTGGTGCGTCGCCTGATTCCGTGGTCGCGCGTGACCAAGAACTGCCAATCGGGCGCGTTCGATTCGTTGTCCGTGACGGCCACCGACATCGGATCGGGCAAGTCGGTGGTGTTCGTGGAAAGCCGCTCCCCGCTGCCGCCGTGGAGCCAGGATCCCTTCGTCCGGGCGCAGGCGGTGAAGATGCTGCCCGAGCACGCGATTGCGTCGGCCGCGCTGCCGATTCTGTTTCCGGCCATTGCCGTCGGCGAACGATTTTTCTGCGACGGGGGACTGCGCCAGAACACCCCCCTTTCGCCGGCGCTGCGACTGGGCGCCGAAAAGGTCCTGGTGGTCGGTCTGCGCCACAAGCCGGCCGAGGTGACAGGGCCCGAAGAAAGCATGCCCTTTCCCGGCGCGGCGTTTCTTGCCGGCAAGATCCTCAACGCCTTTCTACTCGACCACATCGACTACGATCTCGATCGGCTGCGCCGTTTCAATTCCTTCATCGAGGCCGCCAAGGCCGCCGGGGATGAGGCCCACAAGCAACGCCTCGATGACGTGATCACCAAGGCGCGCGGCGCCCCCTACCGAACGGTCGGCGAATTCATGCTGCGACCGTCGGTGGATCTCGGCGAAATCGCCGGCGAGATCGCGCGCAAGGGTCAGTTCAAGGGCATGGGGGGCGGGCCAGGCATTCGCCTGCTGCGCAGCCTCGCCGGGGCGCAGGTCGGCAGCGAGGCCGACCTTTTGTCCTACATTCTCTTCGACGGCGTTTACGCAGCCGAGTTGGTGCGCGTGGGCTACGAGGACGCACGGGCCAAACACGACGAACTGGCGCACTTTCTCAAGGACTGCGTCGACCCTGAAACCTGACGACTACTTGATAAGTTTCAGCTGCGGCCGGCGTCGTTGGGGCACAGGCGACGGCCCCCTGACTGGCTGAGCGTCCGTCGGCGTTTCGTCGTCTTGCGGGGCGGCTGGAACCGACCGCAACAGACGTTCCACGGGTGCGCCCGGGACGGGGATGGGCTTTTCGCGCAAGAACGCCTCGGGATCCAGCGGCCGCCCGGTCTCGCCGTCCACCGGGGAGGTCATCAGCGAAACCTCCTCGGGAACATCCTCGTAATAAAGGACGCCCCGGCCGTCGGTGCAGGCGACGATGTAGACCGCCGACCAAGGGATCGCCGTGGCGTGCGGGGTGCGCGAAAACGACAGCGTGGCCGAAATGCCCGCATCCGTGACCTCCAGATCCTGGATGGGCAGCGGCATGTCCCGCCCGTATTGCAGGACCAGGTGCGGGTTCTCGCTTAGTTCCGGGGGGACGGCGACGCCGGGGCGACGGGCGTCCAAATGGACCGACACCCAGCCTTCCTTGAAGAAGGCCAGGAAGGCATCGCGCTTGGACGGTCGTTCATCGGGATTCATGTGTCGTGCCGCCCTTGGGAAGCCGGGATGATAACCACTTCGGAATCCCCGTGCCAAATGGCGCCCATGGGTTACTATGAACCCCCTTTCGCTCATGAACCGCCCGCGTTTTTCTCCGCTGACGCCGCCGCCCTCGCCTTACCGCGCCCTGTCGGGGTGGCGCGCGCGCCTTGGCAGCGACCCGATTCCGCGCCTTCTACGCGAAGGCTCCCCCAGCATTCTGGCGCGGATTCGGCGCGATTTGATCGACGACGCCGAGGCGCCGACTGCGAACGAAATCTGGAGCTACCCCGAGGTCAAGGCCCACGCCAAGAAGTTCGACAAGGACGGCAGCTTCCCGGCGCGGACGGCGGAAAAGGCCCTGGGCTCGGCGCGTTTTGCGACCTGCCTGTCAACGCTGCGGGGCATAGATCGGTTTGGCGATCTGGGCGCCCGCGATGACGGCTCTGAGGCTTCGGCGCCGCTGCGCAAGGCGGCCGACGTCCTTTTGGCATCCCAGGTGGCCGACGGGGGCATTGCCGATCTTGCCCTGGCCGAGACACCCAAGGGCCGGGCCAAGGCGGTTGCGCTGCACTTTCAGGGCTGGGCCGTCTCCGCCCTGTGCCGCACCGGTTTCGAGACTGATCCCCGCGTGGAAAAGGGCATGCAGTACCTGCTGGAACGCCGGCAGGACGACGGCGGCTGGGCCTGGCGCGGGGTGCGCACCGATTCGGCTGCGCGCCCGTCCAGTCACCTCATTACCGGGATGGTGCTGCGGGCCCTGGCTAGCTCATCCGTGCGGCGAACGTCGCGTGAGGCCCGTCGGGCGGCCGAGTTGCTGGCGACGCGCTTCCTGCAGCCCGATCGCTACCCGGATCGCAAGGCCCCGGCGTTCTGGGAGGTTCTGACCGAGCCGCGTTTTTATACCGACGTGCTGGACGCACTCGACACGGCGACGGCCATCGGCCTTGGCAAGGAAAACTCGGGCGTGCGCACGGCCGAGGCCTATCTGCGGTCGCGCCAGTCGCCCGATGGCCTGTGGTACCCCGGCCCGCCGCCCAAGGGCGACATCTCGGGCGCCCGCGTCGAACGATCCCCCAAGGATGCCGAGGCGGCGATCTGCCTGACCCTCAGGGTCCTGGTGGTGCTTCGCAGAATCAACTGATAAAAACGCGGTCGTGATTCGCCACGACTACGCCCTGCCCGAAGTTCGCGCCCTACACGACTTGCCGCTGCCGCAGCTCATCCTGCGGGCCCAGACGGTTCACCAGGCGAACCACCGACCGGAAGAAGTCCAGCTCTGCTCGCTGCTGTCGGTGAAGACCGGGGGCTGCGCCGAGGATTGCGCCTACTGCCCGCAGTCCTCGCGCTATGACACCGACGTCGGCGCCGAACGTATGATGACGCCGGCCGAGGTCGTGGAAGCGGCCGGTCGCGCCAAGGACGCCGGGGCGACCCGGTTCTGTATGGGCGCGGCGTGGCGCGAGGTGAAGGACGGCCCCGCCTTCAACAACGTCCTCGACATGGTCCGGGGCGTGCGACAACTGGGCATGGAAGCCTGCGTGACACTGGGCATGCTCAGCGACGATCAGGCGGGCCGCCTGGCCGACGCAGGACTTACCGCCTACAACCACAACCTCGATACCTCGCGCGAGTTTTACGGGTCGATCATCACGACGCGAACCTTCGATGACCGCCTGCAGACGCTGTCACGCGTGCGCAAGGCCGGCATCACGGTCTGCTCGGGCGGCATCATCGGCATGGGTGAATCCATTACTGACCGCTGCGCGATGCTGGTGACGTTGGCCAATCTGGATCCGCATCCCGAAAGCGTGCCCATCAACGCGCTGGTGCCCACGCCGGGAACGCCGCTTGCCGATCGCGCGCCTGTCGATCCCCTGGAACTGGTTCGCATGATTGCCACCGCGCGCGTCCTGATGCCGCAGTCCAAGGTTCGTCTATCCGCGGGCCGGCTCAGTCTGTCGCGTGAGGCGCAGTTGCTGTGTTTCCTGGCTGGCGCCAAATCGATCTTCTACGGCGAGAAGCTTCTGACCACCGGCAATCCCGACGTCGAGGCCGACCGCGCGTTGTTGCGCGACGCCGGCATGCGCGCCGCCCCGGCTGAACTGGGTTAGCACCGACATAACGAAGCAGTCCGCATGGAAGGTCGAAGAGGCCCGCGCCTGGGCCGGCGCCGGCGCCCCGGACGCCAAGACCGTCGTTATTGAGGCCGGGCAGCCTCAGATCTCTGAGAGCCTACCGCGGCCTCCCCGCGGCCCGCTGCCGCGCCGACGGCCTTTTGTGGTCCAATGGTGACGGCACGCACCTTGCTGACCCTTGTCGGTTGTCGACGTTCGGTAGTGGCCCTGACGCGGGAGGACTCCAGATGCTTCGCACACCCTTGGTTGACCTGGCCCTGGTGGCGTTCTCCGCTCTGCTGATGGCCTCGTGCATGGACAGCAGTGCCCTCGACGTATCGGGCGATGGCGGCGCCGTGATGACTGACGGCCACACCTCCGTCAGCGACGTCGGCCCTGGCAGCGATGTTGGCGCCCGCAGTGACGTCGGGGGCGGCAGGGACGCCGGGGTTGGAACGGACGCCGGGGTTGGAAAGGACGGCCTGTCGTGTGGCCCCGTTTGTGCGATCTTCTGTCAGTACGGCAACGTCACGGACGACAAAGGCTGCCCCAGCTGCCAGTGCAAACCGGCGCCCTCTGACGCGGCAACGTCTCCAGATGGGCCGGCCGATGCTCCGGGCCCCGCCAAGGACGCCGTATCGTGCGGGCCCGTGTGCAAGATCTTCTGTCAGTACGGAAACGTGAACGACGCGCAGGGATGCCCGACCTGTGCCTGCAACCCGGGACCTGCCTGCGCCAAGGACGAATGTGGCGTGGCCCCCGGTGTCCCATCGCAAAAATGCTGGGACGGAACGGTCGCGGGCCCGGTGTGCCAGCGGAATGCCGCCGGCACCTGCGGATGGACCATCACGAAGTGCCCCACCCCACCGGCCTGCACCAAGAACGATTGCGGACCGCCCCCCCCGGTGGCGGCCTGCGGGCCCGGATACACCACGAACGTCACCTGCGACCGACAAACCACGGACGCCTGCGGCTGGACAAGGACCTGCACGCCGC
Source organism: Myxococcales bacterium (assembly GCA_025350815.1). Lineage (GTDB taxonomy): Bacteria > Myxococcota_A > Polyangia > Fen-1088 > Fen-1088 > JANXXE01. Next base: position 20,436 of record JANXXE010000060.1, on the reverse strand, counting down.
TTCCTGCCGCCAGCTGTGGCGACTACCGCGATGCCACCACCTGCGGCAAGGACGATCGCTGCCGGTGGCTCGAACCTGGTTGCGTCGAGCCCAAGCTGTCCACCGCCGGCTGCTACGAAAGCGCGGCGGTCAACTGCAACGCGGACAAGGATTGCGGCGCCGGGCGCCAGTGCCTCAAACGCGTCGTCAATCCATGCCCCGCGCCGCAGGCTGGCGCCCCGGTCTGTGCAGCCTGCGGGGCCGTCATCGCCATCTGCCTGTGAGGCCCCCCCTCCTTGTGTCGGACGCGGTGAACCTAGACCGGCTTGGCCACGGACCGCGCCATCGTCAGGCCGCGACAGATGGTGGCCCTGCAGAAAATCCTCTGCTTCGCCGTCTGGGTGTCCCCCTGCGCGTCGGTCAGCGGGAAGGATCCGTTCTCAACCGTCAACACGGCAATGTCCGCCGGCGCGCCCACGGCCATGGTGCCAAGGCCGGGCACGTGCCCGACGATGCGCGCCGCATTCAAAGTGCCGCACAGGAGGACCTGATCAAGCGTCATTCCGGCATGCATCAGCTTGGAGAGGGTGGTTGGAAGGTCGAAGACCCGACTGATCGAGTTCGACTGGAAGAGATCCGTCGAAATCGTGTCGGGAAGGAAGCCGGCCGCGATGGCCTTGCGCGCTATCTCGAAATTGAAACTTCCCGCGCCGTGGCCGACGTCGAACAGGACGCCCCGCGAGCGGGCTTCCCGCACGCTGGCAAGCACGTCGCCGCCATCGTTGAGGATTCCGAGTGTGTGCGCGTTGTAGCAGTGGGTTATGACGTCGCGGGCGCGAACCTGGCCCATCACCTCGTCGGTGCTGGGTGGCGCAAAGCTGATGTGAACCATGATCGGGATCTGAAATTCATCGCCCATCTCGCGGGAAATTTTCATGAACTCGGGGCTGTATTTGCCGTTCATGTTCTTTCCGATCTGCACTTTGACCCCAAGCAGAATGTCGGGATTCGCCTTCACGGCCGCGCCCGTTACGCGACTGGCCTTACGGACGTAGTCCACCGCATCCAGGTCCGGGTTGCGCGAGGACGGGTACAGGTAGACGTAGCCAAAGACCCGCGCATGAGACGGTGCCACAATGTTGCGGCGAAACCCCTTTACCTGTTCGCTGTCGAAGCTCCCCGCGTCCACCCAGGTCGTCACACCTGAATTACCGGCAATATCGTCGGGCCTGACGCCAAAGGTGTCGCCGCCGTAGCAGTGGGTGTGCATGTCCACAAGGCCGGGCGAGACGATGAGACCAGCGGCGTCGATCACCTCGCGCGCCTGGTCGGCGGGCAAGCTCGCTTCAATCGCCGAAATCTTGCCGTCCTTTACGCCAACGTCTGCTTTGCGGCGGGTGCGCCGCTCGGGGTCGAAAATGTCGCCGTTGCGCACCAGGATGTCGAAGCGCGGGCCGGAAACCCGCGCCGAACCCGTGCGGAGGCCCGGGGTACAGGCGGCGGCGGCAAGCGATGCGCCCAGGAAGCTGCGCCGGCCGATGCGTACGGCCGCGCTGTCGGGCGCAGCGACGACAACTGGTGACGGTGGTCCGTTCTTCACAGGGCCCGCCGAAGATTACGGAATGTCGCCGCGCAAGGGTCTTCGTTGATTCGCATCGGTAATGCTTAGATATGCCGATATGACCCCGGATCACGCCGGCACTGTGCGATCCGGCGGGTGCGCGCGATCACGGCGTGTCGTCCCTGTGTTACCGTCGGGCGGATGTCGGTGTTCCGGGTTCCACGCCGTGGCGGGTCTTCCTTGTTGCTGGCTTCGTCGTTGCTCGCTTTGTCGCTTCTGGCCAGTGCCTGCGCGCCCGAAAAGCGAGCCGTTGGGCCGGGAGTTGATCCACCTGCTGAGGGAACGGCCGATGCCGGCGCCCCGGCAAGGGCCGATGCCCCACAGGAGGCCAAATCGCAGCCCGATGCGCCCGTCCCCGCGACGCCGGATAGCGGCGGGTCGGCAGCCGACGTAAACGCGACCTCGGTCGACGCCAGCGCCGACGGCAAAGCGCCTGACGCCCCTGCGGCAGATGTGCGGGCTGACGTGGCCCGGGGACCGGACGCTGCCCCGGGGACGAGCCCATGCCCCACCGACGGAACGCCCTGCAAGATCATGCCGATGGGTGATTCCATCACCGGGGGCGTCGGGTCCACCCTGGGTGGTGGTTACCGCGAGCCGCTGTTCCGCACGGCGCGTGCCAACAAGAAGAACATCACCTTCGTGGGCTCGTTCATCAGCGGGCCCACCACCCTGGACGGCGTGCCGTTTCCACGCAACCACCTGGCCGTCGGCGGCTACACGATCGATCCCATCGCGGGGCACTCGGGCATTTCGATGTACGTCCCCGACAGGTTGCTTCTGTTCAAGCCGCATATCGTCACGTTGATGATCGGCACCAACGACATGACAGACGTTACGCTGGACCAGCCGAACGCCCCCAAGAGGCTTGCCGGTTTGATCGATAAGATTCTGGCGGCCCTGCCGGATGCGGTTCTGGTGGTCGCCCAGATCGTGCCCTCGCGGGACGACGTCAACAACCAGCGCGTCCGCACGTACAACGCGGCCATCCCGGCCCTGGTGCAAGCGCGGGCCGCGGCAGGCAAGCACATCTTGCTGGTCGACATGTACAGCGCCTTCACGGCCAACGCCGACTACAAGTCAGCTTACCTTTCGGACAACCTGCACCCGACCGACGCCGGCTACGCGACGATGTCCGCGATCTGGTACGCCGCCATCGGCGGCCTGCTGAAGTAGTCCGGCGCGCATTTGTCGCCGCCGTGTCAGCGGTCAGCAACGTCGCTTGCCTGTTGCGACGGTGGCCACGCGCGGCTATATGACACCGCTGTGACCCTGGCAAGAACGTCCGCTGGCCGCTTCGCACGCCCGCTCGTGGCGGCCGCCGCGCTGGCAGCCAGCGTGGGCTGCGCGCACCAGCCGGGCGACTGGAAGCTGGTGTCGAGCGACCATTTTCACGTGTACACGGATCAGCCCGCCCGCGACTACGAGCGCGTGGTCGAGCGCCTGGAGGACGTTCACGCCGGCCTTGCGGCTTCGTTCTTCGGCAACACCGCAACGCCACCCTTGCAGGTCTTTTTATTTGGCGAGCTGGAATTTCGCCAGCTGGTGGAAAATACCGTCGGCGGGATGTTCATAGGCGAGCACGGCAAGAAGGGCGCGTTGGTTATCTACGACGGCTGGGAACAGCGTTCCCTCGACGAGGTCGCCGCACACGAGCTGGCGCACGGTTTCATCAATGCCACGTTTCCCGCGGTTCCGATCTGGTTCAACGAAGGCTTCGCCACCTATATGTCGTCCATCGTGATAGCGGACGATCGGGTCTGGTTTGGCTCGATCGGTGAACAGTCATCCCTGGTCGCCAATCAAGGCTTGCTGGTGCCGATGGCCGAGCTGTTCAACGCGCGCTGGGGACAGTTTCACGGCGACTGGGAACGCAGCCACTACGCGACGGGATGGGCGCTGGTACACTTTCTTCTGCACGGCGAGAAAAAGCGGCTGCGACCGCGTTTTGACCAATTCGGCGCCGCCCTGTCGCAGGTGGGCGCCAGCCCCGGCGGCGGCGCCGTCGCCTGGCCACGCGTCTACCCCGAGATACCACTTGCCGAACTGGACGCGCACGTCCGCGACCACGTCAATGCCGTCTTCGCCAAGAAAATCGATTCGCGCATGGGCTTTGCGTTTACCCGTGTCGCCCAGGGGCCCCTGCGCGTCGAACCGGCCCCGCCACCGGTCGTCGAGGCGATGCGCGCGACGCTGCGAAGACGAAGGCGCCCGGACAAGTTCTAGGCCCGCAGCTCGGTCCCCTTGATCAGGCGGCGGATGTTGTCCCTGTGCCGAAAGATCACCAGCAGCGCCATCACCACCGCGAAGGTCAACGATGCGGACTGGCGGTCGCCAAAAAGAAACAGCAGCACAGGAAACGCCACGACGCCGGCCAGCGAGCCGACCGACGACAAGCGCAGGGTCACAAAGACAAGAAGATAGAGCCCGAGACAGGCCAGGGCCGGCAGCGGCGCAATGGCCGCAGCGGCACCGAGCGACGTGGCGACCCCCTTGCCGCCCCGGCCACGCAGGAAGGCGCTGAACATATGTCCCAGGATCGCCGCCAGCGCCACGGCGGCCACGGTCCAGGGCCTGTGGCTCGGAAACGCGCACTGGGCTGCCAACACCGGGACCGCGCCCTTGGCGGCGTCACCCACCAGCACGAAGATCGCCCAACCCTTGCCCAGCGCCCGCCCGACATTGGTGGCGCCGACGTTGCCGCTGCCCACGTGCCGCAGGTCGATACCACGCCGCCGCGCCACCAGAACGCCGGTGGGAATCGAGCCAAGGACGTACGCGCCAAGGGCCAGGAGGATCGAGGTGAACACGACAGCGGCCATTGTACGACCGTGCACCTTACAGGGCTTGCAGAACGTCCTCCGGATTCGACTCGAAGAATTCGGCAAGGGACAAACCGCGCGAACCGATCAAGGCCGGGCCCCAATCGCGGCCGTCCGCTTTTGACCTCGATGGCCCACAAGCGGTCCATCAGCCCGGGGCGCCCCGCACGGCCGCCCTCGCAAAGAAGCGGCTGACGTCTTCCAGCGATTCCGTCCGCGGGCAGTCGGGCGGCAGGCTGCGCAGCAGGGTTGCGCCGTAGGGGCGGCGGGCGATGCGACCGTCGAGGATGGCCACGACCCCGGTGTCGCGGCGCGAGCGCACCAGGCGCCCGAAGCCTTGCTTCAGCGCCAGAGCCGCACGCGGCAACTGGTATTCACTGAAGGGATCCGCGCCGTCGTCGCGCAGCCGCTGGATGCGCGCGGCCACCAGCGGATCGTCGGGAACAGAGAACGGCAGGCGATCGATCACCACCAGCGACAGCGCCTCGCCCGGGACGTCGACGCCCTCCCAGAAGCTTTGCGTGGCCAGCAACACCGATCCGACCTCGCGGCGCAGACTTTCCAGCAACACATGTCGCGGGCGCTCGCCTTGCACCAGCAAGGGGAAGGCCGCCGCCGCGCGCAAGTGCTCCTCGGCGATGCGCAGATTGCGGAAGCTCGTGAACAGCAACAGCGCGCGCCCCGACGACGCCCGGCACAGCTCGAGAGCGCGTTCGGCGGCGGCGGCGGGGAAGGTCGCCTCGGACGGTTCAGGAAGATCAGCGGCCACGTAGATCAGCGCCTGCTCGTGATAGCGAAATGGCGACGGGAAGGTGGCCTCGGCGGCGGTGTCACCCAGCCCCAGGCGCTGGCGCATGTACGCAAAGCCGTCGGCCGTCGTCAGTGTCGCGGACGTGAAGATGATGGCGCCCGCGTGCGCATCGAAGCTGCGCGCCAGCACCGGGGCCACGTCCACCGGGGACGCGCGCAGGCTTACGTTGCGCGGCGACGCTGTCATCCAGCGAATCTGATCCCGGCGCGCGGTGTCCACCATCTGGCCGAGCTCCGTGCGCAGGGCGGATGCGCGACGGCCGAGTCCCCCCAGAGCCGCGGCCGCACCCGCCGACGGTGCGCGCCCCGTGCTGGTCGCCGCGCCGGCCCCCGTTTCGCCCGCAGGCTCTTCTTCGGACAGGCGATCGAACAGCGCGGCGGCTTCCTCAAGCACCGTGTCCAGTTGGTGATAACGGCCAAGCGGCGTGTGCTCGCGATCGGGACCGGGCGCCCATAGATCCTCCGGCGCCGGGACCCGCACCTCGTCGGCCCCCCCGCGCGGCGCTGGCATGCGGTCGCGCAGGGCTTCGGCCAGGGCCTCGGTCGCGCCCAGGATGCGACGGGCGACCGAGGCCAGGCGCGGGGCCGCCGTCGGAATCGCCGTCGTCCGCATTACATCGCGCCCCAAAGCAAACAGGCGCTGCGAGGACACATGCAGGCCAAAGAATTCCGTCGCGACCTCCTCGATCTGGTGAGCTTCGTCGAAAATCACCGCCTCGTAGGGCGGCAGCACCTGCGCCTCGGGCCAGCGCGAACGCAGCGCCAGGTCGGCGAAGAACAGGTGGTGATTCGTCAGGATGATCTGCGCCGTCGCCGCCTGTCGACGCATCGACGTGACGAAACACCGTTCGAAGTAGGGGCAGCGCGATCCCAGGCGCGTCTCGGGCGTCGCCGTGATCTCCCGCCAAAGGGGCGCATCGTCCGCGACATCGTCGAGATCTGCACGATCACCCGAGGCGGTCTGGTCGATCCACGCGCGCACCCGCCGCAGATCCTCGGGCTCGTTGCCCGGCAGGGCCAGCTGGCGCGCGTGTTCGTCAAAGCGCCGCAGGCACACGTAGTTGGACAGGCCCTTCATGACGGAAAATGTGAACGGCACGGGCAAGACGGCGCGCAGGCGCGGGATGTCGATGCGCGCGATCTGATCTTGCAACGTCTTGCTGCCCGTCGTGACGACGACCTTGCGCCCCGACAAAATCGCCGGAACCAGGTAGGCGATGGTCTTGCCGGTGCCCGTGCCCGCCTCGACCAACAAACGCTCGTCGTTTTCCAGCGCGCGCGCCACGCGCTCCGCCATGGCCTGCTGCCCCGGACGCGCCTCGTACCCACTGAGCGCCCCCGCCAGGGGTCCGCCGGGCCTCAGGATATCGCCGACCGGAGAGGATCCGGGCGCGCCGACGGGCGACGCGACGCTGCCGCTCACGTCGGCTTGTTCTCGCGGCTGGCCTTCTCGGTGAGGCCCGACGTTCCGAAGCGCCCACGCAGCTCCGCGAACACCGCGTCCACCGAGACACCGGCCGCCTCCAGGCCCACCAACAAGTGGAAGATCACGTCCGCGGCCTCATGGGCCGTGTGTGCAGCATCACCCAGAGGCAACGCCTCGACGACCTCGCGGGATTCCTCCGTGATCTTGCCCAGGATCTTGGGCCACCCCTGCGCCAACAGGGACGCCACATAGGACTTGCCCGACTGCGCCTGCGCGCGCTCATGGACGACCTGCGCCACCTTGGAAAGAATCGCAGCGGGCGCCCCGGCGGGGCCGTCGTCACTGACCAACGTGCCCGACGCCGTGGGCGTGCGGAAGTAGCAGGACGTGGCGCCGGTGTGGCAGGACGGCCCGTCCGCGTCGACGATGTACAGAACGGAATCGCCGTCACAGTCGAGGCGCATCTGCCGGACGCGCATCACGTTCCCGGACGTCGCGCCCTTTTGCCACAACCCGGCGCGCGACCGACTGTAGAAGGTGGCCAGTCCGCTCGACGCTGTGGCAGACAGTGCCTCGGCATTGGCCCAGGCCTGCATGCGCACGATCCCGGTAGCGGCGTCCTGGGCGACGACCGCCAGCAGGCCGTTGGCATCGAAGGTCGCGGCCGCCAGAAGGGCGTCTATGTTTCCGATCATTCCGAACATGGCAGCTGCGTCTACGTTTACACTACGTCCCGATGAAGAACTACAGCCGTCGGCCCCGCGCGGGGCGGATCGTGGTGGCGTTGGCGCTGCTCGGTCTGGGCTTGGGGGGCGCCGCAGGGACCGAGGCCGACAACAGCAAGACCTTCCGAAACCCGATCCTGACCGGATCCCACCCGGATCCGTCGGTGTGCCGCGTGGGCGGTGATTTTTATCTCGTCACTTCAAGCTTCGAATACTTCCCGGCTCTTCCCGTCTTCCACAGCCGCGATCTGGTCAGCTGGCAACAGATCGGCCACGTGCTCGACCGGCCTTCGCAAATCGCGCTCGATAAGGTCAACCCATCGGACGGCGTGTACGCCGGAACCATCCGCTACCACGACGGGACGTTTTACGTCATCACCACGTTGGTCAGCCGGCAAAGCCGCCCCCGCTACATTAACTTCATCGTCACGGCCAAGAATCCCGCGGGTCCCTGGTCCGAACCGATCGTCCTGTCCGAACGGTTCTGGCGCATTCACCCGTCGCTGTTCTTCGACAACGACGGCAAGACGTACATGACCGCGAACCGGACCGCCGACCCGGCGCCTTATTCGGGGCACCGCTACCTCACGCTGCAAGAGCTGGATCTCGCCACGATGACGCTGGTGGGGCCCGTGCACGACATCGGCGAGGGCGCCGCCCGTTTCGCGCCAGCCCCCGAGTCCCCGCACCTGTACAAAAAAGGCGACTACTACTACCTGATGGCCGCCGAGGGCGGCACCTTCGATACGCACGCGGTGACGATGAGCCGCAGCAAGTCCATCACCGGACCCTACGAACTTGATCCCTCGAATCCGATCCTGACCCACCGGCAATTCGGACAAGGTCTCGACATTCACGGCGTCGGACACGCCGATCTCGTGGACACGCCTGCGGGCGACTGGTGGATGGTCGCCCTCGGAATGCGCGGGGTGGATGACTACTGCTGCAACCTCGGCCGCGAAACCTTTCTCACGCCGGTAAAATGGGACAGCGACGGCTGGCCGGTGGTGAATCCCGGGGTGGGCCGCATCCTGACCATCGAACGACGACCCGCCTTGCCCGTCTTCGATGTCCCCGTGCCCACGGCCTGCGATCACTTCGACGGCAAACGCCTTGACCTACAATGGAACTTCATCCGCACGCCGCACGAAATCTTCTGGTCGATGACCAAGCACCGTGGTTACTTGCGCATGGACCTCAAGAAAGAAACTCTCAACGACCTGGCAAACCCGGCATTCATCGGACGACGCATCCAGGATGCCGACTTCACCGTGCGCACGCGGATGGAATTCCGGCCCAACGGTGACACCGATGTTGCCGGCCTGGCGCTGCGCAACGGCAACCACCACATTCGGATGGTCAAGGGCAGCAAGGGCGGTGTGCAGGTGTTGTCCGTGATTAGCCACGGTCCGGGACCCGAGAAGATCCTGGCCGAAGCGACGGTCCCCCCGGGCGGAATCTTCCTGAAGATCGAGGGGCACCGCGAAACCACCTTCATCTTTTCCTACGCCACCGAGCCCGAGCAGTGGACGGTGATGAAGGCCAAGGCGGACGGCACGATCCTGGGCCACCAGAGCGCCCCCGGCGGCCAGTTCACCGGCGCCTACGTGGGGATGTACGCCACCAGCCAGGGCGTGGCCAGCACCGCCACCGTCGACTACGACTGGTTCGAATACCGCGCCAACTAGTGCACCGCCGTCGAAATAGCGTCAATGCCGAGGCCGACAAGCCGGGCCAGCGGCTAGGCGCGACGACGAGGAATACCCGTAGGTATTGCGAGGAGGAGCAACGAAGCGGCTGGGCCGGATCGTCGGCCGAAGATGATGCTATTTCGACGGCGGTGCACTAGTTCCTGGCCCGGTCTGGGCTAATCCGCCAGCAGGGCCAGAAAGGCCTCGCCGTAGGCCGCCAACTTTTTCGGCCCCACGCCCGACACCTTCAGCAACTCGGCGCCCTTACGTGGTCGGCGTTCGACCATCTTCAGCAAGGTCGCGTCGCTGAAAATGACATAGGCGGGAACGCCACGGGCGTCCGCCAGTTCGCGCCGCAGTTTCTTCAGGCGCAAGAACAGTTCGTCGTTTCTGTCGGCGATGGGCGCAGCCTCGATCTCCACCACCGACGGGGATTGGCTGCGCCTGCCACGCTTCGTGATGGTTTGCCGGCATTCGGCCAGGATGTCCCAATTGCCGCAGACATCGCAGGAACAGCCGCAGGTGTCGATGCGTTCACCGAGGTAACGCGTGATCAACTGGTGCCGGCAGGATCGTTCGTCGGCCATGCGGAACATTTCGCGCACCTGCGTCCGGTTGCGGTTCGCTATCTCGGCCGGAACGTTGTCGTCGCTAAATCGATCGTAGGCCAGCACATCGGCCCACGAATAGAACAGCACGCAGTCACTGGCCAGGCCGTCGCGTCCCGCGCGACCGATTTCTTGATAGTAGCCCTCGATCGATCGCGGCATGTCGCGGTGGATGACGTAGCGAACGTTGGATTTGTCGATGCCCATCCCAAACGCCACCGTGGCCACGACCACGTCGGTGTCGTCGCGTCGGAACGCATCCTGCGCGCGTGTGCGGGCGCCCGGCTCCATCCCGGCGTGATACGCCAGCGCACGCACGTCGTGTTCGCGCAGGAATTCGGCCGTGCTTTCGGCGGCCTTGCGCGACAGACAGTAGATGATACCGCTGTCGCCGGCGCGCGCGCGCACCAGGCGCAGCAACTGGTTCCGGATGCCGCCGCCCTCTTCGCCCTTGCGGTAGGCCGAGATGCGCAGGTTCGGCCGAAAGAAGCTGCCGCGGAAGACCGACGCCTCGACCATGCCCAGCTGGTCGACGATGTCGCGCGCGACTTCCGGCGTGGCGGTCGCCGTCAGCGCCAGCACCGGCACGCCACCGAAGCGCCGCTTGAGGCCGTGCAAATTGCGATAAGCCGGGCGAAAATCATGCCCCCATTGGCTGATGCAATGGGCTTCGTCGACGGCAATCAGGCCCAGGCGCGCACGTCCGAGGACGCTGCCCCCCCAAAGTTCAATGCCTTCGGGGGCCGCGTACACCAGCTCATAGGCGCCGGCGATGATCCCCGCGATGCGATCACGGCGTTCTTCGGGCGGCAAGCTGGAATTGATGAACGTGGCGCGCAGGCCGACCTCGCGGACGGCGTCGACCTGGTCTTTCATCAGGGCTATCAGCGGCGAAATCACCAGCGTCGTGCCGCCCAGCAACCGCGCCGGGATCTGGAACGTCAGCGACTTGCCGGCGCCGGTGGGCATGATGCCGACGCAGTCGCGCCCCGCCAGAACGCGTTCGATGATTTCCTTCTGCCCGGGCCGAAATTGGTCGTAGCCAAACACGTCCCGCAACACGCCCAGCGCCGCCGCGGCGGTCGGGTTGCGCGGGCGCACCGTCGCGTCGCGCACCGCCGACGAGATCTCGCGCAGCGTGGCGATCGCCGGCGCCCCAAAAAGATCGGGACGCATGCGCCACAGCTCGCGCAGACGGCCAAGTTCAGCATCGATATCAGCACGCACCGACGGGTCGTTTCGGTCGGCCCGCTGCCACGACGCGCGCAGCGCCTGCACCTGGCGTTCCAGGTTGTGCGGAACCGACACAGCTTCTGGGTTCAGGTCTAAAGTCACGTCGCCGCTATTGCGATTCTGCTACAGCTTGTCGCCGCGCGCGCAAAAAACACCGGGCCGCGTCTAGCCGGCGGACGCGGGCGGCACCTGCCGCACCGGAACCCCACGGCTGTGCAGGTACGCGCGTGCCTCAGCGACGGTGAATTCGCCAAAATGAAAGATGGACGCCGCCAGGGCCGCATCGGCCCCACCGGCCACCAAGCCCTCGTACAGGTGCTCCAGTGTCCCGACCCCGCCCGAAGCGATGACCGGCACGGGAACCCGATCCGACACGGCCCGTGTCAGCGCCAGGTCAAAACCATCTCGGGTGCCGTCGCGGTCCATGCTGGTCAGCAAGATCTCGCCGGCCCCGGCCGTGGCCATTTGTTCCGCCCAGGCCACGGCGTCGATGCCGGTCGGTGTGCGCCCGCCGTGCGTATAGACCTCCCAGCCCCCGTCACCGCCGCTGCGCCGGCGCGCGTCCACCGCCACGACGATGGCCTGGCTGCCGAAGGCATCCGCCGCCCGACGCACCAGATCAGGATCCTGCACCGCCGCCGTGTTGATGCCGACCTTATCGGCGCCGGCCAGCAGCAAGCGGCGCACGTCGTCCACGCTGCGCACGCCACCACCTACCGTCAGCGGCAGGAAGACCTGCTCGGCGGTGGCGCGCACGATGTCCAGTGTGGTGGCGCGGCCGTCGGACGAAGCCGAGATATCCAGAAAACAGACCTCGTCGGCACCCTGGCGGTCATAGGCCGCGGCGACGGCGACCGGATCGCCCGCGTCGCGCAGTTCCTTGAAACGCACACCCTTCTTCACGCGCCCGCTGTCCACGTCGAGACACGGGATGATCCGACGCGCCAGCATCAAAGGGGCCTGACGAAGGCGCGCTTGACCGCCTCCTCGACGGTGAAGGCGCGCTCGTAAATCGCCTTGCCGATGATGACGGCAAACGCGCCCGTGCCGCGCACGTCGTCCAGATCCTCGATGCGCGCGACGCCACCGGACGCGATCACGGGACAGGGGCTGATGCGTTTGGCCAGCCGGGCGGTCGCTTCGAGGTTGGGCCCCGTGCGCATTCCGTCACGCCCGATGTCCGTGTACAGCACCGCCGCCGCCCCGGCGCGCGCCACCGCCTCGCCAATGTCCAGGGCATCGACGGCCGTGTCCTGCTGCCAGCCCTCGACCGCGACCTTGCCCGCGCGGGCGTCCACCGCCACAACGATGCGCCGAGGGAAATGCGCGCAGGCCTGTTCGACCATCTCGGGCGTCTTGATCGCCGCTGTGCCCAGTACGGCCAGACGCGCACCCAGCGCGAACAGTCGCTCGCAGTCCTCGATGGTCCGGACACCACCGCCGACCTCGACGTCCATCGTCGTGGCATTCGCGATGGCCTTGATGGTTGCGTGGTTGTTCTGCGCCCCGCCGCTGAACGCCGCGTCCAGGTCCACGACGTGCAGCCGGGCCGCGCCCGCATCGGCAAAGGCCTTCACCAGTTCCCACGGCTTGGTCGAATAAATCTTGGCGCTGTCACGGCGGCCCTGTTCAAGACGAACGGCCTTGCCGTCCAGCAAATCGATGGCGGGGAAAACCAGCATGGCGGCTTTCTACCCGGAGACGAATCGGCGCAACAGGGAAAGACCGGCCACCTGGCTTTTTTCCGGGTGGAACTGACACGCGAAGATGTTGTCCCGGGCAACGGCCGCGCAAAACCGCAGCCCGTGTTCGGTCTGAAGCGCGATGTCCCGTGCGTCCGCAGGCACCGCGTAGTAGCTGTGCACGAAATAGAACGACGTCCCGTCGGGCGTATCGGCCAGGACCGACGTGCGCGATGCGGCCTCGCCCCGCCAGCAGTCGTTCCAACCCATATGCGGAATCTTCAGCCGCGTGGCGGTAGGCCCGGTCGCCTCCGCGGCGGTCATTCCAGTCGGGAAGCGGACCACGCGCCCCGGGATGACGCCCAGGCCCCGGCAGGTCGCATCTTCCTCGCTGCCGGCGAACAACACTTGCAGACCCAGGCACAGACCCAGGTACGGCGTCCCCTTGCCGATCGCCGCCAGCACGGCCGCGCGCAAAGCCCCGCCATTCTTGTCCAGCCCCGCCACGCAGCCGCCAAAGGCCCCCTGTCCCGGAACGACGACCTTGTCGGCGCGCGCCACCTCGTCGGCGTCGCCGGTGACGCTGACCTCGGCCCCCGCGGCCACCAGCGCTTTTTCCACGCTGCGCAGGTTGCCGCTGCCGGTATCCACGACGGCGATGCGCGGGCGACTCATGCGGGCCCCTAAGCCGTCAGCGTGCCCTTGGTCGACGGCACGCCGCTGACCCGGGGATCGATCTGGACGCCGGCGCGCGTGGCGCGGGCGAATGCCTTGAAGAGGGCCTCCACCATGTGGTGGGCGTTCTCGCCATAACGCACCTCAAGGTGCAGGTTGCACAGCGCCGCCGACACGAAACCGCCGAAGAATTCGCGCGCCAGCTCGGCGTCGAAATCGCCAATCCAGCGGCCCTTCAGCGCATCGGCCCGATACACGAACGCCGCCCGCCCGCTGAAGTCCACCACCGCGCTGACCAGCGTTTCGTCCATCGGAATCGTGGCTTCGCCATAACGGGCAATCCCTTGCCGATCCCCCAGCGCCTGGCGAAACGCCTGGCCCAGGCAGATTCCCACGTCCTCGACGGTGTGGTGTCCATCCACCTCGACGTCACCCTGCGCGCGGATGTCCAGGTCGAACAGGCCATGGCGCCCGACCGCGTCCAGCATATGGGTCAGGAACGGCACCGGCGTGACAATCTGACGCTCCCCGCCGCCGTCCAGACCGACGGTCAGACGGATCTGCGTTTCCTTGGTGTTTCTCTCGACCGTCGCGCGCCGCATGCGCCCCAACTATGGCGGCGCCGCGTCCGCCCGTCAAACCTGTGGAATACTGATCTGGCTTCATGCGCCGGTTTCTCGTCCCGCCCTCGACGGCCGTCCTGGCCCTCCTCGCCGGCTGCCGCGCCTATACCAGTGGTTTGCACGACGACACCCCGCCGGCCCCCGACGCGGCCCTCGACGCCCAGGCAGCAAATGACGCCCAGGCGCAGCCGCCATCCGACGATCGGCCCCCGCGGCCCGACAGACCGAACCCGGCGGTGCCCGAAGCCTCCAGTGTTGCGGGTGTGCCCGAGGATGTCGGTTGCGCCGACGGAACCCGCGAGGGCTTCCTGGACGTCGATGCCTGGCGAAACATTGCTGGCTGCGCCGGCGCCTGGGACGTCCCCGGCCTGCTCATGAACAGCGCGGTGACGCCGCAGTGCGATCGCATGGCCGGAAATTCAGGCCTCAACAGCGCAGGTCTCGGCTGCGGCGTGGCCGATCTGTGCGCCCCCGGCTGGCGCGTCTGCAAGAACGCCGACGAGGTCGCCCGTCGTTCACCCACCGACTGTGAAAGCGCCCAGCCCCCGGGACCGCCGCTGTTTTTTTTGGTCCAGTCGGCCGCCTCGCCGCTTGGTATTTGCGGACCCGATCGGACGGCCTCGAACGATCTGCACGGCTGCGGCAACCTCGGCCAGCCCGAGGCCCAAACTTGTCAGCCGCTCGAACGTCGGATGGGGTTCTCCGACTGCCAGGCAACGGGTGGCGTCTGGAATTGCGGCGGGTCGGCCGAACACCTTCGCGAGGCCAGCGTCGTCACCAAACACGGCCCGGACCTCGGCGGGGTACTGTGCTGTCGCACCATACCCTGAGGATCCGGGGCGATTAATTGAGAATGGCCGTTGATGATGGTATCCGGGATCTAGTGATTAGACAGGTGTTCGCTGGCGTGTGCGTCATGGGGGTGATTGCGATTCCGGGCGCCGCCTTCGCGGCTGATCCCCCGCCATCGGTCGACGCCGCCGCCCCGACTTTCGTGCTTCGGCCCGACACCGGCTTCGTCGACGATCCTTTCGCCATCGAGCCCGACGGCGGGAAGCTGGCCGTCCTGCGCACGGACAGCGCCTCTTTCGCACGTCTGGAAATCGTCGACCTTGCGGCGCGCAGGACCACGCAGATGATTGAACTGGGGGATCCACAGCCCGTCTTCGAGAGGGTCTGGTTCGCGGGGCGTGATCGCGGGGTCATCGTTGTCGTGCGGGACGCGCGCGACGGGCGCCGCACAGCCCAGTACTACGACCCTGCCGGCAAGCCTGCTGGTCTGGCCGGCCCGGCCACCGACTTCGGCATGACGATGCGAGGGGGCAAGCCCTTGCTGGTCGGCTGGGACAAGAAGAAGGGCCCAAGCGGCGACACCACCTTCACCCTGACGCAGTATCAGGCAGACGGCCTTGGCCGCGTCGGACGCCCCCGTGTCTACGTCGCCACCAAGGCAGGCGAGCTACGTAAGCCGCCCTTCGTCATCACCGGCTGGCAAGACGGCTACTCGCAGATCGCCGGGCAACGTCCGGGCGGCTACGACGCCAAGAAAGATGTCCGCCAGCCCGATGAGGCCGCCATTCTGGACGCACTGCGCGGCGAGTTTTCGTGGTCCGCGGGCAACGGCGACCTGTTCGGCTGGGCGGCGCTGGGTGAGCTACGCCGCAAACACGAGAACCGCAGCCTCTTCGCCGTGCTGGCCGAAGACGGCAGCAATTTCGACTTCGCCGATGGCCAGGGCCGCCGCTTCCCGATCAAGCTGCCGGTGCCGCTGCAGATGTACGACGCGCGCTCGCTGCAAGACCAAGAAGACACGGCCGCCGGCACCGTCTACTTCAGTCTGGCCCTTGACCCGCTGAACCCGGAGGCCCTGGCGCGCCGAAAGGCGGACAGGCCGCTTCTGGATGTGTACGCGGCCTGGGTGCCCGCCGGGACAAGTCGCGAGGGCGCCCTACCGACCATCACGCGCCTGGTGCGGGCCACGCTCGATGATCGACCCGTTTCCTGGGTGGCTAGCTCACGATTCGTTGTGCTGCTCCGCAAGTACAAGAACTTCTCGCGGGGCGGCAACGAACTCGAAATCTACGCCCTGAAGTAGCGTCGCCGACCACGACGACACCGGGTCCGTTCTTTCGCTTGCGTGCGCGGTTGGGCCCGTTGTATTAACTCCACTCCGCAATGGGGGGATCCCGGGCGCGATGCCTGTTCAAGGCACCAAAACTCATGAGTCGCTTCAAGCTCAAGACGGTGACTTTGTCGGCGCTGGCCGTGACGCTGGCCTGTACGGGCTGCAGCGAGGTGCGCGGCCGTCACAGAATTCAGGCCGGCAACAAGCTGTTCAAGGAAGGCCAGTACAAGGAAGCCATCGCCTTGTTCGAGGAGGCCGAGAAGTTCGTGCCCAACCTGCCCGTACTGTGGCTGAACAAGGGCTATACCTGCCGCCAGATGGTCATCCCCGGCGCCAAGACGCCCGACAGCATCAGCGCCGCCAAGTGCGCCCTGTCCGCGTTCAAGCGCCTGCAGGAACTGGCCCCCAACGACGCGCGGGGCGAACTGCTGTACGTTCAGACCCTATTCGATAGCGACGAATTCGAGACGCTGGTCAAGATGTACGACGAGAAGTTCAAGCAGAACCCGCGCGACATCGACGCCGTGACTGGCCTCATCCAGAGCTATTCCAAGTGGAACAAGCTTGAGGAATCTTTGGAGTGGTATTCGAAGAAGGCCGAGATTCAGGCCAACGACCCCGAGGCGCAGTACGCCGTCGGCGTCTACATCTGGCAGAACCTGTCACTGAAGGGTGGCGGCCCGGAGAAGGCCCAGTTTGATCCGCGCCCGGACCCGAATCACCCGCGCGAACAGAAGGCGCCGCCGCCCGGCGCCTACGGCGACATTGTCTCCCAGCAGCGCGTGGATCTGGCCGACACCGGCGTCAAGTACTTGGAAAAGGCGGTCGAGCTGCGCCCCAAGTATCACGAGGCGATGACCTATTTGAATCTTCTGTATCGGCAGAAGTCTTTCGCGCTTTTCGATCAGCCGGCCGAATGGCAAAAGGCCGTCGACAAGGCGCTTGAGTGGCAGAAAAAGTCTCTCATCACGCAGGGCAAGGTCGTTCCCGCGTCGATCCCCGTCGTGGCGCCCAATCCCGACGACGCTGATGCCGCAGCAGCCCCGGTGGCCAGCAAGAAAAGCGCGAAGAGCAAGGGCAACAGCAAGGCCAGCAAGAAGAAGGGCGCCCGCAAGGGCAAGCGGGGCCGGAGGTAAGCCATGGCATTTGAGGCATTCCTCACCCAGGAGAAGACAAAGCCCAAGAAGGGCCGCCGCATCACCTACGGCATTTCCCTGGGCCTGCACGGCGCGCTGCTGGTGGTCGGCATCATCTATTCCTTTTGGCACGTCGACGATCTGTCGCCGCCTTCGGTCACGGTGACCTTCATGTCCGCGGCGCCGCCACCGCCACCGCCGCCACCGCCACCGAAAAAGAAGACGACCAAGACCAAGACGAAGGTCCCCACCGAAATCGTCCAACCGAAGCCCGATCAGGTCATCCAGCCGAAGCCCAAGGAAGAACCTGAAGAGGAAGACGACGGCGAGGACGATGGCGAAGAAGGCGGCGTGGCCGGTGGCGTCAAGGGTGGCGTCGTCGGTGGCGTCGTCGGCGGCGTGGTGGGCTCGACGGGCGAAGGCCCGAAGTTCCTTCCACCCAATGTCGCCAGCAAGCAGCTCTTGATCGATCCACAGGATGCCGCCTACAAGGTCGTTCTGCCTGCCGCTTTGAACCATGCGGGCTGGTCGGGCTGGGCGATGGTGAAGGTCTGTGTTGCCAAGGAAGGCACCGTCTCCGACCTCAAGATTACCAGGCCGGCGGATCCGCTCCTGGATCCTTTGATCCTCCAGGCAGTCAAGCGGTGGCGTTACAAGCCCTTCGCCCTCGACGGACGGCCGGTTCCTTTCTGCTATGCACTCAGGTACGAGATATCGTCTCGGGCACAATGATTCGGACACACTGACGGTAAGCGGCTCTAACAGGAGATAAAGGAAATGGATTTTACGCTGGTCGCAATGTGGAGCTCGATGGGGAGCACCGCCAAGGGTGTTGTCATCATTCTCCTGATCATGTCGATGTACTCGATCGGAATCACGGTGGAACGGTTCATGACCTTCCGGAAGGGGCGCATCCAGTCGATAGGCTATATCGGCGCCCTGCAACCGCTGGTGGGTACCCAGGGCCGCCTGCGCGAAGCGGTGGGTCTGGATCAGCGATTCCGCGGCAGCCCCGTGGCGCGCGTCATCGGCATCGGCGTCAACGAATTCGCCCGCGGCGTCGAAATGTTGGGGCCGCGTGCCAACGATCCCGCCGAACTGGAACTGGTGGTCGACGGTGTGAACCGCTCGATGGAGCGCATGAAGGACCGTGAGCTTTCGAACCTGCGCCGGGGCCTGGCCGTCCTGGCGACGATTTCGTCGTCGGCGCCCTTCGTCGGTCTGTTCGGCACTGTCTTCGGTATCATCACGTCATTCCAGAACATGGCCGACCCCAACAAGGGTGGCGGCGGCGGTCTGGCGACGGTGTCCGCCGGTATCTCCGAAGCGCTTTTGACGACGGCCGTCGGTCTGGCCGTCGCCATCGTGTCGGTCTGGTTCTACAACTTCTTCACCACCAAGCTGGATGACTTCACCATTGACGTCGACGAGACGGCCGGCGAGGTTCTGGACAGCATGATGCGCGAAGGCCGCGCCGCCGCCGTTGCCCCGCCGCCCCCCGGCCGCCCGATGCCGCAGGCCCCACAGCCACGCTGGTAGTCGAACACACGCCGTGAGCGCCACAGCCAACAGCGTGCGTCGGGCCCGCAAGCACTTGCGGGAGAAGCACCCGCGCGCCAAAAGCGCCGTCAAGGGCGACATCAACGTCACCCCCTTGGTTGACGTCGTGCTGGTGCTTCTGATCATCTTCATGGTCGTGACGCCGATGATCGCCGGTGGCGTGCAGGTCGACCTTCCGAAGACGCAGAACCACTCGAAGAAGCCCGACGACGGCAAGGACATCATCCTGTCGGTCACCAAGGACAAGGGCGTCTACATGGCCGGCAAGAGGATCGAACTGGCCAAGTTGACCAGTCTCATTCAAGAAGAAAAGCGCCGGTTTCCTGACAAGACCATGTACGTGAAGGCGGACTCGCGCACCACCTACGGGGCCGTCCGCGAGGTCATGGAGAAAATCCACCTCACCGGCATCGAAGACATCATGCTCGGCACCGACGAGCTCAAGCCGCAACCGGGACAATAAGGAGCACGCACGATGGCCATGGACGTTGGCAGCTCCAAGGGCGGACCAAAGGGGGACATCAACATCACCCCGCTCATCGACGTCGTGTTGGTGCTGCTGATCATCTTCATGGTCCTGACGCCGTCGATGCTCAAAGAGCTGACGGCCAACGTGCCCCGCAAGGCCGAAGTCAACACCCCGCCCCCACCACCTGGCAGCGAGCCGATCGTCCTCGAATACACCGCCAAGCGCGAGCTGACCCTGAACAGCGAGCCGGTCGCGCCCGAGGCTCTGGCTGACAAGGTCTCCGATCGCCTGAAGCACGACCACGGCAAGGTGGTGTTCTTCAAGATCGAGGACGATGCCCTGTACGGCGAGGTCGTCCGCTTCATGGACATCGTACGCGGCGCCGGCGCGAAGACGCTCGGGATCATTACGAAGGATTGATGGTCCTGCGGGGACCAGCGTGAAGGCCCGCGATCTGCTGACGGCCGATCAGGACGACGAGATCGAGCGGACCCTGCCGCCCAGCAAGGTCATCGCGCTGGTGGCCCACGATCACCGCAAGAGGGATCTGCTGGCCTGGATCGACGAGAACAAGGCCCGCCTGCAAGGGCACCGCTTTGTCGCCACCGGAACCACGGGGGCGCTGGTGGCCAACCGCTGTGGCCTTTCGGTCGTCCGTTTCCAGAGCGGCCCTCTTGGCGGTGATCAGCAACTCGGCGCGGCGATAAGCCAAGGCGAGGTCGACTTGCTGATCTTCTTCTGGGATCCGCTGGAAGCGCAACCCCACGATCCGGACATCAAAGCCCTGTTGCGTCTGGCCGTGCTTTACAACGTTCCCACCGCCAGCAACCGGGCAACGGCCGATTTCATCGTCACGTCCCCATTTTTTGCCGGCGACTACCGGCAGCGTCTGACCAACTACAGCAAGCGACGGCCCACCCTGCCGCCGCTGTGACGGCCACGACCGCCGCGATCACGCCGACTTGCGGCTGAATAGCCCGAACAACCACTGTCCCAGCAGGCCGAGGACAGGCGGCAACAGGACACCGGGAATGAAGCGGGCCAGGGTCAGGGGCCAGCCCAAAAGCGGCGCCTCGTAGGTCAGCATGCGCACCGGGCTGACCAGCGTCTTCGCGCTGACCAGGGCAATCAGGGGACCGGCCGCCACACCCTTACCGAACAGATTGGCCACGATGGGGAACAGCAGATACGGCCCCCCAGGCAACAGCAGGCCGACCACCCAGCCGACCAGGATCCCGCGCGTGGGCGCCT
>JANXXE010000044.1 GCA_025350815.1 Myxococcales bacterium | reverse complement strand
TCGGAGGTGGCGTTCATGGCGACGCGCTCGGCGAACGAGACCACGTTGATGACGAACTGGCCGTTGTGTTCGATGTTAACGACGGTGTCCTTCTTCGATCCGTCCCGCCGGTTCACCGCCGAGAACATCAACGTCGGCGGATTCGCCGCGACACCGTTGAAGAAGCTAAAGGGCGCCAGATTCGTGATCCCCCGCGGGGACACCGTGCTAACCCAGGCTATCGGCCGGGGCGTGATGAGATCGATCATCAGCCGATAGGTGTCGCGGGGGTCGACAACCGCCGGATCGATCAGCACGGGCCTTCCGTCATCGCCCGAAGGCCTCGTATACGGATCGAACGGCGTCGGCGGGCAGCTTTGGCCAGCCCTGCACCGGCAGGGCGTCGTCGACATAGATCGAACGCCGCATCCCGACCAGCACGCACGAGACGCCCGGCGTGCTTGACACCACGTACAGCGCCTTCTGCGACAAGGTGGCCGCGCGTCGCTGGGCAGGCAGCTGCGGATCAATCCAGGGTGCAACCTCGGGCGCCAGGGCCCCGGCCAACCTCATCAGACGCCCGTCGACGATGGCGTTCAGCGGGCGGTTGACCAGCACGCCGATACCCGCCGCGGCGGCCACGTCTAGGACGGTCTGGTCGCCATTGTTTCGCGTCAACATCGCGCCCGATTCGACCAGGTTCATGGGCAACTGCAGGACCCCAAAATGGTGATTCGCCCCGCCAACGGACTCGGCCACGCCCAGCATGCGTTCAAGCGACGTCATTTCCCCGTCGGTGGCCGGCGACGTGCAGGTATTGGATGACACGCCGTAGCTGCGGATGTGGCCACGCAACACCTGGGATTCGAAGAACGCGAACGCCGCCCGCAGGCGCCGATAGAACTCGTCGCGCAGCCGCGCCACGTCGGTCACGCCCCGGTGCAAGGCGTCCGAGAAAAAATATTCGGGGTTGTGCAGCAGGCACACGTCGAGAACCGGCAGCTTCAAACGCGCCAGCGAGCGATCCAGCTGGTCGGCCAAAAATTCGGGGTGGATGCAGTGCCAGCACTCGTCCATGTACTTGACCATCTCGGGGAAAGGTCGTCCCCCCTGCTCGCGCAGTTCCGCCAGACGCAGGTTTTGTCCCTGCACATAGCCCAGCTTCGAGACGACCACGATGTCTTCGCGGCGGACCTTGCCCGCTTCGACCAGGCCGGCGAGCACCTGCCCCACACAGCGCTCGCTTCCGCCGTCGGTGTAGTTGCTGGACGTGTCGATGACGTTGCAGCCGGCCGCCAGGGCGTGCGCCATCGCCTCGGCGTGCGCGGCCGTGCGATCGTGATGCGGTAGCAGCCAAAACCAAGCGCGCTGACCGCCAGGCCCGTCTTGCCCAGCGGCACCTTGGCCCCGGGTGCGCCGGTCACCGCGGCCGTCACTGGCGGCGCGCGATCTCTTCGGTGAAGTAGGCGTCGCGGTGGCGCGCGTTTGGCAGGTGGGCGTCCCAGCAGCCGGCGGAACAGAACACCAACTTGATCTTGCCCGAATTGCACGTCGAGACGGCGCAGCGGACCAACTGGGACCCGACGTTTATGGGCTTTCGACACATGGAACATACGAAGAGTGGTGTGGACGACATTGCTTTTCGGATTATACGGTAACTTGTCGGCATGCCGATGCCTGACGAGATAGTGGGTCTTTTGCGCTCGAAGATCACCCTCAAGTGGTCGGACGGGCACGAGACGGCCTACCCGGCCCGCGACCTGCGCCTTCTGTGTCGCTGCGCCGGCTGCGTCGGTGAAATGACGGGCGAGGCCCTGCTGGACCCAACCACCGTGGCCCCGACCATCCGGGCCAAATCGATCGAGCTTGTGGGTCAGTACGCCATCAGCATCGCCTGGACCGACGGGCACACCACCGGCATCTACAACTTCCGCGATCTGCGCGGCAACTGCCCCTGTCTTCCCTGCGCCAACCTGCGCGCCGCGGGCCGCACGCCGGGTCTCTAGCCGCCGACCAGCCCGGCTATGGTGCCGGTCAGAAACGTCGCCAGCGACCCCGCCAGGATCGAACGCAACCCCAGGCGCGCAAGATCCTTGCGCCGCTCGGGCACCATGCTGCCGAGGCCCCCCAGCACAATTGCCAGCGAGCCGAAATTCGCGAAGCCACACAGCGCGAAACTGGTGATGCGCACGGTGCGCGGGCTCAGCGTGGCCGCGTGGGCGGCCAGTTGTTGATAGGCGAGAAATTCGTTGAGGACGGTCTTCGTGCCCAACATAGAACCGACCAGCGGCGCCTCTTTCCACGGCACGCCCATCAACCACGCCAGGGGCGCCA
>JANXXE010000217.1 GCA_025350815.1 Myxococcales bacterium | reverse complement strand
CTTGTCAGGTGGGAAAGAATCTCCGCGAATTACCTGGCGCTCGTTCATCTTGCCAGTGGATTCATTGCTTACGACGCGGCATCACGATGACAAATCAACACGTTTCCGGGGCCCGCTCTTAAGTTGAAGCGGCAGGTGGAGCATCGAGGCACGCCAAGGTACCGCCGTTGTAGGCGTCGATTCAAGCTTTTGACCCCGATGTTTTCATGGAAAATCTTCGCGACGAGTTTCCGGACAGGACGGGGGGCGGTCTGGACAGGCCAAACCGGCCAGGGTCAGGACGCCGCTTCAACATCGCCTTCGAAGGTGCAGATCAGGTGGAGACCGTCTACCGCTTCCTTTGCCATTGCGAGCGCCCTTTCCGCGTCTCCGGCGACGAGGCATTCAAGCGCTCGAAGCATGGCCGGATATCTCGCCAAACCCGGAGCCGATATTTCGATGGGTTTAGGACGAACAAGCCAATGCTCGCCCGCCGGGGTCTGCTACGGCTGTCACCGGCAGAGCCTCCGACGCGAACGGCACGCGTCGCCGCACCCGGCTGGTTGCCCGCCACGCTTGCCATCAGAATGGCCAGAAGCAGATCACGTGTTGCCCGCTGCTCGCGTCGCTGACGGAGAAGGGCCAACAAGGCACTTGCGGCATCCGAGTGGCGCTTGCGTCACGCGCAAAGTCCCACGTCACCGAAACCCGCGCGCGCTCATAATCAGCATGATGGTCAGGCCGAACAGGAACACGTTAAACGTTATCAGGATGATCGCGCCCGTCGAGTTTCGCAGCCAGCGACCGATGCGATTGCGACGGCGCCGGGTCTCGCGCCGCCACCAGCGCCGGCTCGGCTGGCCCAGAGGAGGCGGCGTCTTGGGGGCGGGTTTGCTCACTGGTGCCGGATGTCCTGGTCCAGAAACAACGCCCCGTCGGTGACGACCCGCTCGCCGGGCCGCAGGCCGGAAAGAATGCGGACATGGCCGTCCACGTCGGGGCCCACCTCCACCCGGCGCTCGCGGAAGATGCCGCCTTCCATCGCGACGATGATCTTCGCGCGCTCGCCGTCGTTGAGGACGGCCCGGCTCGGCAGGACCAAGACGCGTCGCCCCTGGTCCGCCGCCACTTCGACCCTCGCGAACATCTCGGGCTTGAGGGCGTGGTCCGGATTGGGCACCACGCAGCGGACCTTCACCGTGCGGGACACCGGGTCCACCACGTCACCGATGTGGTCGACGCGCCCGGGAAACGTGCGACCGGCATAGGCCGGCACGCGCACGGTGACAGGAGCCCCCTTTCCTACGAGATCGAGATCCTGTTCGTACACGTCGGCCAGCACCCAGACCCTGTCCAGGTCGGTCAAGGTCAGAAGGGGAGTGGCCGCGTCGGCGCGCACCTCTTGGCCCCGCAGGACGTTGCGCTCAACGACAGTCCCGGAAAGCTGGCTGCGCAAGGCGACCGACACCGTGGGATCCACCGCCAAGACGCCCAGGGCGCGCAGATGGGCGGTCGCGCGCGCAAGCTCGGACCTGGCGTTCTTGAAGTCGGCTTCGATCTGCGCCACGTCCTTGTCCGAGATGGCCCCGTCCGCCTTGAGGCGGTTGGCGCGGTCGACCGATTTGTGCGCCACGTTCAGATCCTCACTGGCCTTCTGGGCGGCTGCCTGAAGCTCACCGACCTTGGGCGAGGTCAGTTCGATGAGCGCCTGGCCGGCACGGACGTGGTCGCCCAACTTGACCAGCACGGACACCGCCCGGCCATCTATAGGCGAGGCGAATCGCTGGGTACGGTCCTCGTCGTAGGTGACCCGCCCGGGTAACGGGACCAGCGCCGGGGATTCGGCCTCGCTGGCGGTCTCGACCTTGATGAAGGACAGACGGGGGCTGCCAGCTTCGATCTGGATGGTGTCGCTCGCCTGGGCCCTGCCGGGAGACGATTCCGCGACTCGCGGTTCGCCCTTGCAGCCGAACCACGAGACCGCCAGGAGAGCGCTGGCCCATGCCGTCCACCGGCTTGCCGTGATTGTCTCGTGAGCAGTCATGACGTTGGACCTCCTTCTTTCAATTCGATCCGTCGGCCACGGTGTGGCGGATCTCGATCACCGCCTGCTGAAGCTCGTACTGGGCGCGCAGGTACCGTGCGCGCGTCTCGATGTAAGTGCGCCGGGCCTCCAAGACCTCCAACAAGGTGCTGGCGCCGGCCTTGTAGGCGTTTTCGGCGACGTTGAGGGCGCGATCGGCGCGTTCCAGCATCCCCGAGCGGAACACGTCGACCAGCGCCCGCGACCGCTGGGCCTTGCGGACGGCGTCGGCGACGTCATGCCTCACCATGATCTCGACGCGGGCCGTGTCGTTCGCGGCGCGCGTGCGCTCGAGCTGGGCCCGGCCGACCCCCGCCTGATTGCGATCGAAGACCGGCAGCGGAAAGCTCAGGCTTACGCCCACGCTGCTGGGGTTGTCGCCGGAAACCGTGAAGCTGGAATGGGTGTAGTCGACCCCGAAGGTCAGATCGGGCAGCACCTCCCGCCGGGCGGCTGTCAGCGATGCGTCCGCCGTGGCTTGGGCAGCGCGCGTGGCCAGCAGGTCCGGACGGTGGGCGAGGGCGCGTGCGGTCAGGTCGTCGAGGGCGAATGGGCCGTTCGGCAGGGGCGGCTCCTCCACCTCGGGCAGGGCGGCGGTGGGGATGGCGATCAAGGCGGCGAGCTTCTGGCGGGCGAGATCGTACTCGGTGTCCGCGTCGATGACGGCGTTCTGGTAGCCGAGGCCCTCGAGCTCGATCTTGTTGAGCTCGGCGGCCGAGATGTCCCCGGCCGCCTGGCGGGACCGCGAGATCCGGATGGTCTCTGCGTAGCGGTCGGCCGTCTCGTGGCTGAGGTGGCGCTCCGATCGCTCGCGGACCAGGTCCCCGAAAGCCGACCGCACGGCGAACACGCTCTCTCGCAGCGCGTCCTCGACCGCCAGTCGCCGCTGGTGAAGGGCCTTGTCGGCCGTGGCGATGCGCGCCGCCCGCTTGCGCCACACGTCGATGAGCTCGCCTACGGACAGCGACTGCACCGGTTGGTCCAGGAACGTTGGCCGCAACCCCATCCCCTGCGCGTTGCCTGGCCCCACCACCAGGTTCCCCAGCGCGTAGAGGAAGGTGGGGTTCGGGTAGATGCTGACCGCCAGCTTGTCCAACTCAGCCGCGTTGATGTCCAGGCGAGCAGCGATAACGTCGCGGTTCTGGCGCAAGGCGAGGGCCACCGCCTCGTCCATTGACAGGGACCCGGCGCCCGCCGGCGCGGCGGCGAGCACGGCGGTCACGCCGACCAGGACCGATGCCGCCCGGATCATTCCGCCGTCACCCCGGGGCCGGAAGCCGCCATGCGCGGCTGGCGCTTGCGGCCGAAGTAGCGATCCGCCAGTTCATACAGGGTCGGCAGGAGCAGCATGGTGAGGAGGGTGGACGACACGAGGCCGCCAATGATCACGATGGCGAACGGCCGCTGCGTGTCTGAGCCGATGGCGTGCGACGTGGCTGCCGGCACGAGGCCCAGCGATGCCAGCAGGGCGGTCATGAGCACCGGGCGCAGGCGCTGCGAGACGGCATGCAGGATGGCCTCCTGGCTGTCCGGTGTCTCGGCCTGCGCCTGCCGGATGTAGGTGATGAGCAGGACTCCGTCCATCACCGCCACCCCAAACAGGGTGATGAACCCCACCGCCGCCGACACCGACAGGACCGTGTGGGTGAAGTAGAGGGCGAACACCCCGCCCACCGTGGCGAATGGGACGTCCACCAGGACGACGATGGCCGGCAGCAGGGCCTTGAAGGTCATGTAGAGCAATCCGAGGATGACCAGGATCGACAGAGGCACGATGAGCTGCAGCCGCTTCATGGCGCGCCGCTGGTTCTCGAACTCGCCACCCCATGTCAGGTAGTAGCCCTCGGGCAGTTTCACGTCGCGGGCCACGCGGGCCTGGGCCTCGTCGACGAACGTGCCCATGTCCCGCCCCTCGATGTTGCACTTGATGGCCAGAAAGCGTCCGCCCTGTTCCCGGTTGATCTGCGTGCGGCCGAGATCGGTCCCGATGTGCGCCAGCTCGCCGAGCGGCAGCCGCGCCTCGCCCACCGGAATGTCCACGCGCCCGATGGCGGCAACGTCGCCGGCGCTGGAGGTGGGCAGCTTGACCCGCACCCCTACCCGCCGCTCGCCCTCCCACATCCAGGTGGCCAGACGCCCGCCGTAGCCGCTCTCGATGGCGTCCTCGATCTCACGGACGGTAATCCCGTAGCGGGAGGCTGCCTCGCGGTCGACGTCGGCCACCACGTGCAGGGACCGGCCGGCCCTATAGACCTCGACGTCGCGGGAGCCCTTGGTCGCGGTGAGGATGCGCCGCACCTCCTCGAGCTGGCGTTCCATGAGGCTCAGATCCTCGCCGTAAATCTTGACGACGATCTGGCCACGGATACCGGAGATGGACTCCTCGACCCGGTCCTTGATCGGCTGGCTGAAGTTGTAGAGGATCCCCGGACGCCTCTCCAGTTCGGCGCGCATGGCGTCCACCACCTGGGCCTTGGTCCGGCCGGTGTGCCAATCCTCCTCGGGCTTCATCATCACGAACGTCTCGGCCTGGTTGGGCGCCTCGTCGTCGGTGCCGTCCTCGGGGTGGCCTTGTTCGTTGAGGACGTCGCGCACCTCCGGGTACTTCAGAAGGATCCGCCGCGTCTCGCGCAGGATCTGGCCGGCGCGCTCCAGCGACACCGAGCTAGGCATGGTCACGGTGATGTGGATGTCGCCCTCGTTCATCTCGGGCAGGAACTCGGTCCCGAGTCTCGGGATGAGCGCCACCGCCACCACGAGCACCACGAACCCCATCAGGCGCGTGGTGATGGGGAAGCGCAGGGCGACCTTCAGCGCCGCCAGGTAGTGCACGCGCAGGAACACCAGAAAGCGCGGGTCCTCTTCCTTGATCTTCGCCCGCCGAAGGACGATGGCGGCCATCGCCGGTACCGCCGTCAGCGTGAAGATCAGCGCCCCCAGGAGCGCGAAGGCGTAGGTCAGGGCCACAGGACGGAAGATGCGGCCCTCAACCCGCTCCAGCGTGAAGATCGGCATCATCGCCGCTGCGATGATCGACATCGAGAACAGAGTGGGGCGCACGACTTCCTTCGCCGCTCGGGCCACCGTCGCCGGGACTTGATCGGGCGGGGGGCGCTCGTGCGCCAGGTGGCGGTAAGCGTTCTCGACCAGGATGACCGCTCCGTCGAGCAGGATGCCGAAGTCCATGGCGCCCATGGAGAGCAGGTTTGCCGGCACCCCGACGTAATAGAGCCCGACGAAGGCGGCGAGCAGGGCCAGCGGCATGGTGATGGCCACGGCGAACGACCCCGAGAAGATGCGCAGGAACAGCCAAAGGACGAACGTTACCAGCACTGCCCCCTCGATCATGTTGTGCGAGACCGTGTGCAGGGTGGTGTGGACCAGCTCCGTGCGATCGTAGAAAGGGACGATGCGCATGCCCGTCGGCAGTACGTCGTGGTTAACGCGCTCGACCGCGACGTGTAGCCGTTCCAGCACCTCGCGGGGATTCTCTCCGCGTCGCAAGAGGACCGTGCCCTCGATGGAATCGAGGGCCTCCCCGCGCGCGACGGCCCCGCGGCGGGGCGTGTAGGCCTCGATGACCTTGGCGATGTTGCGGATCAGCACAGGAGTGCCGTTCTTGGCCCGCACCACGGTGTTCTCGATGTCCCGCGGCGTCTTCAGGTACCCGCGGCCCCGGACGACGAACTCCGCCTCGCCCTGCTGCAGGTACCCGCCTGAGGTGGCGCCGTTGGAGCTAGCCACCGCGTCGATGATGTCCCTCAACGCCAGGCCGGCGTTGCGCAGCTTCGCGGCGTCCGCGAGCACGTGGTACTCCTTCAGGAACCCGCCGAAGCTGACCACGTCGGCCACGCCCGCCACGCGCATCAGGTTCTTCGACACCACCCACTCTTGCCACCCGCGCAGCTCGGTGGGAGTGGCGCGGTCACTCTCCAGTGTGTACTGGTACACCTGCCCTACGGGGGTGTCGTTGGGGCCGAGCTCGGGTGTGACTCCCTCCGGCATGTCGGCGTCGGGGAGCTTCTGGGCCACCTGCTGTCGGGCGAAGTAGATGTCGACGTCGTCCTCGAAGGTTAGGATCACCTGCGAGAGGCCGAACGAAGTGATCGACCGCTGCACCAGCGTGTTGGGCACGCCGACCAGCGCGCGTTCCAGCGGTATCGTGACCTGTTTCTCGACCTCCTCCGCGGCCTGCCCCGGGTAGAGCGTGATCACCATGACCTGGACGTTGGTGACGTCGGGAAACGCTTCGATCTTGAGCCGCAAGAACGTGAACGTTCCGAACAAAACAAACGCCAGCGTGACCACCAGGGTGGCCACACGATTGCGGACACAGAAATCAATGAGTTTTTCGAGCATCGATGCGAAGGCGAGCGGGCGTGATGCTAGCAAGCGCAGTGCCATCGCGACATCGGTGGTCCGTCCGCTTCGTTGAGCGAAAATGGCGGGGAAATTCGCCCCCTGGGGCAACTGTCCCCCGACAATTCGGGACCGCAAGTCGAAAGGTTGTTCCGTCTCGGACGGGTCCTTACGCCACGAGCGGCGGAAAGTCGACCTAAACTGGGGCAGACTCGCAGAAGTGGTCTATTGGTTCACGGTCTCGAACGCTGTCGAGACACGCCTTTGGTCGGGCGCCGTAGCGACGGAATCGGGCACGAGTCGTGCAACCGGCGGCCCGCATCGAACATATGCAGACGCCTTCACCGGATCGGATCGGCAGGCGTGGGGACGGCCCGCAGAAGTTGGTCGGTGAGACTTCAGCAGCGGCGGAGGTGCGTAATTTCGTCCAGCTCGCGGCCGGAATAGAATTACTGGTACTCATCATCGGCGAATCGGGTACCGGCGAAAGGGGCCATAGCCCGGGCCATCCCGACAGCGGCGCGCGCTGCCACGGACCCTACCTTCTACTCGATTGCTCGTCCCTGTCCGAGGCGGCCCTGCTCGCGGACCTGTTCAACGCCGCGGGCACGCTGGCGGGCGCCGCGGCCGTGCGCGCCCAGGGCGGGACGCTGGTCCTGGGCGCCGTGGACCAGGCGTCCCTGCTGGTGCAGACGCGGCTCTGGCACGTGGTACGGTCCCACCAACCTGAGCAAACGGCTGGATCTCACCACCTTCGCGGAGGAGATCGTCTACGAACGGGCCTGGATCAAGACCCGGTGGCAGTACCTCAAGACGCTATCCGGCTGGGTTCACTTGTACAACCACGACAGGGGCTCGTTCACCCCGGTCGCTCCCAGGTTTGTCTCGCTCGCGGGCAGGCTCATGTAACGCATGGCCGAGACCATCACCCGCGCGGTGTCCCTGCCCGCCTCCTGGAACTCCGCCGCGCCGACCCTGGGATTGATCAGTTCGACGCCGCCCTCACGAATCTGCACCACCCTGTCGACGTCGCCGGTGCCGGTATCCGGCGATTTGCCGCGAAAGTACCGCCCGGTCCTGAACAGGCCCTGGCCCTTGCCGAAGACGCAAAGGGGCGCCGAGCCCGTCTGGTGGGCGTCGCCGTAGCTCTCGTTGCCGCCAAGCTCCGACGCCATCACGACCATCGTCGAATCCAGCAGCCGCTGGCCATAGCGATGTAACCGTTCAGGGGTGGCGTAGTGTCCGGAAACCCATCGCGGGCCCTCACGCCGCGACCCGGTGGTAGAAGTTGAGCAGTCCGCCGAGGCGAGAGCGGCACGCGACCGCACCAGCGGCGTTATCGTTCGCGGAGCGGTTCCACCAGGGGATCGGCGGCCAGATCATCAGCCCGGACACCACTTCCGCGAACGATAACGCCGCTGGTGCGGTCGCGTGCCGCTCTCGCCTCGGCGGACTGCTCAACTTCTACCACCGGGTCGCGGCGT
>JANXXE010000200.1 GCA_025350815.1 Myxococcales bacterium | reverse complement strand
CACGTCGGATTCGGTGATGCCACCAACACCCGTCGAGATAACGTTCACACCCACCGTCGGCGTGGACAAGGCCTTGAGAGCGTTGGAGACCGCCTCGGCCGATCCCTGCACGTCGGATTTGAGAACGATGCGGACTTCCTTGACCTCGCCGGCGCGAATCTTTTCGAGAATGTTCTCGAGGGAAACGCGTGAGGTCGTGGAGGCCTCTTTCTTTTTGCGCTGTTCGCGGCGGTGTTCGACCAGAGACTTGGCCGCCTTCTCGTCGGTGACGACGTTGAAGGTTTCACCTGCATCCGGTACGCCATCGAGGCCCAGAACCTCGACCGGCGTCGACGGTCCCGCCTCGACCAGGTTCTGGCCGTTGTCGCCCAGCATGGCTCGGATCTTCCCAGACGCCTCGCCGGCAACCAGGAGATCGCCCACCCTGAGGGTGCCTTCTTCCACGAGAATCGTGGAGATCGCGCCACGTGAACGATCGAGACGCGCCTCGACGACATAACCACGTCCGGGTTTCTTGGCGTTGGCGCGCAGTTCAAGCACCTCGGCCTGAAGCGCCAGCATTTCAAGCAGCTTGTCGATGCCCTGCTTGGTCTTGGCGGACACATCCACGAAGATCGTCTCGCCGCCGAATTCTTCCGAGATGAGACCGTGCTCCATCAGGCGCTGACGAATCTGCTGCGGATTCGCGCCCGGCTTGTCCACCTTGTTGACAGCCACCATGATGGGAACGCCCGCCGCCTTGGCGTGATTGATGGCTTCCACCGTCTGCGGCATCGGACCGTCGTCGGCCGCGACGACCAGCACGACGATGTCCGTCATCTGGGCGCCACGCGCACGCATGGCCGTGAAGGCCTCGTGGCCGGGCGTATCCAGGAACACCACTTCGCCCTGTGGTGCCTTCACCTTGTACGCACCGATGTGCTGCGTGATGCCACCGGCCTCACCGCCAGCGACGTTTTCCTTGCGGATCGCGTCCAGCAGCGAGGTCTTCCCGTGATCGACGTGGCCCATGATGGTGACCACGGGGGCGCGCGGCGACAGATCGTCGGGATTCTCTTCCTCGCCTTCGGCGATAACGGTCTCCTCGCGGAAGGCCGTCGATTCGATCTGATAGCCAAATTCGGTCGCGATCAGTGTCGCGGTGTCAAAATCGATGCTCTGGTTGATGTTGACGCCCATCATGCCCAGAGCCCACAGCTTCTTGACGACCTCGTTGCCCTTGATGCCCATTCTCTGGGCCAGTTCGGACACGGCGATGGCCTCGGTCATGCGAATGACCCGCTTGTGCTCGGCGGGCGTCGTGATCTGCGTTTGCTTCAGCTTCTTGCCGGCAGCAGCGACACGCTTGCGCGGCGGACCGCCCGGCTTGCCGCCAGGGCCACCACCACCGAAACCCGTGCGGCCAAACGGTCCCCGTCCGGCGGGCTGACGGGTCATCAGACCGGCACGGCCCAGCTTGCGCAACTCTTCGTCGCGATCCTTGATCTCGATCTTGGGTCCGGTCGCCTCGCCTCGCGCGCCCATGCCCGGAAGCTGGATGAAGGCGCCGGTCGCGGCAGAACCCGTTACCACAGGCGACGGGATCTGCTTGATCGTCGGGCCAGGGCTGGCCGACGGCGCGGCAGCGACGACCGCCGGGGCCCGCCGCTCAGTGGCCGGCGCCGGGGCTGCGGATTCGCGCGTTGGTGTCACTTCGGGCTCGGGCTGCCTGACCACGGGGCTCGGCGCGGATTCGCGCGCCGTATCCCTGGCGGATATGGGCTCGGGTGCGGGCGCCTCGGGCACCTCGACAACCCGACGGGGGGACTCGATGGTGGGCGACAGGGCCGAAACGGGTGCGGGAGCCGGCGCGCCGACTGAGGCGGCTGAACGGGCGACAGGGGCCGACGGAACCGCGGCCTCGGGGGGCGCAGCGACCGGGGGCGCCGTCCGGGAGCGCCGGCGAATCACCGTGTCGGTGAGACGCGTCTCGACCAGACTTTCGTGGCGCTCGCGGTCGACAGCCCGTCGAACGCGGTCGGCGTCGCTGGGGTCGAGGTTCGACATGTGGTTGGCGACCTCGATGCCGAGGGCCCTGATCTTTGCGACCAGATCCCGGTGAGGCACGCCGAGATCCTTGGCGATCTCATAGACGCGCAGTTTCGCCCCGGGGACGGCCCCAATATCAGCCGGCGGGTCTCTACGTTCGAATCCGCTTCCGATCATGATGCTCTCCCCGATCTTGGGGTCGAATTCACTTTGTACCCTGCGCAAAAGTTTGCATGACCGCGACGGTCAGCTCGCCCGACTCCGGGACCACTAGAGCCCGACGCAACGTCCGGGCGAACGCCCGTGCCTTCACCGCAGCGGCAACACAGGCCGCCTGGGGATGAACCCAGACGCCCCGTCCTGCCGAAGCGGAAGCGCCCGAGACCTGCAACAGCCCATCGGGCGCGCGCAGGCGCACCAATTCGGCGGCCAAACAGACCCGTCGACAGCCCACACAGGTCCTGTTGGGAATGTGCCCGCGCATGTCGTGTGCCCTCACCTATCATCGGGGTTGATCCTCGGCGGCGGCAGCGGCTGCCACCGGCACCGCCGATTCGCGCAGAGCCGCCTCGGCGGCCGCACGGGCCATGTCGTCGGCGCGGCGCTTCTCCTCGACCTCCGCAGCGACGGCCGCCGCCTGGACGATACGCCCCGCGACCTGCGCGCTGCCAATGCCGGTCACAGTGGCCAGTTCGTCGGCGTTCGCGCGGGCAATTTCGCCGGCCGAGCGCCAGCCCTGTTTGAACAAAGCGTCGGCGACATCGGCGGTGACGCCCTCGATGGCGGACAGGGACACGCGGGCGCGCGCTTCCATCTCGCGCACCTTTGCCTCCGAGTGAATGTCGATGCGCCAGCCGGTAAGCTGCGATGCCAGGCGAACGTTCTGGCCCTTCTTGCCGATGGCCAGGGACAGCTTCTCGTCGGGGACGATGAGCTGCATCGTGTGCGCCGCTGCGTCGATGATGACCCGTGCCACCTCGGCCGGCGCGATGGCGTTGCAGACGAAACGCGCCGGATCGGGATCGAAGGGCACGATGTCGATCTTTTCCCCGCGCAATTCCTGGACGACGGCCTGCACGCGCGAGCCCTTCATGCCCACGCAGGCACCCACCGGATCCACGTCGCGATCGCGCGAGCTGACGGCGATCTTCGAACGGGCGCCGGCCTCACGGGCGGACGCCTCGATGCGCACGATCTTGTCGTAGATCTCGGGGACCTCCATCTCGAACAACTTTTCGAGCAACCCCTTGTGCGCGCGCGAAATGATGATCTGGGGCCCACGTGCCGCCTTGTCGATCTCGGTCACGAAGGCAACGATGCGATCGCCTGCGCGGTAAGACTCACGGGGGACCTGTTCGCGCACCGGCAGGATCGCCTCGGCGCCGCCGAGATCGACGATGATGTTGCCGCGCTCGAAACGGCGCACGATGCCGGAGATCAGCTCGCCCTTCTTGTCACGATACTGGTTGAAGACGTTCTCGCGCTCGGCCTCACGCACACGCTGCAGGATGACCTGCTTGGCCGTTTGCGCGGCGATGCGCCCGAAGGTCTTCCACGCCCGGTTCAGCTGCAGCAGCAGGCCGTACTTGGCGTCCTGTTCCTCGGCCTTGGCGGCATCCTTTTCGTCGTAGAAAATCTGGAACAGCAGTTCGTCCCCGACCTCGGCGTTCAGATTGAACCGGTTGGCGTCGTCGAGCGAGATTTCCTTGCCCGCGTCGGTCACCGGGACAGCCACCACGATGATCTGGAAGAGGTCGACGCGGCCGTTGGCTTCGTTGAACTTGGCTTCCATTTCTCGTTGCATCCCGAAGGCGCGCTTGGCAGCCGTCAGGATCGCCTGTTCCAGGGTTTCGACCAGGACGTGGCGGTCAATGTTCTTGTCCTTCGAGACCTGATCCAAAACCAGGCCGAGGCCAGCACCTTCGTTCATGATGCGCTCCTGTCGGATCCATTGTGTACGGAAGCCGAGGTGGCCCCGCCTGCGCCCCCGCGATGAGACCGGTCAGGCGACATGGCCTGCTCGGAACCCACGCGGCGAAATTCGGCGGCCCAATCGGGCACGAGGTTGGCCCGGACGATGAAGTCCAGGGGCACCTTGTACGATTGGCCGTCACCCTCGATGTCCACGACGCCCTCGTGGGCGCCGCGGAGCGTGCCGGAGAAGTTCCGCCGCCCATCCACCGGGTCCCCCGTGCGGATTTTCACCTTCTGTCCTGAAAATCGATTGAAGTCCTTTTCCCGTCGCAGCGGCCGATCGATGCCGGGCGAGCTGACCTCAAGGCGGTAGGTGTGCCCAATCAGATTCGCGACGTCGAGCGCGGCCGAGAGATCCCGGCTGACCCGTTCGCAGTCCTCGTGGCTGATGGCCGGGGCGACGAACAGCGCATCGGGCTCGGAGGCCCCGGGCAGACGCGCCGCATCTGTGGGGCGCGCATCTGTGGGGCGATCAATGAACACGCGCAGCGTCCACCCTTCGCTTTCGCGGGTGTACTGAAGCTCCACCAATTCAAGCCCCGCCCCATCGACATAGGGGTCGGCCAGCTTCCACAGGTCGGCGGTTTCCTTGCGCATGTTTTGGGTTGTTTCGTTGGACAAAAAAAAGGCGGGCTCAGTGGCCCGCCCTCGAATGAGAGGAGTGCCTGAAAGTGAACGGGCTTTTTATCACGGTCCGAAAAGCGAGGCAAACGGGAAGTCCATATCGCAAACCTTTGGATCCAGGGCCATTTGCCAAGCTCTCCGACGGGTACGCAGGCGACGGGTTGTCGAGCGTTCGTGCTAGGTTTGCGGGCCATGACCGTGAAGATTGCCGCGGTGCAGATCTGCTCGACCGAGGATGTGACCGAGAATTTGAGGCGCTGCACCCGCCTGGTCGCGGACGCCGCCCGGTCCGGGGCGTCGCTGGTCGGTCTGCCGGAAAACTTCGCCTACCTCGGCAGCGATAGGGATCACAAGTTGGCCCTGGCCGAGCCGCTGGATGGCGTTGACGGGCCGATCCTGACGACGATGCGGAACGTCGCCCGCGACGCTGGCGTCTGGCTGCTGCTGGGCGGCTTTCCCGAAGCCGTCGCCGGCCCGGACGCCGCCCGAATCGGCAACACGACGGTCCTTCTGGATCCGGCAGGCGCCATCCAGGCGCGATACCGCAAGATGCACCTTTTTGACGTCGAGACACCGAACGGCCAGCACTTCAGGGAATCGGACACCGTGCAGGCCGGGACCGAGGTCGTCGTGGCGCAAACCCCGTGGGGGGGCCTGGGCCTGACCATCTGCTACGACCTGCGCTTTGCCGAACTGTACCGGGCGTTGACGGCCCAGGGCGCACGCATCCTGGCGGTGCCGGCGGCGTTCACCCGCGACACCGGCAAGGATCACTGGCACGTGCTGCTGCGCGCGCGCGCGATCGAGAACCAGGCCTTCGTTTTTGCTCCGGCGCAGTTCGGCCTGCACGGCGGTAAACGCGCCAGTTACGGCCATGCGCTGGTCGTCGATCCCTGGGGTGTGGTGCTGGCCGAATGCGGCGAGCGCGAGGGTTATGCCCTGGCGGAACTGGACTTCGACTACCAGGACAAGGTCCGGCTCAACCTGCCCTGCCTGTCGCACCACCGGCTTTAGCTACGCATCCGGTGCCTGGGGCGGCAGCAACAGCGACGCTGCGGCCGAGGCGGCCAGGACGAATGCCAGCACGCCCAGCGAGACACCGACAGGAATCTTGTAGAAGCGTTCGACCAGAATCTTGACGCCGATAAACGCCAGGATCACCGCGACGCCGACGTTCAAATAGTGCAGCTTCCGCACGAGGCCCGACACCAAGAAGAACAGCGAGCGCAGGCCGAGGATCGCGAAGATGTTGGAGGTGTAAACGACGAATACGTCCGTAGTCACGCCGAACACCGCCGGAATCGAATCGACGGCGAACACCACGTCGGCGGCGTCGATGACCACCAGCACTGCCAGCAAAGGTGTCGCCAGGGCGCGACCGTCGACGCGAACCAGAAAACGGGAGCCGTGGTAGTCGGGCGTTGAAGGCACGACCCGCCTGAAGAGGCGCAAGACCAAGTTCTTCGAAGGGTCGAGGTCTTCCGGCTTCTGCGTGAGGATCTTGACCGCGGTGAACACGAGAAAGACACCGAGGACGTACATCACTCCGTGGAACCGCTCTATGAGGGCGGCCCCCGCCGCGATGAATGCCCCGCGCGCCACGAGGGCGCCGAGGATGCCCCAGAACAGCACCCGGTGTTGCAGATTGTCCGCCACCTTGAAGTAACTGAAGATGACCAGGAAGACGAAGACGTTGTCGATCGACAGCGCCAGTTCCAGCAGCCAGCCTTGCAAGAACTGCAAGCCGCGTTCGCTGCCAAAGCGATGGAAGACGAAGGCGTTGAACGACAGGCCCACCAGGCACCAGATGCCGGTCCACAGGGCGGCCTCTTTCATGCGCACAACCGCGGCGTGGCGGTGAAAGATCCCCAGATCGATGGCCAGCGCGACGGCGATGACGGCTGCGAATATCGCCCAGGTCAGCGGCGAGGCAATCGAACTCACCGCGGGCTCGTGCCGGCAGGTGGCACAACCGGTCCCAGGCGAACCGTCGGCGGCGACCGCAGCGGGGCGCCGGGCGGGGCCGGGGGGAACAGGGGCATCAGCGATTCGCTGAGATTCTTCACGATGGTCCCCGAACGCCGGCGCAGGACGATGATCCCGAACAGGATCGCCAGCATCAGGACGACGTGGGCGAGACTTCTGCGCGGCAAAAGCTGAAAGAAGCTTTTGCGGGGAATGCGAAGGTCGTCACGCGGGGGCAAATCCTGTGGGGTCATGAATCGGCTCGCAAGATGTGTTTCACGCGCAGGCGGACTCTACGATACCCGCGAAAGGTATCCACATCGAGGCTGCCGACCAGGTCGAGGACGGCGCCCTGCCCCGGATCGCGCTCGGCCATACCGAAGGCGATGGCATCCGCTACCGCGCCGGAACGCGACGACACGGTCAACTGCAGATGTTTTTGGCCGACGACCCGGGTTGTGCGGGTCGTGACCCCGGGAATCGCGATCAGCGGCTCGGCGTTGGCGACCCCAAAGGGACCCAGGCGTTCCAGCTCTTCGGCAGCTCGCAGATCCAGTTCATCCAGGTCGGCCACGGCATCCACGGGAATACGGGCGCCACCGTCACGCTGCCGAAAGTATTCGCGGGCGATTTGCACGAACGCCGCGCGAAATTCAGCGAAGCGGTCCAGTTCGACGCTGAGCCCCGCCGCCGCCGCGTGGCCGCCCGAGGTCGTCAGATGCGTCCGGCAGTCCGACAGCGCCTGAAAAAGGTTGAATCCGTCGAGCGTCCGGGCCGACCCCCTGCCCCGCCCGTCCTTGAAACCGACGACCACTGCGGGAACACCGTACTTTTCCACCAGCTTGGCCGCGATGATGCCGACGACGCCCTGATGCCAGCCGTCGGCGCCCAGCACCAAGGCCGCCGCGCCCTGCTCGATCTGGGTCTCGGCGGCGATCACGGCCTCGCGCCACACCTGTTCCTGGATTCGCTGCCGATCTCGGTTCACGTCATCCAGTTCCTGGGCGCGCCGCCGGCCATCGGCCTCATCGACGGCCAGCAACAGATCAAGCGCCCGCTGCGCCTCGCCCATCCGGCCGGCGGCGTTCAGGCGCGGCGTCAGACGGAAACTGACGTCGGTGGACCGAATCGGCACGCCGGGCGGCAGTTCGGCCATTTTCGCGAGGGCCTGCAGGCCGGGGCGGCGCAGGGTCGTCAGTTCCTTCAGGCCCGCCGCGACCAGAATCCGATTCTCGTCGACCAGGGGGACCATGTCGGCCACAGTGCCCAGCGCCACCAGATCCAGAAGACTGCGCGGGTCGAACAAGGCAGCGGCGTTGGCGGTGTCGGCGCGCAGGCGAGAACGCAGGGCGGCCGCCAGGTAGAACGCCAACCCGCACGACGCCAGGCCCTTGAAGGGAAAGATGTCGTCGGCGCGGTGTGGATTTATGAGAGCGTAGGCGACGCTTTCCCCCGACGGGATTTGGTGGTGGTCGATGACAATCGCATCGACGCCCCGCAGCCGACACAGGGCCAACGCCTCGTGATCGGTCGTCCCACAATCGGCGGTGACCAGGACCTTGCAGCCCTCGTCGGCGAATCGGCCCGCGTCCGCGGCGGTCAGCCCGTAGCCCGAGGTCCGGCTGGCGATGCGGGGAAACACCTCGCCGCCCAGACCGCGCAACGTCAGCGTCAGCACCGCGGCGCTGCTAATGCCATCCACGTCGTAGTCGCCGAAGACGCCGATTCGCTCGCGGCGAGCCAACGCAGCGACAAGGCGATCAAGTGCCCGATCCAGGTCGGCGATACCATCCGGCGGCCGGAGATCCGCCAGACGAGGTGCCAGAAAGCGAGACGCCGCGGGACCCGCCAGGGCGCCCCGGGCAGCGAGAATTCGCGCCGTCAGCGGACGCAGGCCCAGTTGCCCGCCGAGCGCAATCGCCACCGCGTCATCGGCTGGTGGAAGGCGCCAGTGGGGCAACAGCCGACTCGCCTACTTCTCGATGGCCTCTGGCTCTTCTTCGTTGTCCTGGCTGTCGCGCAGCGGGCGACGGGCCTGGCGCTCGGGCTTCGACGCCTGGCGCTTCTGCGCGGCCAGGAATCGATCGTTCAGCGAGATCAAGATCGGGCTGGCGATGAAGATCGACGAATACGTCCCGACGATGACACCGACGTTCATCGCGAAGGCGAAGTCGCGGATGACGCCCGTGCCGAACACGTTCATCGCCAGCGTCACGAAGAACACCGTGGCGCTGGTCAGAATCGTTCGGGACAGCGTCTCGTTGATCGACTGGTTCACGACGCGGTCGAAACGCCGGTCGCGGTAGCGCAAGGCGTTTTCGCGGATTCGATCGAAGACAACGATCGTGTCGTTCATCGAAAAGCCGATGATGGTCAACAGCGCCGCCAAAGTCGTCAGCGAGAATTCTTTGTAAGTGACTGCGAAGGCCCCCACCGTGATGAGGGCGTCGTGCAACAGGGCGACGATGGTGCCCGGGCCGTACCGGAAGTCGAAACGAAATGCCACGTAGATGACGATGAGGACAATCGCGCCGAACAGCGCTCGCACGCCGTCCTTCTTCAACTGGTCGCCGGCCTTGGCGCCGACCGACTGGACCTGCTGGATGGTGACAGTGCCCCCACCGATCTTGGCTTCAAGGGCCTTCTTCACTTCTGTGTCGAGTCCAACCAGCGTGGCCTCGTAGGTGTTCTCTTCAGCGCGGCCGAAGGGCTGCACCTTGGTCGTCGAAAGACCCACCGCGGTCTTCAGCGCCTGGCCCAGCGTCTCGGGATCGACCTGACGGTCGTAGCGCAGGTAGACCTTGTCGCCGCCTTCGGACCACTCGAACTTTTTCAGCGACGCATCGCCCACCTTGGCCATCGACTGCTGCGCCTTCGCGGCGTGGTCGGCTGACACCACGGAAACGGCGCCCATTCGGATCATGTAGGTGTTCGAAGCGCCGCCCTCGATGGCCTGGTACTTGACCACCTCGGCCCCGCCGTAACCGGCCGCCTCAAGGGCGCCCCGGATGTCCGACGGGTCGGCGGTCTTGTTGAAGTCGACGATGAGTTCGGTACCACCGCGAAAATCGACGCCCCAGTTCAACATGTGCCCGCGATCCTTGAGGACGAAGGCATTGATGGGCAGCATCGCCAGCGTCAGCAGCACCAGGACGATCGAAGATCCGATCCAGTACTTCTGGTTGCCGATGAAGTCGACGTTGGCGCCGGGCTTGATGATCTCGGTGAATTTCTGGTTGGCCGCCATGGTCGTCTCCTAAATCGAAAGCGTGGCGACAGCGGCCCCACGGCGGCCGACGACGACATCAAACATCCAGCGTGACACCCAGACCGAGGTCACGAGGTTCGTCACGATTCCCACCAGCAGGGTCACGGCGAAGCCGCGAATGGGCCCCGAGCCGTACGAATACAGCACGATGCCGGCCACGAAGTTCGTCACGTGCGCGTCGAAGACGGTCCAAAAAGCACGCGCGAATCCCGAATCGACGGCCGTGCGCGCAGACTTGCCCAAGCGTAATTCCTCGCGGATGCGCTCGTAGATGACGATGTTGGCGTCCACGGCCATACCAACCGTCAGCACCAGGCCCGCAATCCCCGGCAATGTCAGTGACGCCTCGAAGGCGGCCAGGATGGCGACCATGAACAGCATGTTCAGCAACATCGCCAGATTCGCGATCACGCCGGAAAATCGATAGTAGATCAGCATGAACAGCACGACGGCGACGGCCCCGATGTACATCGAGAACTTCGCCTTCGAAATCGCGTCCCGGCCCATGGTCGGCCCGACCTGCATCTCGTGAGACTGGCGCAGCGGTGCCGGCAGCGCGCCTGACCGTAGGACGGCCACCAGATCCTTGGCTTCTTGCTGGATGGCAAAGGGGTTTGAGAAACCGCCGCCCAGCGTGATCCGGCCACGCTCGCCGATCTGCGATTCGATGACCGGGGCGCTGTTGATCTTCTCGTCGAGGACGATGGCCATCTTGCGGCCGACGTTCTCGCCCGTCAGACGTTCCATCAACGCGCCACCTTCGCGATCCATCGTGAATGCAACCTCTGGGCGGTTGGTCTGCGGATCCCAGGTCAGCTCGGCGTTGGCCAGGTAGTCACCGGTGACGACCGCTCGCTTCTTGAGAAAGTACGTCCGCCAGTACTTCTCGGGCGCCGCATCGCCGCTTTCGTTGGCGGACTGCTCCTCGAAGCCAATTTCACGATCGGCGGGAATGGCCACGTCGCCTTGCAGACCGGCGACGAACTTCTCCAGCGAGGCGCGCGCCTTGGCCCGCAAGTAATAGGTCTCGTGGCGCTTGCCCGTTTGTTTCTCGGACCACGTGTCGGGCTCGACCTTGATATCGCCGTCCTTCGGGACAGTCGCACCCAGGCGCTTCATGTAGTCAGAATCGTCATCGACAATCTTGAATTCCAGCTGCGCCGTGCGACCGATGATGGACTTGATGCGATCAAAGTCCGCGGTCTTGAGGCCGGGCAGCTCGACAACGATGTCGCGTCCCTTCTTGATGATGGTGGGCTCGGCGACGCCGAACTTATCGACGCGGCCACGGATGGTCTCGATGCCCTGGCGCAGGGCATAGTCTTCGACCTCGGCGACCTGGTCGGGATCCAGGCGCAGGCGCACAACGCCCTTGGCCGCGTCGCGCTCGATCACGTCCAGGCTGTTGCGGTAGCTCTTGAGCGACTCGTCGTCCAGCTTGGCCTGGTCGGCGGGATTCTTGAACGTGAAGACAATGTCGTCGCGGCCCTCGCGCGAAACGACGACGTCCTTGGTCTTCGGCCGCAGGTGATCTTCGAGATCCGTTGCAAAGCGATCCACCTTGCTGGAGACGGCCTTGTCGACGTTGACCTCGTACACCAGATGCAGGCCACCCTGAAGGTCGAGCCCGAGCTGGATGCGCTTTTGAAAATGCTTCTGAAAGAAGGCCGGCCGCTTTTCCTCGGGCACCAGCGTCGGCACCAGGTACAGGCAGGCCATAACCGTGGCGACCCCGTAAAGGACCGCCTTCCACCACCAAGATTTTTCCATGAAGTTCCCCGAAACTTATGAGGCGGCTTTCGAGTCCGCCTTGGCGGAATCGGGCGTCTTCCCACGACCAGTCACCGCGCTGCGAAGAACACGCAGGCGGACACCTTCTTGAACCTGCAAGGTGACCTCGTCATCCTTGATCCCCGTGATGCGCCCAAGCACGCCCCCGGTCGTCACGACGTCGTCGCCCTTTTTCAGCTCGGACAGCATCTGCTGATGCTGCTTGGCCTTCTTCGACTGAGGCCGGATGACCAGGAAGTAAAACACGCCGAAGATCAGCACGAGCGGCATGAACTGC
The DNA here is from genome assembly GCA_025350815.1 of Myxococcales bacterium. GTDB lineage: Bacteria > Myxococcota_A > Polyangia > Fen-1088 > Fen-1088 > JANXXE01. Next base: position 30,307 of record JANXXE010000200.1, on the reverse strand, counting down.
ATCAGCGGGTTGGCCGGCGCCGACGCGGGCGTTTGCTGGGCGATAGCGAACAGAGAATAAGTCACGGGCGGAAACGCATAGCAGAGGGCAGATCCGGGGTCAAGCCTGGCACCGTTCCGTGTAGTGTTCGGCCATGAGCTACGGCGCGCTGTTTTCGACCAAATTGGTGGCGCAGGGTGACTATGAGGCGGCGGTTGCCAAGGCCGGCCAGGAAATCGCCGCCCAGCCCGATGAGCCGGAAGCCTACTTCAACCGCGCGCAGGCCCACGCCGGCTTGCAGCGTCACCTGGAGGCGGTGGCCGATTACGAACGTGCGCTGTCCCTGGACGCCAGCGGCAGTGCGCTGGACCCCGCTGTTGTCGACGACGAGCTATTCGATGCCCTGCGCCTGGTCGCTCTCGGGCACAAAGCGAATCCCGGCGAAGCCATCGCGATCCTCGAACGCTACCGCGCGATTCTGCCCCAGGGCCGTCACATCGAAGACGTCGCGAAGTGGACCGCGCACTTCAAGGGCCACGAGACCGTCTGGGTGCGCGAGCGCGCCTGAATTTGCGGCGTCAGACTTCGTCGTCCGCGAAGGCGAGCACGTCACGAATCTGCTTCGCGCCAAGGACCAGCATCATGAGCCTGTCGAACCCCAGCGCGATCCCCGCGGTCGGCGGCATCTGACCCAAGGCCACCAACAGCTTTTCGTCAATGGGGTAGATGGCCTTGCCGCGTGCGCGCCGCGCGGCGGTCTCCTCGACAAAACGGGCCCGCTGCTCGACGGGATCGGTCAGTTCGCCGAAGGCATTCGCCAGTTCAAGCCCGCCGGCGTAGAGCTCGAATCGCTCGACGAATGCGGGGTTGTCGGTCTGGCGTCGGGCCAGAGCGCCCAGAGGCGCGGGCCAGTCGAATACGAAGGTCGGCCGACCCTGGCCGAGCTGCGGCTCGACGCGGTCGAGGAAGATCTGGAAGAATATATCGTCCCACGCCGTGGCCGAGCCCACGTCAATGCCAGCCGCCAAGGCCTTGTCGCGCAACTCTTCGGCTGTCTCGTGACCGGTCAGGTCAATGGAGGCGCACCGGCGGAAAAGCGCGATCACCGTCGTGCGCTCGGGTGGCGGCGGGGCGTGACCACCGACGGCCTCGTAGGCCACGCGCAAGATCTGCTCGCAGTCGCGCGCCACGGCGTCCAGCGGCTCACCGGCCCGGTACCATTCGATGATTGTGAACTCGGATTCATGGTGCGGCCCGCTTTCCTCGGCGCGAAAGGCGCGCCCCATCTGAACGATGCGCGGCAGGCCGGCTGCGACCAATCGCTTCATGTGGTACTCGGGCGAGGTGATTAGATAGCGACCGTTGCCCGCCGGGATGGCCTCGAGATGGACTTCCTGCCCGGGCGAGGGAACACGTGACGGCGTCTCCACCTCAAGAAAGCCCTCACGTTCGAACCAGGCGCGCAGGGCGTGGCGTACGGCCGCCCGCGCCTCAAGGGCCGACCGCCGACCGGCGATCCGGGCGGCGTCTATGCCAGCGTCGTCGCGGGTGACGACCGCGCTCAGGCGCGCCCCACCCGCTCCAGGTACTCGCCCGAGCGGGTATCGATCTTGATCACGTCGCCCACGCTGATGAACAGGGGAACGTTGACGAACGCGCCCGTCGAGATCTTCGCAGGCTTGCTGACGCCCGTCGCGGTGTCGCCGCGGAAGCCCGGCTCGGTCTCAAGAACCTTCTGCTCGATGAAATTCGGCAGCGTGATCCCGACCGCGCGATCGCGGAAGAACAGCACCTCGACGGCCAGGTTTTCGGGCATGAAATTCGCGGAATCGCCGACGGTCTCCGACGGAATCGACACCTGGTCGTAGGTCGTCGTGTCCATGAACACGAAGGAATCGCCCTCTTTGTAGAGGTACTGCATCGTCTTCGTCTCGACATTGGCCGGCTCGAACTTTTCACCGGAACGGAAGTTCCGCTCGAGAACCGCCCCGGTGAGCATGTTCTTGATCTTCGTGCGCGTGAAGGCCGCGCCCTTGCCCGGCTTGACGAACTGAAACTCGACCACGTTGTACGGGGCTCCGTCCATCATGATCTTGAGCCCCTTACGGATGTCGGAAGTGTCGTACGTAGACATGGGAATGGGCTTCCTACCCCTGCCGTAAAGGATCGTCAACTACATATCGGATCCTGGGGGCTTCAGGGTTCATCCGGGCGGACCTTGGGCGGACCACCGAGTGCCTCGCAGCCCGCGTTGCGCGCCTTGAGCGCCCGCAGCGCCCGCTGAGTCGCGGCCGACCGATGAACGGTGGTCGGGGCGCCCAGCAGCAAGCCCGCGGCGACGCACGCATCCCCATGACCAGACAGCGCGCCGTCCATCATCTGCCCAACCGCTTTCAGGTCGCCTGCCCGCTGGGCGATTCGACCAAGGACGTAGGCCGCCATCGGGTGACCCGTCGCCGCCCGCGTCTCCAGCGAGGCCCGCTCGGACGGCAGGGGACGCTCGCGCGCGAGGACCGAAAAGTCCTTGAGATCCGCATCCGCCGCCACCGGCCCCGCCCCGAATCCACGCAACGCTACCGCCAGGCTAGACAGGCCACCGGCGGCATAGGCCATGCGCGCCGCCACCAGTCGCGTCTCGGGACTGACCGCCGTCTGCAACGCCGCCACGACCGTCACTTTCTTGCCCCTGCCAAGCCTTATCGCCGCCTCGGCCCAGACCACGGGCGCGTACGCCGGCCCCGACAGTCGGCGCGCTTTTTCCACGGCGCCGGCGGCCAAATCAATCTCACCCAGCAAGGCCAACTGCTGTGCTGCCACGGCCAGTAGGCGCGGGTCGGTGGGCGCCGCGGCGATCGCAACCTTGGTCTGCTTCAAGGCCAAGACCCGGTCGCCGGTCATGCGCGCGTCGGCCGCCGCACCAAGAGCGCATGCGGCCTGAAGATTGCGCGATTCTTTGCCCTCGTCGCGGCACGGCTCGGCGAATGAACGCGCGCCGCCGACCCCCGCCGCTCGTTCCGCTTCGGCCAGCAGCAGATGGGCGCGCGCGTGATCTCTGCTGTTCCCGATGATGCCGCGCAAGGAACCGGCCGCCGTCGTGGCGTCGCCCATTTCCATCCACAAAATGGCCCAGTCCAACACCGCCGTCCCGAAGTCGGGATCGCGGGCAATGGCCCGCTCGAGGTCGATGCGCGCGCCGCCAAGATCGCCGACCAGGTTCTTGACCCGCTCGGACGCGACCAGCGCCACGACCGAATCGGGCGACGACGCCACGCCACGCGCCGCGTGTTCGCGCGCTGCCCGCAGATCGCCGGCGTAAAGAGCCAGCAAAGCGCGCGTGGCCGCCAGCGATGCCGTTCGCTCGGCCGAGGCGTTGCGCCCAGTCTCTGCATGGCCTGCCGAGGTGCCCGCAGCGGCCTCGGTCGGCATTCCGTAGTCAACTGCGAGAAAGGCGTTCGTCAGCGCGAGCGCGGCTTCCGTGTCGGCGTCATCCGGCGCAGCGGCGACGATGCGGGTGCCCAGTTCCTTCGCCAGCAGCAACTGTCGGAACGACCCCTTCGCCAGCGCCCGCATCATCTGCGCGCGCAAGTCGACCTGCCCAAGGCCCTGGGGCGCCCTGCGCGCAAAATAGACCGCCCCGGTGGTGGCCAGTGCGACCACCAACAAAAAGCCAGCGACGACGGGCGGGCGCAGCCCACCGACGGGGACCGCCTGGGCATCCGGCACCAAGCCCGCCAAACCACCCGACACAGCCGCGCGTGGCAGGCCGTGCAAGGGCACAGGCCCCGGCGTCGGCGCGATCGGCAGGCGGGGCGGCAGGGCCGCGGCCGGCGGAACGGGACGGATCGTGGGCGGTGGGGTGGCGGGGCCCGCCGCGAACCACGCATGCGCCGAGGCCGTATTGCTGACCGTCGTCGCATCGTCGGCGGGGCCTGCATCTGGTGCGATCAGCATCGGGCCCGGCGTCTTGGCGTTATTGGGATCGGCCGGCGCCTCGTGCATGTGATCGGCCAGCGCACGGGCGTTCGCGACCCGCGTGTGCTCGAAGTCCGATTTCGGACGGGGCGCCCGCGCCGCCGGGGCTCCGCCCGCCTGAACAAGAAGGTCCGCGACCCGGCCGTCGTGGGGCATCAGCTCCTCGGCGTGCTCGAGGATGGCGCGCGCACGCACGAGATCGCCCTTGCGCAGGACCACCTCGCCCAAGACGCGAAAGCCGTCGCCGTGCTCGGGGTTGGCCTTCACGCTCTCAATCAGGACATCCTGGGCCTCGCGCAAGCGCGCCCGCTCCAACAGCGCGCGGCCCAGCGCCACTTGGCCGGTCGCCAGGCGCGGGTGCTGGGCCAACCCCTGACGACAAACTTCCTCGGCCTCGGCCGCGCGGCCGGCGTCGCAGAGGCGATGGGCGAAGGCCACGAATGCGGTCGAACGTGGATTTGCGCTGACCACCGCTCGCAGGCGTTCCAGTCCCTCGTCAGTCGTATCCGCAGTCCGTGCCAACCGCACGGATAGTACAACGGTTCAGCTCAGGCGCGAACGGTGCCCAGCTCGAAGCCATCGTGCAGGGCGCGGACGGCCAGCTCGCTGTACTTGGTGTCGATGACACAGGAAATCTTGATCTCCGAGGTGGAAATGAGCTGGATGCGGATGTTCTCGCGCGCCAGAATCTCGAACATCTTCAGTGCCACGCCGGCGTGGGAACGCATCCCGACGCCCACAACGGACACCTTCGACAGGTTCTCCTCTGATCGGATGCGGTCGGCCGGGCAGATGTCGCCGCAGTGTTTGGCCAGAAGATCGCGCGCCCGCTTGAGGTCGCCCTTCGGCAACGTGAACGTCAGGTCGGTGTGGCCCTCGGAGCTCGAGGCCTGGACGATCACATCCACGACAATCCCGGCCTCGGCCAGGGGCCGGAATACCCTGGCCTGGATTCCCGCCGCGTCGGAAATACCGACCATGGTGATCTTCGCTTCTGCGCGGGTCTCGGTCACACCGGACACCACGACGGATTCCATTGCTTTGTCCTCGGGCACAACCCACGTCCCTTCGTTGTCGTTGAAACTGGATCGAACGTGAATCGGAACGCCGTACTTCATTCCGAACTCGACCGACCGGATCTGCAACACCTTGGCGCCCAGCGACGCCAGTTCCAGCATTTCTTCGTAGCTGATGCGCGCAATCTTGCGCGCCGACGGCACCACATTGGGATCGGCGGTGTAGACGCCGTCCACGTCGGTGTAGATCTCACAGACATCAGCCTTCAAGGCCGCCGCCACCGCGACCGCCGACGTGTCCGAGCCGCCGCGGCCGAGAGTCGTGATGTTGCCGCCCTTGTTCACGCCCTGAAACCCGGCGATGACCACGATGCGATCCTGCGCGAACGCATCGGTGATCGCGTGAACGTCCACCTCGCGAATGCGGGCGCGCGCAAAGGCACTGTCGGTCAGAATGCGCACCTGATGTCCCAGCAGCGAAATGGCATTGCCGCCCTCGGCCTGGATGGCCAGGGCCAGCAGGCCGACCGTGACCTGCTCGCCGGTCGACGCAATCACATCGAGTTCGCGCTCGTTCGGCTCGGGGCTGATCTCGCGCGCGAGGGCCAGTAGCCGATTTGTTTCGCCCGACATGGCCGAGACGATGACGGCGACCCGGTGCCCCTGGCGCTGCGTGGCCAGACAACGGCGGGCCACCGCCTTGATTCGTTCGGCCGAGCCAACGGAGGTTCCGCCAAATTTCTGAACGATGAGCACTGCGCGCACCTTCTACTAAACCGGTCCCTTTGGCGTCAACCGTCGGCTAGATTGCGATGCCATGGTACAGCCCCAGACGCCTTCGCCTGAAGATGTCCTGATTGTCCTCATGACGGCGCCCGACGCAGAGGTGGCCGCGCGCATCGCACACAGCCTGGTGAACGACGGCCTCGCGGCGTGCGTCAACATCGTCCCGGCGGCGCGGTCCGTCTACATCTTCGAAGGCAAGGTGTGCGACGAGACCGAAAGCCTGTGCGTCATCAAGACGCGCCGGACGCTGTTCGGCCGTCTGCGGGACCGCATCACGGCGCTGCATCCCTATCAGGTGCCGGAAATCATCGGCCTGGCGCCGACCGAAGGGAATGCGCCCTACCTGGCGTGGCTGCTGGCCTCGACTGCGGCCGCGTAGCATCGGCCGCTGCCTTCGCCTGGCGCAGGGATACAACGGCCGCGCGCACGGCCGACAGCACCGGGGCCTCGTGCTCGTGCGACAAAGCGTCCTTCAACCCGGCCAGCGCCGCGTCGCCGCCTATCTTGCCAAGGGCGCGCGCCGCCTCCTCGCGCACCGGAACGTATTCGTCGCCCAGCAAGTGTTCGACCAACGTCGGGACGACGACGGGATCCGCGATTTCGCCCAAGGCCACCACGATCTCCCGCCGGGTCAGCACCTCGGACAGATGCTTGAGCAGGGCCGGTACAGCGCGTTTGTCCCGCACGGTCCCCAGGCGGACGATGATGTCCCGGCACAGGCGCACGTTCTCGCAGGCGTCCAGTGCATCGGCCAGTACCGGCACCCCCTGTCCGTCGCCGACATAGGTCAGGGCGAAAGCGGCCTGAACATGCAGATCCCGGGCGCGATCATCCGACGCGGGCTGGGACAGTACCGCCCGCAACCTTTCAACAGCCCGGACCACGCCCAGGCGGCCGGCCGCGACAGCCGCCCAGTCGGCGATATCGACGTCTGCGTTGCCGAGCGCCCGTTCGATCAGATCCCGCGTTTCCTTGCGTGGCGGCAAGGTTGTCGCCAGCAGGCGCGCCGCCTCCCGTCGTACCGGCAGCGGCTGCGCCGAATCCAGCATCGCGGCCAAGTCCATCACCGATCCCAGATCGCCCAGGCGCCCGCGCTCGATCGGTTTGGGGACCGTGCCCCCCTCGGGATTCGCCTGCCCGCGCAGCAATTGCGGCTCATAGCGGCTGTGATCGTCAAGCCACACATCCAGCATCTGGCGCAAGGCCACGACGCGATCCGGCCGCGCGTCCGCCAGGTTCGTTTCCTCGCCCGGATCGGCCGTCAGATCGTAATACGCGCAATAACCCCAGTTCAGCTCGCAGATCAGTTTTTCGCGGCGCCAGGCCACCATGCGTTTGTCCTCGACCTCGGCAAAGGCCGGGGGCAGTCGATCCTCGGGGGCGGGCGGCGAGGCCAGCCACGGACCCAGATCCGTCCCGCGCATGCGTACCGGAATTGGAATATCGAGCAGTCCCAGGACTGTCGGTGCGACATCCAGCAATTCGACGGGGTTGCTGATCACGTGGGGCGGCACGCCCGGCACGGCAATGACCAGTGGAATCCTTAGCTGTTCTTCGTACAGCTCTGTGCCGTGATAGCGGCGTTTGTGTTCGTCGAAGGCCTCGCCGTGATCGGCGGCCAGGATGACGATCGCGCCCGGACGCTTGCGCTGCAGGTAGGCCAGTAAGCGGCCCACGGCGGCATCCGCATAGGCGATCTCACTGTCGTAGCGATCCATGTCCGTTTTTCCGAACGCGAAGCCGTCGCGCTGGTCGTAGGGCTCGTGCGGCTCGAACAGGTGCAGCCACAGGAACAGGCGCTCGGGCTTCTCCTGGTCGAGGAAGGTGGAGATCTGATCCAGTCTTTTGTTGGCGTCGAGGAACTCGACCTTCACGTACTCGAAACGAAAATTGTTGTCCTGGTAGGCGCGTAGCTTGTTTGCGTCCACGAAGAACACAGCCGGCGGGTAGAAAGCCGCGGTCTTCCAGCCGTACTGGCGCAGCACCTCGGCAACGGGATCGTGGGCATCGCCCGGCGCCAAACGCGCAATGGTCGGGTAGTACTTTCCGGTCAGCATCGACGCGACAGAAAACGATGTGTGCGGCGCCTGCGCGTAGACCCGTTCGAAACGGACACCTCGTTTTGCCAGCGCGTCGATGTTCGGCGTGGTCGCGCGCCCATAGCCGTAGGCCCCAACGTGATCCGCGCGCACGGCATCGATCGTCACCAGCACAACATCGGCGTGCGGCCTGTGGGGACCCTCGCGCAGCGGCGCCAGCAGCGGCGCCAGCGACCGACGTTCGAAATCACGGCCAACCCGCCGTCCGGTGACCAGCGGGACGGCTTTGAGCACCATGCTGCTGATAACCGTTTTCTCGTGCAGAGCGAAACGCAAACTTTGACTGGCCTGCATCCGCGGCAACGACAGACCCAACAACGCGCCCGTCACCGCGAACAATCCAAACACCAACGGCGCCTCCCAGCGACCTGTGGGTCGCTGCCAGCGCGCGAGGCGCACGGCCAGCACGCACAGGGCCACGAATGCCAGGGACAAGGTCAGGTGAAACCACGGATACAAGCGCGGCAGCACAGCGCGATTCGCCCAGTAGGCAGTGCCCGCAAGTAGCGTCGCCACAGATACCACCGTCACCGCGACCCACCACGACCCGCGAGCTTGTCGCAGGCGCGCGACAGCTGGCCCGACGCGGCCGCCCATCTGCGCCAGCAAGACCGCGCCGCCCAACGCCAGGACAACCGACAGGATGTGATGGCCCGGGACGCGCGCGGCCTGCGCGCCCGTGAACAAAGCAAAGGAATCATAGGTGACGAGGGGCGCCGCCAGGATGACGGTCACCGCCGCGCCGACTCGGTCGAAGGTCGTGTTGCCGCCCGAACGACGGATGATCCCTTTCGCAGCGGCCGCGACAACGGCTGCGACGAGGGCGAACAGCAAGCCGGCCGCGCCCCCAAGAGCCATGCAAAGTACAAGGAACCAGACCGACCGCGTGCCCCCGAGGCCGGGGATCCTTGCACTTAGCGTTGACAGGCCGTCAACGGCGCCACAGATAAGCCCGCCTGCGAGCCCTGCGAGGGGACCGGCCCACGGGGAGCCCGACCCCGAAGTGGCGACGCCGTCGGTCACCCGGCCTCCTCGGCGAAGACCGGGCGCTCGGCCCAGCGCGCATCGACCGCCCGGCGCAGGGCCTGATGGATCGGCGAAGAAAGTTCCGGGTCCACGGACAGCAGGCGTTCCGCCTCGACGCGCGCCGCATCCAGCAGCGCGACGTGGCCGGCGAAATCGCCGAAGCGAAAGCGGGGCGCGCCCGACTGCTCGGCCCCGTGGATGTCCCCCGGCCCGCGCAGACGCAAATCCTCCTCGGCGATGCGAAAACCGTCGGTGGTGGCAGCCAAAACGCGCAGGCGGTCGCCGGCCTCGGGCGCGGCGCTACAAGTGCACAGCCAGCACGACCCGGTCTCGGTGCCCCGCCCCACCCGCCCGCGCAGCTGGTGCAACTGGGCCAGGCCGAAGCGTTCGGCGTCTTCCACCACCATCACGGACGCGCGCGGCACATCCAGACCGACCTCGATGACCGTCGTGGCCACCAGTATGTCCAGGCTGCCGGCGCGAAACGCGCCCAGCACGCGTTCCTGCGCGCCGCGGTCGAGCTGCCCGTGGACGACGCCGATGCGGGCCGACTTGAGGATGCCGGATCGACTCAACCGGGCGGCGTGCGTATTCACGCTTATCGACGACCCCGGCCCAGCGCCCGTGCCCACGGTGGGGCAGACGATGAAGGCCTGCCGCCCCGCTGCGACCGCCTGGGCCACGGCGGCATACGCGCGAGCCTGCTGGTCGTCGCCCACGCACACGGTGGTGACAACAGGCGTCCGCCCCGGCGGCAGTTCGTCCAGGGTTGTCAGATCGAGATCGCCGTAGAGGGTCAATGCCAGGGTCCGCGGGATAGGCGTCGCACTCAACACCAAAAGGTGCGGCAGTATTCCAGCATTCGCCGTCGCCGGCGAGCCCAAGTCGGCCGTCCGGCCCAGGCGCGCACGCTGTCTGACGCCGAAACGCTGCTGCTCGTCCACGATGGCCAGCGCCAGGGCGGGCAATATCACCCGGCCGTCGAGCAAGGCGTGCGTTCCGATGAGGACATCCAGATCGCCCGTCGCCGCGCGGGCAAGAACCGCCTGGCGTTGCGCGGGCTTCAGCGATCCCGTCAGAAGGCCCACCCGCAGGCCCAGGCCCGCGCCCAGGGCCGTGAAGACCGCGGCGTGCTGTTCAGCCAGGATCTCGGTCGGTGCCATGAGCAGGACCTGGCATCCCGATCGCGCGACCAGCGCTGACGCCGCCAAGGCCACGGCGGTCTTTCCGCTGCCGACGTCACCCTGTAGCAGCCGCTGCATGGGAAAAGGCCGGGACAGATCGGCGAAGATGGCGGCGATGGCCAGCCCCTGCGCGCCCGTCAGCACAAAGGGCAACTGGGCACGCAGCTCGGACAGGACCGCCGCCGCCACCGCCCGGCAGGGTCGCGCCGAATCCGTCCGCGTGCGATTCCGCGCGCGACGCAGCGCCAGTTGCACCACAAAGGCCTCGTCGAACGCCAGCCGCCTGTGCGCCTCGGACTGCCCCGATGCCAGCGTGTTCAAGGCCGCCTCGTCCAGCGACGATGCGGGTCTGTGGACGGAAGTCAGCGCCTTCGACAGTTCCGCCAGCTTCAGTCGATGCCGCAAGACGGCCGGCAATGGATCGACGACGTCCACGATGCAGCGATCCAGCGACGCTGCGACCAGCTTTTCCACCGTTCGCCCGGGCACTCCTTGCACCTTCGGGTAGCGGGGCCGAATCCCCAGCCCGCCGTTGCTGTTCGCCAGCTGGGACGTGACGTTCGTGGGATGGACAAGCTCTGCGCCGCCATCGGTCCCCCACCGCACGGCGCCGGCCAGCGCGACCTCGCCACCTTTTGGATACGCCTTCGACATGCCGCGGCCGGGGCGAAACCAGCGCGCGCGCAGGGACGCGCCGTCTTGTTCGAGGTGAACATCCATCAACCGGTGTGGAAATACGTGTACACGCCGCACTGTTCCCCTGACGACCACCGTGGTTCCTTCCGGCACCGCGGCGAGGGCGGACAACGCATAGACCCGACGCTGGTCGTCGTAGCCGCGCGGAAGGAACATCAGCAAATCACCGAGGGTGCGGATGCCCTGCGCCGCCAGCCGCGCAGTCGTCACCGGGCCTGCGCCAGGCAGATCCGCAAGTGGGTCGCCGAGCTCAGTGATACGAAAACTTCAGCTGGTATTCGCAGATCGAAAAGACGTCGCCCTCTTCAATCCGCTTGTTGTCGACTCGTGCGCCGTTGAAATCGATGCCGTTCGTCGAACCGAGATCTTTGATGAAGTACGCCCCGTTGCGGCGAACCACCGCCGCATGCTTGCGCGAGATGTTCCCGTCGCGGATGGGCAAGTCGGACGACTTGGAACCGCGCCCAATGATGAATTGATCCTTGTCGATGAGGTACTTCTGATTCTGGAACGTCAGGTACAGCGCCCCCGCGGGTCGGTCCACCGGCAGGTGCTCGACAGATGGCGGCCGGCCCTGCGTCACCCCACCGACGGCCGGACGCCCGGCAGTGGTTGCCCGCGGTGGCGGCAAGGGGGGCGCCGCGACCGGGGGCGGCGGCGGGGCCGGCGGGGCCACGCGCACGGGCTGGTTCTTCATATTGGACGGCGGACGCCCGTCACCCTCGGCCGCGACATAACCCTTTTCGCGGGCCAGCAAACGCATGGCCTCATTGACGAGGTCGTCGATCCCACGATCCAGATCCTCCGACATCCGTTCGAAGCTCTGCCACAGGGTGTCGCGGCAGTAAAAATGCCGCAGCGTCTTCTTGTTCAGCTCAGCTGCCATGAAATGTGGCTCCTCAGGGCGTCGCGCCGCCGCCCTTTTTCTGCAGTAACGCCGCCACTCGCAGCGCCTCTTTGCCGACGGTCTGCCCAGCCGGGAAGCCTTTCACGGTACCCTTGTCGCCCGCAAGCTTGGCAAGCGCAGCCGCATCGGCCGTCGAGCCCAGCGATTCGAGCGCGAGGACACCCGTCATCCGCGCGAGGGCCGCCGGCGAGACCAGCGCAGTCAACAGCAAGGGTCGCGTACTTTTTCCGATCTTCAGGATGTCCTTGACCAGGAAATCCACGACGTCGTCCCGCTTGTACGATTCCTTGGCTGGAAACGCCTCCAGCGCCGGCAAGATCGACGCGGCCTTGAACGCGACCAGCGCCGCCTCGTAGGCGCGATAACGAACGATCTCCTCGCGGTCGGTGGCAATGATCTTCAGCAAACCGTCGCGCGCGGCAACGCCGCCGATCACCTCGATGAGCCCAAAGACCTCGTCGCGAACCCCCTTGGCCACGCTTGCATCACCGGCAATCTCAAGCGCCACAGGCAACAGTGATGGATCGCGGTTCTGCTGCAGCGCCTGAGACGCCAGCACCGCCTGCGCGGGCGCACCCTTCTTCATTTTGGCGACCAAAAATCCGTTGGCCGCGCTGCCGCCCAGCAGGCCCAGCGCGCGAAACATCGCCAGGGGAACGTCCTTCATGCCCTCGGCGCGCTTGACCAGCGCCGCGCCACCCTTTTCGCGCGCGGCCGCGTCGTTGACCTTCACCAGGATGTCAGCGATGGCCACGTAGGGCGTCACCGGATCCTGAAGCAGGTTCACCAGCAAAGGTCCCGCCGGTGCGCCGATGGCGATCAAGATCTGGTCGATGGAATGGCGGCCACCAGAGGTACGCCCGGCGCGTAGATCCTTTTCAACAGACGGCATCAGCGCCGCGTCCAGGCCCTTCTGTTCATCCACCGGCAGGTAGCGCCGCACGCTGAATAGGCCGTCGCGCGCATCCCGCGCCTTCTCACCCGACGCGCCCTGCATGCCCGCGATGTACAGCGGCGCCAGGGTCTTGATCATTTCCAGGCGGGCGGTCGCCTCCATCGCGGCGATGGTGTCGTCCACGTCGTCGAAAGATCCGATGTCGATCAACGCCGCCGCCGCCTCCGCGCGCAACGGGGGCGCGACCGACGGATTGGCGAGAGCCTCCTTCAGCTTGCCCGGCCCCTTCTCCGTCGTCTTCCACTGCGTGATGCGGTCCGAGGTGACGCTGTCGCAGCCGGCACCTGCCAGAAGGACACCGCAGACCAGGGAAGGAAGGAAGGCGTGGGTAAGCCGTTTCATGGCCGCGGGAATGTTAGCCGGCGCACGATCATAGGGTCAAGGAGATTGCCGGGTCATCGCCGATGGGCTACATCTGAAACTCTTTGGTGCCGCGCCGCTTGTCGTCCTCGTCCCCGTCCCCGCCGACGTCGCGTGGCCACCACTTCTGGGTCGCCGCGCTGGGCCTCCTCATGGGGACGGCGGCGTCGGTCACGTTCAGTCGCAGCGTCGATGCCAGCCCGCTTGACGATTCGCAGGTGGGCGGCGTGGGATGGGGTGGCCCCACAACCGGGGATCTCACGGCCGTGTACTGGAACCCCGGGGCCCTCGGTCTTCTCGAAGGCAACCAGGCGATGGTCAGCGCGGGTGGCCGCCTGGTCAATACGACAATCGATCGGACCGCCATCGATCCTGCCACCGGCCAGCCAGGGGGCCCGCGCAGCTTCGCGTCGGCCACCGAACGGGGCGTCTACCAACCCGCGCACTGGCCACCGGGGCCCGGCAGTTTCGTGGGCATTGGCGCTGACCTCGGCGGCCGTTTCGTGATCGCCCTGGCCAGCTACATGCCGTTCGCCCAACGCACGAAAGTGTCGGACGATCCCGCCGCGCAGGAGGCCACGCGCTTCCACTTGCTGGAGGCCGACATCCGCAACGTCGCGCTGGTGCCGGCGCTGGCCTTCCGCATCGGAAACGATCTGCGCGTCGGTGTCGCCCCGGGTTTCTTGTTCTCCGCCGGACAGGTCGTGTTCGACGAGGACACCGCTGCCGATGCGGGCCCCGCGGGTTTGGCGGCCGATTGCGGGGGCCAGCCGTGCGGCGTCGAAAACCCTGCCGCGGCGGCGCGCTACAAGGTGGCTTCGGGCCTGGGTCCTGTGTCGTCGTCACCGTCATTCACAGTGGGGGCCGGCATCCATTACCGGCGCGACCGCTGGGAATTTGGCCTCGCCTACGCCAGTCGCCCCTTTGGTAACGGCGGCGGGTCGGTCGAGATCGACGCGCGCCAGACGTCCGTCCTGCGCCCGCCGCGTGACAGCGCCCGCGGTCCACTGTGCCCGGTGAACCAGCCGGGCGAATGCGTGTTCGGTCATCTGTCCTACCGACTGCCCGATGTGTTCACGGTGGGCGTCACCTCGCACGTGACCCCGCGCGTGGAACTGACAGGCATCGCGCGCTGGATGACCTGGTCGCGCCACGACAGGATCTTCTTGCGCGTGGTGGGCCCCGCGACCGACGGCCTGCGGCCCGCGGGATTGCCCGACCAGATCACTTTGTACCGCGGCTTTCGCGACACGCTTGACCTGCGCGCGCGCGCGACGGTCGCCGTCTTGCCCCGTCTGCGCCTGGCGGCCACGCTGCGCGCAGAGACGTCGGCCGTGCCCGCCCAGGCGCTGAACCCGGGTGCCGTCGACGGCTTCAAGATCGAACCGGCGCTCGCGGCGCAGCTGCGCGTGGGCTCGACGTTTCTTCTTGCCGCCGGGTACGCGCTGACCTTGATGCCCGCCCTCGACGCGAACCCTTCGGTCTTCGACCCGGCCGCGGCGACGGCGTGCCAGCAGGCGGGCGGGAATCTCGAATCCCCGGCGTGTCGCACGCGCCTCGCTGGGGCCGCCCGGCCGACCGCTGCAGGCACGTATCGGCAGCGTGGCCAGGCCTTCAGCTTGACCCTGACGGCCCTGTTCTGACCGTCGCCAGGATCGCGGGCCCGGTCGCGCGAAGGGTCGCTCGCTCTGGTAGAAACGGGCATGCGAATGGCCCCGTACCTGGCTGGCCTGGCCTTGGCAGCGCTCTCGTGCGGCTCCCTTGGTAGAATGAACACCCCCGTGTCCCCCTCGAACGGCAAGAAGCGTGCGTCCGTTGGTGCGCCCCGACCGACGGCCGTCAACGACGCGGCCCTCGGCCCGCTGCGCGTGACCAAGTGGCGCTTCGACAACGGCTTGCAGGCGATCTTGCTGCCCGATCCGGCCGCCACCAGCGTCAGCTACCTGACCTGGTTTCGCGTGGGCTCGCGCCACGAACAGACGGGCGACACGGGATTGGCCCACCTGTTCGAACATCTGATGTTCACGCAGACCAAGGGCGCGAACAACCGGGGCGACTTCGACACCCGGATGGAAGAGGTGGGCGCCAACAGCAACGCGATGACCTACTACGATTTCACGGCCTACATCGACAACGTGCCGCCCGATGCGCTGCCCCTCGCCGTCGAACTTGAGGCCGATCGCATGACCAATCTCGCGCTGGGCGACAAGCAGGTGCAGATCGAACGCAACGTGGTCATCGAGGAAAGGTTGTCCTCCGTGGAAGACAGTGTGGATGGTCTGCTCGACGAGATTCTTTACCGCCAGGCCTTCCGGAATCACCCGTACCGGTTCCCGGTCATCGGCTTGATGGAGGACATCAAGGGCATCACGACCGCCAAGGCGATGCGCTTTTACAAGACGCACTACGCGCCCAACAACGCCGTCATCGTGGTCGCCGGCCGCTTCGACCCGGACGCTGTGCTGACCAGCATCGCCGATCACTACGGCGCGCTGCCCGCGTCCGATCGATTGCCCGTCGACGAAATCAAACCCGAGCGTGCCCCCATCGCCGAGAGCCGCTCGGAAATCGTGCGCCCCGTTCCCGCCGATCGCTTCGTGGTCGGTTATGCCGCTCCGGCGCTGGGCGACGCGGACCGCGCGGCCTACGAAGTCCTCGACCAGATCCTGACCGCGGGGCCGTCGTCCCGGCTTTACCAGCGCCTGGTCGTCGACGCGGCCATCGCCTCGTCCGTGCACGGGGACGTGGCTGCGACGAAGGATCCAGGCCTTTACGCACTGTGGGTTCAGATGGTGAAGGGGCACGAAGCGGCGGCGGCCCAGGCGGTCATCGACGAGGAAATAGCCCGCCTGCTGGCTCGCCCCGTCGGTGCGCCTGATCTTGCCAAGGCCAAGAACCATTTGGAGACCGCGTTCTGGGCCGGCCTCGCGTCAAGCGAAGGCAAGGCAGAACACCTCGGGCAGTTCGAGATTTCCGCTGGCGACTACCGCACCCTACTCGGCCGCGCCGACGAATACGCGCGCGTCACCGGCGAAGACGTTCTGCGAGTCGCGCGCAAATACCTGGGCACGCCGGCGCGTTCGCTGGTCATCGCGAAATCGAGGGACACGCCCAAACCCCGCGATCCGAGCTGACGATGCACCGGCGCCCCCTTGTGACCATCGCCATGACCCTGACTACCCTGCTGCCCCTGCCCGCCGCCAGTCTGGCCGCCACCGCGCGTGCGCCCGGCCCGGCCGGCTCGCTTGTGATCGTCGAGGAAAGTCAGGCTATCCCGATCGTCCAGGTGGCCATCGCGGCGCGCACCGGTTCGGCCAGCGATCCGCGAGGTTTGGATGGACTGTCCAACTTCGCCGCCGAACTTGCCCGCCGCAGCGCCGGCGGGAAAACGCGGCATCAGCTCGACGAGGCCATCGACGCTCTGGGCGCGTCGCTCGACGTCCTGGTTGAACCGGATTCCGTTCGATTCGTCGGTCAGGTCCTGGCGCGCAACCTGCGGCCCTTCCTGAAGATCATCGCTGACATCATCGTGCGACCCGACTTCGACGCCGGCGAATTTGGCCGCACGCGCGACGAGATCCTCGCCCAACTGGACGAGCTGAGAAACGACGATCACGCATTGTGCGGGCGCTTCTTCGACCACCGCCTGTACGGTGATCACCCCTACGGCAAAGCCGCCGACGGCACATCCAAAAGCCTGGCGCGCATTCGTCGACCCGACGTCGCAGCCGCGTTCAGGCGGACCTTCGTGGGCGGCAATCTCGTCTTCGCCGCCGCTGGTGCCGTGACCCTGGACGGCTTCCGACAAGTCCTTGCCGCCGCCTTTGCCGGGCTGCCCGAAGGCCCGCCACCGAAGGCGCCCGACCTCGCGCGGCCCCCCGTCCGGCCTGGCTGGCGCGTGCAGATCGTCGACAAACCCGACCGAAAGCAAACACAGATCATGTTCGGGCACGCGGGCCCGCCGGCTTCCGACCCTGACTTTCTGCCACTCGCGGTGGCCATGTCCAGCTTCGGCGGACGGGGCATGCGCTCGACGCTGATGGACGAGGCCCGGACCAAGCGGGGCCTGGCCTACGGCGCGTACATGGACCTTGTGCCCCGCCGCGGGCCGGGCTTCTTCCGGGGCTGGATCTTCACGGGCGCGGACAAGACCGTCACCACCCTCAAGCTGATGCTGCGGCTGTACAAAGATCTCGCCCGAACGCCGCCTGCCGCCGCGCGGGTAAGATTCTTCCAGAACTTCCTCGCCGGAACCTTCGCCTCCGACATGGACGATCCCGCTCACCGTCTCGCCGCGCGCCTCGGCGCTGAACTAGAAGGCCTGCCGGCTGACTTTGTCGACACGTACGTAGAACGCATTCGGGCCGTAACACCCCAGCAGGTGGCCGCCGCGATCGGAAAGCACATCACGGCCGACAATCTGACGATCACCCTGGTGGCGACCGCCAGCGTCGTCACCGCGCGACTGACGGAAGCCCGTGTGGATCCGGGCGCCATCGACGTCGTCGCCTACGATAGCTACTGATTCACTGACAGGGCGATGCGCGCGGCGGCGGGATCGTTGGTGATGATGCCGTCCACGCCTAGATCGCGAAGCGCGCGCAGCCGCGCCGGATCATCGACGGTCCACGTGTTAACCGCATAACCCGCCCGGTGCCACCCGGCGACCGAACGCTCGTCGCACAGGACGTGTTCGGGGTGCGCGCCGAACGGCCGCAGCCAGGGCAACGCCCACGCCCGTCGCAGGGGTCGGGCGGCAGGGGCCTCGAACAACAACGCGGCCTTGATCTGGGGTCGGTGGCGCTGCCAGCGCCGAATTGCCAGCGGGTTGAACGACGACACCACGATGCGCGCCGCCGCCCCGGCCCCTTCGATCACAGCCGCCACGCGCTCGACCACGCCGGCCACCTTCCTGTCCAGCAAACCATCGGTCTTCAATTCGACATTCACCAACATCTGCGGGCCAGACGCCTCCAGCGCCTCGGCAAGCGTGGGGATCCGGGCCCCGCCGTGCAACTCGACCGCGCGCAGTTCGTCCAGGGTCAGATCGGCGACGCGCTGTGGCCGCCCAGCCAGGCGCGCCAGATCGTCGTCGTGAAAGACCACCACCTCGTTGCTCCGACAGCACAGAACATCCAGTTCGACCCCGTCGGCGCCATCCCGCCGCGCGCGCTCGAACGCCTCGACGGTGTTTTCGGTGGCAAGGGCGCTTGCGCCGCGGTGCCCGATGATCAAAGGGCCAGCGCCCCCTGTTGCCCGCACAGCCCATTGCCTCGGCATGATCAGGGCAACGTTATAGCGCGCCCGTGGCAGACCGGGCTAAACTCGCGGCATGGTCCAAACGCGTGCGCGCCTGACGACGATGGCGGTGGTTGTCGCGGCGATGACGGTGGGGTGCGCCTTGTCGGGCGGCCAGCGCGGTTCCATCAGCGACGCCGCCCGCAAGCTCGATGACGAGGCCTCCAAGATCAAGGCCATCGCCTACGAAGAGGACTTCGTCGACGCGCGCCTCGTGTACCAGGCCTTGCCCCTCAACGCGCACGAGCGCCCCGCGCTGCGGCGCAAGATGCTGGCCTACCTCCTGGGCCCCATCGCCCGCATCGATCCCGCGCTGATGCGGCGCCAGACGGATGGCCTGGCCACAGTTGACGACCTTGACCGGATCGTCGATTCACTGCGCGACGCCCTCGACCTTTTTGCCCCGACAGAATTGTGGGCCAAGGCAGGACTGCGCCTGCCGGCCGAGGAACAGGGCCTGCTGACAAGCGCGGCCCGCACAGTCGTGACGATCTACTCGCCCCGAGGGACCGAAACCGCCGTGGCCATGGGTCTGTGCGTGCTTGCCACTCTTGAGCCACAGAACCACGAATGGACCGAACGCCTGGACCAACTGCTGCCCTGGGTGCAGGCCGGCGCCGACCTGTCGCTTGGCAGCCCGGGGCCGCGATCCTCCCCCACCCCCGTCGAGGTTCTTGAAAGCGTCGCCACCACGTGGCCCGCCCCACCCGTCATCGACCGTCTCACGAACACCTATTTCGATCGCCAGAAGAAGCTCAGCGCCGCGCTTCGACGCCCACTCGGACTCAACAGCCCACGTGGGGGACTTGGCGATCTATTTGCCGACGGTGAAACCGTGCAGGCCACGGCCCTCGATCTCGCCTCGCTGCACCTGCGCGCCGGCCAGTTGCCGCTGACCGCGACGGTGCTGGAACGGGTGGCGAACAAGCCCGGCGACGATCCCGATCTGCGCCAGCTTGTCGCCGCCACGACACGTACCAACGCCGCTGCGGCCGACTATCTGGCACTGGCGCGGCGATTTCTTCCGCGCCTCGAGCTTCTTGGCGGCACGTCCAACGACCGTGTCGATCCCTTTGCCGCCACGCAGGTCCTCGATAGCGGCATGCAGCGCTTTCCCCGGGACACCACGTTGCTGATCCTAGCTTCGCGCGTCGCGCGCTTTGTGCCGGCGACGTACTTGTCTCTGCGCTACCTGGAAGAGGCGCAGACCTTGCTGGAGAATGCGCACGCCAGCGCCGATGATCTGGCGGACCTGTCGGCCGAGTTGCTGGACCTGTCCTTCACCCGCCTGCGCGTCCGCATCGATCCGGATCGCATCGAACCGGCCGCGCGCGAAGCAGACCTTCTGCACCGACGGTTCGCTGAAAGCCGAAAGCGTTTCGGCGAAGGCCGCTTCAAGCTGCGCGATGCAGAGATCGACTTCGAACTCGGCCGCGGCTTGGTCGACGCGGGACTCATCGACCGCGCCGAATCCCTGTTCACACGCGCCCGGATGGCGGGCGAGCCGAACGCGGAAATCACCCTGCAGCTCGCGAATCTGGCGCTCAAGCGCGGTGATGCCGGACGGGCCGCGCAGATTCTCCGCGAGGCCTTCGACCGCCAACTGGCCCAGGCCCCGGCGCAAGAGACCATCCCCTACGTCGAGTCGCAGGCGAAGCTGGCGCGCGCGCTGGGCAACGCGTACGAGGTCACCGGCAACCTCGACCAGGCGAAAAAGGCCTGGAAACAGTCCCTACAAGGCTGGGAGCGCCTGATGGGCGAGCAGCTGCGCCGGAAGAACACCGCCGCGTCATCGGAGGCCACCTTCGAGGTCGGGCGTCTGTACTACCTGACCTCCCGACGCGAGGAGGGGGCGCAGAAATTCCTCGAAGCCATCGAGCAGAACGAAAGCCGCGATCAGGGCTATATCGACGCCCTGGCGTTCCTGGTCCAGCACGGCGAGACCGACGCGGCCCGCGAAATTTACCGCCGCGCCCTGTCCAAACCGAACCGCGTCGTGTCCGAGTACGTGAAGATCTATTCTTCACTGTGGATCCTGGATCTGACCCGTCGCAGTGGGAAAGGTCCTGACACCAACGCCGAGGCCTACCTCAGAAGCGTTTCCTCACGCCCCATGGTGTTGCGACCGCCGCGCGCCGCGGCCTGGTATCTACCGCTTGCCCGCTACGCGGTGGGCGGCCTTAGCTACGGCCAGCTTGCGGCGATGGCGGACACAACCGGTAAGCGCGCGGAACTTTATTTCTACGAAGCGATGCGGCGCCTGGCCGACGGGCACAGCGACGATGCGCATGCCCTGTGGAACAAGGTGGTCGAGACCATGATGTTTTCCTTCTTCGAATTCGAGATGGCGACCCGCTACCTGCGCACAGGCGCACCGACCGAAGCCCGGCCCGACAAGGCTGCCGACACAGAAACGATCTGAATCTGCGGTCCGTCGGCGCCAGAAATGTGATAGACAGCCCGAAACATCCGGTGCCGTGGCCAAGTGGTAAGGCGAGGGTCTGCAAAACCCTTATTCCCCGGTTCAAATCCGGGCGGCACCTCTAGTACTCAGTCGACGGGGATTTCCCAGGCGTCGACCAGCTTCGTCGGATCGCCACCGGCGCGGCTGAAGTCGGCCAGCATGTCGTCCGCGGGACAGCGCCCTTGCGCGGCGTAGGCGATCAGGGGTTCCAGCAACGCCTGATCGTCGCGTCCGCCTGGCAGTTGCTGCAAGCCCGCGCGGGCCAGCCGACACAGTTCGACGGCGATCTCCCAAAGGGCTCGCCCACCAAGGCGTGTGGCCAGTCCGCTCCGCGGCACCTCACGCCGCACGCGCTCACGCTCGTCCATCGACGCCCCCTCGACCAGCCCCCACGCAGCCGCGCGCGCCTCCGGGGCGTCCAGCAGACCGCGCCACAGGGCCGCCAGCCCATCCGTGACCGGCAACGGAGCCGCATCCGCGCCGCGCACTTCGATGTAGCGCTTGAGCCTGACCTCCGGGAACAAGGTCGACAGGTGGATCTCCCAGTCCGCGATGGTCGCCGGCTGTCCCTGCCAGCCTTCACCTAAGAAGCGCCGAAAGGTCATGTCCACGCCGCCGTGGTAATGCCCGTCGCGCACGACGAAAAACATGGGCACATCGAGGGCCCACTGCACGTAGTCGCCAAATGAAAACTGCGACTGGAAGACAAAGGGCAGCAGACCGCAGCGCGCGTCGTCCATCTCCAGCCAAACCGCCGCCCGGTAACTCTTGAAGCCGTTCGGTCGCCCCTCGCTGATCGGCGACGCCGCGAACAACGCCGTTACCACCGACGTGATCCCCATCGCCGCGCGCATTCGCTCAACCGCGTCCTGCTCGTCCTTGAAATCCAGGTTGGCCTGCACAGTGGCGGTTCGTTTCATCATCTCGTGACCCAGTCGCCGCCCTGCGCCCTGTAGGTACGCGCGCATGACCTTGTAGCGGCGCTTCGGCAGCCATGGCACATCGTCAATCGAGCCGAAGGGCCGAAATCCCCCGGCGATGAATCGAATGTCCAGACCCGCGCTGCATTCGCGCAGATCGCGCAGGTGGCGCCGCAACGCCGCCGCGGCATCCCGGCCCGTTGCGACCGCCGGCCCGGAAAATTCAACCTGGCCACCGGGCTCAAGAGTTATTTGTGCCCCGTCCCGCGACAGGGCGATCACGTGCCCGTCCTCCAGATAGGGTGTGTGTCCGCGGGCGCGCAACCGTCCCAGCAACTCGGCAATCCCCGTGGGCCCGTCGTAGGGCACCGGCGAGCCGTCCGACCGCACCCCGATCTTCTCCTGCTCGATCCCCACACGCCAAGCACGGGCAGGCTTGGCCGCCTCGTGAAAATACATCACCAGTTGCTGCTCGGACGTTATGGGCTGCGCGCTTGAAGGCATGCGGGGGATACTCGAAAAGTGAAAAAGGCGGGCCATCTTACAGAGCGACTTGCGCGTTAGCTTGCCTTTTGATGACGGCCGCGTACGTTCGGTCTCGCGGCACCGTCACGGCCAGCCCATCGGGGCTCCCGTGGCCGTCTGCGGAAACCGCATTTTGGCGGACCGGCTTTTTTGGGAATCGGCCCGTGCCAGTCTAGAATCCCTCAGTGATTTCTCGAAGAGTGTCTTATACTTCTAGGTCTTGCCGCGCCCGCCGGACCTGAGATGGCTCGCCTTTCAGCAGTTCTGATCGCCGATACGGACCCCAGGGGCCTAGAGGTCCTTCTTTATGGGTTCGAGGGACAAGGTTGCCGCGTCGATTCCGTGAGCGACCTGGCACAGGCCGCCGAAACGGCCAAGACCAGCGACGCGCAGGTCCTGGTCGTGTCGCTGCGCGATGGGTCGCCCGAAGACCTCGCGGAGGACCTGGCGCAAGTCCGGCGACTGCGGGCCAACCCATCTACGGATCGATTACCTTTCCTGGTCCTCGGCGCTGACCCCGCACGTGAGCAACTCAAAGATGTCGGTGGCCTGTACTTTCTGCCAAGTCCAGTCTTCGTCCGCGACGTGATCACGGCCTGCCGCATCCTGGTGGCGCTGCGAATCAGCGACGGGGGCGCGGCGGGTGACACGGAACTGCAAGGCGCTCTGTCTGACTACGGCCTTTTCTTCCTCGTGCGGACGATGCTGGGCCTTGGTGCCTCGGGCATCCTTCAAGTGGAACGCGCGAACCGCAGGGGCGAGATCCGTTTCAGGCAAGGGGAAGTCACCTCGGCTGAGGTCGGATCTCTGCACGGCTTTCCGGCCCTGCATCACCTCCTGCTGTGGGAAGAGGCTGCACTGGACCTGAAATTCCGCTCGGTGGTGCGGGGCGGACAATTCCGCAAGAAGGCCGAGGATCTCATCGAGGACTCGGAGCGCTTCTTGCGGGACTTTGCCCACGCGACCAGAGATCTTGGTTCGGTCCAGGCAATCTTCCAGGCGACCAGCCCCAAGGCAGGCGATCCCACCGATCTGATCCCGGCCGAGGTCGTGCCGGTGGTCAAACTGTTCGACGGCCAGCGCTCGCTGGGTGATGTGATCGAGGACAGTCCTTTCCGCGTGTTCGACACGCTTCGTATCGTCTCGCGCATGGCCGAGGTCGGGGTTCTTCATCGCCAGCCCGCCGGCCCATCCTCGGCGACGCCTGCCCCTGCCGGCGGCGTTCCGCGGGCCCAGGACTGGCTTGAGCAGCCGCGGGGTGGCGGTGCGATGCACGGGACGGTGCGCACTGAGCAGCGGTCGACCGGAAGTGGCAAGCGCAAGGGCGCACGTCGCGACAAGACGACTTCCGAACTGGGGACCATCCCGGCCAACAAGCCGGCGGCCCCCGCTGCCCAAACGCCGGCGCCCCAGACACCCGAACGACAGCCCGAAGCCCCGGTGGCCACGGTCGACGTGAACGTCAGCGGCGAGATTCGCGCCACCAAACGCAAGCAGCCGGCTGTCGCCGCTGGCCCCTCCTTCGTCGTCGACCTCGGACCCGAGGGTGAGGGAATCGAGCCGTCGGCTCCCGTCCCCGTGGCGGTCGCGAGCGAAGACTCGATCCCGACCGTTCCGGTACCGACCCCGATACGAATTCCCACCCCGATCCCCCTGCCTGCGCCGGTCGCGCCCGCTGCCGCCCCGGTGCCACTGGCCGAGACGCTGGGTCCCTCGCGCGCCAGCACCGGCTCCATCGAGATCGATCCCAGCCTGATGGCGGAGATGGACGCACTGGAGATGGCCAACACCCCCGCGACGCCAGCCCCGCTGCTTCTTCCTTTCACGGCCCAGCGCCCGGCGGCGCCGGCAGCGCCTGAAGTCGTCTCGTTCGTGAAGCCCGAACCCGCCCCCACGCCGGCGGCGCCCGCGCCCATGACCCCGTCGCGCCCGATATCGGTGCGCCGGGCGACGCCTGTGCCCCCGTCGGACGAGGAACGCGCGCGCCATGGGCGGCGCCCGTCGGGTGAATTCAACGCCGTCGAGGCGGATTTTTTCGCACGCGAAGCCGAGCTCTACAAACGCGAAAAAGAAGACAACTTCGAAGATCTCGATCGCTCGCAGCCCGGCCCGAAACGGCGCTGACCGGACTACTGTCCCTGCCAGACCAGGTCGACGCGTCCCGCGGGGCTAGCGAACCTGAGGATCAGTCGTCCGCTCGCAGTTCCGGCAAAGGGCGGCCCCTCCGTGTCGCGCGGGGCTCGGCTGAAACGCAAGACATAGGTCCGCGAGAAAGCCGTCCGCATGGGAAAGAACTGCGACTCGTACAGCTCGGGCAGCTTCGGCGTCTCGATGCTGTCTGGGCTGATCTCCACGCCCGTGCCATCGACCAACGTCACCCGCCAGGGCGACGTCTTCTTCTCAAGGTCGTTCCACTTGAAATTCGTGGATTCGGCGCAGACGTGAAACTCGAAGGTGCGGGAGGCTGCCTCAAGCTGCGACTGCCGCAGGGTCTGACGATCGGACTCGGACAGGCCATAGGCGTCGCCGTAATACTCGACGTAGGCCTGACGGAAGTCAGAGGTTTTGAAAGTCGCCGACGCTTCCAGAACGGTGCCCGCATCCGTGATCAATTTTCCGCGACGGGTCCAGCCGTCCCGAACCCGCGGGTAGTCAGCGGCCCGGTAGGCCCGCGTCGCGTCCGCGAAATCGACCGGCAACGGATTGGTCTCCGCGCAGCCGCCGCACACCAGCAGGGCCGCGCAAACCGCGCCACGAAGAAGCGCCCCTCCGCTCAAACAAAGTCTCGCTTGCGGAACAGGGTCACCAGCGGCGCCTCGGCCTCGAGGGCCTCGCGCCCGCCCTCTTCCCGATCGACCAGGCCCAGGATCAGCGACACCTTCAGACCAAATTCGCGCGCCCGTACAATCGCCTTCAGCGCCGAGCCGCCCGATGTCACGACGTCCTCAAGAATCGCGACGGGCATACCCGCACGCAACGATTTTATGCCTTCAAGCCACTGGCCGGTCCCGTGACCCTTGGGCTCTTTGCGAACGTAGAAAGCTTGCAGTGGGCGACCGCTGAGATAACTCATGGTGGAAACTGCGGACGCCAGCGGATCGGCGCCCATGGTGAGGCCCCCGACCGCTTCGACCTCGGGTGCCGTGTCCTGCAGGATGCGGCCGAACAAGGAACCCACCAGAAAGTGCCCCTCAGCCCCGAGAACGGCCTGCTTGCAGTCGATGTAGAAATTGCTCTTGCGCCCCGAGGCCAGCACGACCTCGCGCTGCTCATAGGCCAGCGTCTTCAGCAGTTCGCCAAGACGCGTGCGATGACGTTCAAAAAGATCCTTGCCGCTCATATTCGCGCTCACAGCGGCATTTGTATCACACAGCGGCCGCAGCAGCCGCGACCCCGACGAACCCGGCTAAAGCTTGATGCCTTCCAGCGGATCGTCGTTGATCTTCCGCTTCTCCTGGACCTTGGGGGCCTTCGGAGCGGCCGGACTTGCGGCCTCTTGACGTGGGGCCGGGCGACTCGGGGCCACACGTCGCGCACTTTCGCGAGCGATGTCCGCCCTGAGACGCGCCTTCTCCTCGTCGGTCTTCGCGACATCCAGTTGGTGCTGCATGGCCGCGATGCGCGCCTCGAACACGCGATTGGCCTCGGCCTGTCTGCGCGCCTGCTCCTGCTCGACCCGAATCTTCTCGACCTGCGCCGCAGCCAGCGCCGCCTGATTGTCCGAATACAACTTGTAGATGACGCCACCGCCGATCAACACCAAGACGACCGCCACGCCAAGAATCGCCCCCATGGGCGAGCCCGCCTTGCGCGCGTGAACCTCCAGACGCATACGCTCTTCTTGTAGGCGCATCTCGCCTTCAACGCGCGCGCGTCTTTCGGCCTCCTGCAGCCGCATCTGCTCCTCACGCTCGCGGGAGACTTTGGCCTCCTCGTTCCGGCGCAGGCGCTCCTCTTCCTCGTGCCGGCGGCGCTCTGCCTCTTCGCGCGTCCGACGCTCCGCTTCCTCGCGCGCGGCTCGCTCGGCATTGGCCTTGGCGGTGGCCTCGTCCTGTTCCTGGCGGATCCGATCGTCCTCCATCTTCCGAAGCTCTCGGAGGGAAAAGAGGACGGAATTTTCACGCTGCTGTTCGGCCATCGGGCCCTTTCTGCACGGTCAGAAAAACACGAAACCTGCGTAATCCCTTGTAACACGCCACGCCGATGCCTCCAAACCCCGACCGGCCGGTGCTTCTACACCCCGGGCCCTGGGGTGGCAACACACCACCGCCCATGGCTGCGACAGGCGTCAGGACTCTTACTTGAACTTCCGCAGCAGGTCGTCGATTGCGTCCGGCTTGGTCGACTTCTTGGCCACGACCTTGCCCGCACGACTTTGGGACGCGCCCGCCGCGGCCAACAATTTGCCGGATCGCGCCGAATGGCGCAGCCTGTGCGATGCGGCCTTGCGGGCCGAGTGGCCAGCGCGAGGGCCCGACTCGGGAGCGCCAACAGCCGCCGCCAACGCGGCCGGCTGCGCGGGCGTTTCCTGTGCAATTGCAGAGGTCGACGCCACCGAGGGCGCGGGCGCAACGGCGGCGGCCGAGGCGACGGGGGTCTTGACGGCGACCCGCTCGACCAGCGCCGCTGCCTGCGATGAGGCGACAGTCGCTGCCGATTGATGCCTGAGGACCGCGAGGCCCAGAAATCCAGCCTGAACCACGACCAACCCACCGGCTATCCACAGGGTGCGAACGGCCCAGTGCGCCCGGTCGCCGGGCAAAGTGAATTTCGGCAGCACGATCGGTTGTCTCATGAATCCTCCCGAGCGATTGGTGATGCAAGTGACGTTCCGCCAGGGAATGATGTCGCAAGCATCTGATATCATGTGAATCTACGTACTGTTGCGGCTCGCCACCTGGGGTTCATGGTCCCCACCGCTCGCGAATTCCACGCCGGCGTGAATATCCGATATGTTGCGTCCGCTCATGGGGCGCTACGTCGATCTCCATTCACACTTCTTGCCCGCTCTCGACGACGGAGCCAAAGACCTGCCCATGTCGCTGGAGATGGTCTCGGCCCTGGCCTCGCTGGGCTTCGAGGTGCTGACCGCGACGCCCCACCAGCGGGCAAACAAGTTCATGCCGACGCGCACGGACATCGACAGTGCGTACAAGACCGTCGGCCACGAGGTCGCAGGGGCTTTCCCGCAACTACAACTGGGACTTGCCGCCGAGAATTTCTGGGATGATGTTTTCCGCCAGCGACTGATGGAAGGGGGCCTGCCCTGCTACCCATCAGGTAAGTCTTTCCTCTTCGAGTTCGACCCGCGTCTGATGCCGCCGATGATCGAGCAGCAACTTTTTCAGATCCGTCTGTCGCGCCGACTGCCGGTCATGGCCCACCCCGAACGCTATGTGGAGGTCCAAAACGACATCGGACGGGCCGAGGTCCTCGGGCGCACGGCCGCGCTGGTCGTGGACCTTGGGGCGCTGGATGGCGCACACGGACGCGCGGAAAAGAAGACCGCGCGCAAACTGATGGAAAGTGGTTTCGTGCACGCGGTGACATCGGACATCCACACGGCCGAGGATCAGCGATCGATCGCGGCGGGCATGGCGTGGATAACCAAGCGGCTCGGACCCGGCAGCCTGGATCGATTGCTCGACGAGAATCCCCGCCGCATCCTGGCCGGAGAGCTGCCTTGAAGAACTGGGCCAGGGGTGCGGCATGACGATGGGTGCGACATGAAGATGTTCGGCAAGATAGCGCTGTCGCTGGGCATGGGCGCCCTGTGCGTCTGGTTCGTGGTCCGCAGGATGGATCCGCCCGCTATGTGGGCGGCCCTTCGGCAGCTAGGCGTGCGCGCCGTGCTGCTGTACACAGCGACGCTGGCGGTCACGCATTTCTTTCGGGCCTGGCGCTGGCAGTATCTGCTTCGGCCGATCGGCGTCTCGCTGGCACCGGGCCGGCTGCTGTCCATTTCGTCGGTGGGTTTCATGGCCATCCTCGCGATGCCGGTGCGGCTTGGCGAATTCATTCGACCGTACTTTGTGGTGCGCGGCGGGCAATCACGCATGAGCGCCGTGCTCGGCACCGTCGCGGTCGAGCGCATCGTCGACGGACTGCTGATCTCGCTTCTGTTCTTCGGCTCGTACCTGGCGTCCGACGCCAGCACCTATTCCGCCCCCCTGCGTTTCGCGGCCTGGGCGTCCGTGCTGGGTTTTCTGTCCCTGACCGTCTTTCTCCTGTGCGCCCTGCGCTGGACCGAGACCACCATCCGCGTGGCCCTGGGCATGACCCTTCTGCCGCGTTTTTCCCCCGCGATCGCCACCAAGATCGCAGACAAGCTGCGAGCGCTGATTCAGGGATTCCAGGTTTTGCGCGATCCCAAGAACCTTCTGCCCTTCCTGCTGCAGTCGGTCCTTTACTGGGGTGTCAACGGGTTTGGCATGTGGCTGCTGGCGAACGACATGAATCTCGATATCTCTGTGTCCGCGGCGTTCGCGACCATGGCCTTCACGGGCGTCGTGATCTCACTGCCCAACGCGCCCGGCAACGTCGGACAGTTTCACGCAGGCATCCTGCTGGGGCTTGCGGCGTACCTGCCGGCGTCGGTGGTCAGTTCGTACGGACAGGCCTATGCGATCGCCCTACACGCCATCCAGACCGTCTGGTACGTCGGCGTGGGACTCATCTGCCTGAAGCTGGTCGGCGGAACGGAATCACTTCGCACGGTCGTGACCGAGTCGAACCGAGCTGTGGAAACCGGCTCGCCCGGGGTCCCATGAACCGCCACCCGAGCCCCCCGTATCGGCGGAAGGCAGTCGGGTTCCTCCTGGGTGTTGCAGTGACGGCGCTCGCGCCGGCCACCTGGGCCCGCAGTGTCGCGGAACTTCCCTACCCCGTGGTCGACGTGTGGCCAAGCGCGGTTCGGTTTTTGCGCATCGACCGCGGCTTCCCGATACGCGAAAAGGACGAATCAAGCGGGTACATCCTTTTCGACTTTGTCGATGGCGACAAGAAATATGGCGGCTCGCTCGAACTGATCCGCACCACCAACGGTGACGGGCGGGATGAAACGCGGGCGGCCCTTTCGTTGCCGGCGCTGCCGCGGCACTTCGAAACCATGCTGCTGGACAAACTGGGCGCCAAGGTCAAGGACGACCGCGGCTCGCCGGCGCCTCCACCGCCCCGCAAGCCTCCAGCAGGTGAAACAAAGCCTTCGCCCGACGGCGGGCCGCGCAGCTAATCGAGTTCGACGAGCACGGCACCCTCTTCGACCGGCTGCGCCGGCACCACGCGGATGGCGGTCACGCGGCCGGGGCCTGGCGATTCCACAGGCATTTCCATTTTCATGGATTCCAGAATCACCAGGGTCTGGCCCTCTTTCACAACGTCACCGACGGCGATCTCGATCTTCCACACGGTTCCCGCGATATGAGCCTTCACACTGGTAGCCATTGGCCTCGCAGACTAGGTATGGTCGGTCGGGTGGTCAAGCAGCGAAAGCGAATGCCCGGCGCCGCTGGGCTGGTGCTTTGCGCCCTTGGGCTGCTCGCGACCCGCGTGGAGGCGCATCCCGAGATCTCGCCCACGTTGGTCAACCGCTACCTGGCCGCTGCGGTTCTCGGCGACAAGATCCAGCTGTCACTGACCCTGCTGTTTGGGCTGGTGCCGGCCGCCGAGCTTCGACGGAAGATTGACAGCGACGCAGATGGAACGATCAGCGACAGTGAAATTGCGGCGGCGCAAGGCCAGTGGCGCCAAGACACCCAACGGACGTTCGCGTTTTCCCTCGACGGCAAACCTGCCGAGTTGGTCTTCGCGGCTTCCGTGCATCTGAACGGCACCACGGCCGACTCCACCGCACCGGCGGTTATCGAGATCGCGGCTTCGTGCGCGGTCACACCCGGACGGCACAGCCTGCGCCTGGACGGGGGGCACGACCTGCCCCGTCTGGGCGAAACCGAGATCGCCCTCGACCTGTCCCCCGACTGGACGCTGGTCGAAAGCCGTGGCGGTGCGGCGCCGCTGGCACGCGAGACGCTTTGGAAATACCGTTTCGATGGGCCACGGCGAGATCCAAAAGAGGATCGTTCGGTGACCTTCGTGATTGGCTCTGCCCAGGCCGGGCGGGA
>JANXXE010000184.1 GCA_025350815.1 Myxococcales bacterium | reverse complement strand
TCGAATCGATCATGATTACCCGAGTAATCCATCCTCTAAACCGTGTCCAATTTTCTGCCGAGCGGAACTAGTCGTAGTACTCGGCGCCCAGGTGCGTGATCAGTTCCTCGCCGCGCAGGTAGCGAAGCGTGTTCTTCAGCTTCATCAACTGGATGAATATATCGTGCTCGGGGTACAGGCCCGGCGGCGTCATCGGCGACTTCCAGTAGAACGACAGCCACTCCTGGATGCCGGACATTCCGCAGCGCTGGGCCAGATCCATGAACAACGCCAGATCCAGCACCACCGGGGCGGCCAGGATCGAGTCGCGGCACAGGAAGTTCACCTTGATCTGCATCTGGTAGCCCATCCACCCGAAGAGGTCGATCGCGTCCCAGCCTTCTTTGTTGTCGCCGCGGGGCGGGTAGTAATTGATGCGCACGACGTGATCGACCTTGCCGTAGAGATCCGGGTACAGGTGCGGCTGCAAGATGTGCTCAAGGACGCCCAGCTTGGACACCTCCTTCGATTTGAACGAATCGGGATCATCCAGCACCTCGCCGTCGCGGTTGCCCAGGATGTTGGTCGAATACCAGCCATCCAGACCCAGAAGGCGCGCCTTGAAGCCCGGGGCCAGGATCGTCTTCATGAACGTCTGGCCGGTCTTGAAGTCCTTGCCCGAGATAGGCATGTCGTTCTTCTTGGCCAGTTCCATCAAGGCGGGCGTGTCCAGCGTCAGCATGGGCGCACCGTTCGCGTACGGCACGCGGCTCTTGAGCGCGGCGTAGGCGTAGATCTGCGACGGCGCGATTTCGGGATCGCTCTCGCGCAGGCCCTTCTCGAACGCTGCCAACGAGGCGTGGACGGCGGCCGGCTCGCGGTACACCTCGGTCGAACCGCACCACACCATGACCATGCGGTCGACGTCGTTGGTCTTGCGGAAGTTCTCGATGTCGGCGACGACCTGTTCAGCCAGGTCCGCCTTCGATTTGCCCTTCTTGGCGTGCGTGGCGGTCAGGCGCTTGACGAATTCCTGCTCGAAAACGGCGGTCATCGGCTTCAGGGTCGACAAAAAGGGCTTCAGGGCGGTCAGGTGTTCCTTCGACAAAACACCGGCCTTGACGGCTGCCTGGTAGGCGTCGTCGGGGAAAAGATCCCAGCCGCCGAAGACGATGTCGTCCAGTTTGGCCAGCGGGACGAACTCTTGAATCAGGGGGGACCGGCCCTCGGTGCGCTTGCCCAGCCGGACGGTCCCCATCTGCGTCAGGGAACCAATGGGCTTCGAAATGCCGCGGCGGATCGCCTCGACGCCCGCCATGAACGTTGTGGCAACGGCGCCCATGCCCGGCGTGAGGATTCCGAGCTTGCCCCGTGCGGGGCGGATGTCGATGGGCAGTCCAGATTTCGTGAGAGGCATAAGACTCCTTCGTGTGGGCGTGACGCTGATGGTGCGCCATCCGCCCTAGCAATTGGCGGGCCGAAGCACGAGACCCAGGAAAATCGTATCTTTTCGCGAACTGGGGGCAGACAGCTGGTGGAATTGTGGTA
The DNA here is from genome assembly GCA_025350815.1 of Myxococcales bacterium. Taxonomy (GTDB): domain Bacteria; phylum Myxococcota_A; class Polyangia; order Fen-1088; family Fen-1088; genus JANXXE01. Next base: position 3,093 of record JANXXE010000184.1, on the reverse strand, counting down.
AAAACCTGACCCTTCACCAACTACACACGCCGTCCGAGGAGGCCGTGCGTGCCGCGCGACAGAAGATAAATCGTCTTCCGCCGCGCGGTTTCGGCCTCCGTTGACGCCGGCGGAGGAAAGCAACGCAAAAGGAAAACATGGAAACTGCCAGCATGACCGCCGAGACCGCCGCTCCCTCCCTGGATACGCCGCTGACCCTACGCGAGATGATGGAGGCGGGAGTTCACTTCGGCCACCAGACCAAGCGCTGGAACCCGAAGATGAAGCCGTACCTGTACGGCGCGCGCAACGGGATCCACATCATTGATCTGCAGTACTCGGTCAAGGCGTTTCGCCGCGCCCACAATTTTCTTGTCAACACGGTGGCCACCGGCAAGCCGGTGTTGTTCGTCGGCACGAAGAAGCAGGCGCAGGACGTGATTCGCGAAGAGGCCGCTCGCTGCAGCCAGTTCTACGTGACCAACAGGTGGCTGGGCGGCACGCTGACCAACTTCCACACCGTCAAGGGCTCGATCGATCGCCTGCAGAACATCGAGAAGATGTCGACCGACGGTACGTTTGAACGGATGACCAAGAAAGAGGTCATCAAGATCACGCGCGAGCAAGAGAAGCTGGAGAAGGCGCTCGGCGGCATCAAGAGCATGGGCGAATTGCCCGGCGCGGTGTTCATCATCGACGTCGTCAAGGAACACATCGCCGTCAGCGAGGCGCGCAAGCTGGAGATTCCGATCGTCGCGGTGGTGGACAGCAACTGCAACCCGGATCTGATCGACTACGCGGTGCCGGGCAACGACGACGCTATCCGTTCGATCAAGCTGTTTGCGTCCAAGGTCGCCGAGGCCTGCCTGATGGGCCAGCGGTTGGGGCGTGAACGTGCAAGCCAGGCGCGCGCGCAGGGCGCCGAAGAAAATCGCGTCGAGCCGCAGACCATTCGCGTTTCGTCCGGCGGTGAAGGCCCGCGGGTCGAGGTCGTTTCCAAGCGGCGCGGCGATCTGCCCGAGCCCGAGGCGGCCGCGACACCCGAAGACGAGGTGGAGTAGGCGCGATGGCCGAGATTACTGCCCAGATGATCAAGGACCTCCGTGAGCGCACGGGGGCGGGTATGTCGGATTGCAAGAAGGCGCTGGCCGAATGCGACACCGACATGGAGAAGGCGATCGAGTATCTGCGCAAGAAGGGCATTGCGTCGGCGGCCAAGAAGGCCACCCGCATAGCCTCGCAGGGAACGGTTGCCGCGTATCTGCACGGCTCGCGCATTGCCGTTCTGGTCGAGGTGAACTGCGAGACCGATTTCGTCGCGCGCAACACGGAATTCGTCGGGTTCGCGAAGGAGGTCGCCATGCAGGTGGCGGCGATGAGCCCGCAGTACGTGTCGAAGGACGACGTGCCGGCCGACGTTCTGGACAAGGAGAAGGGCATCCGTCAGGAGCAGGCCAAGCAGTCCGGCAAGCCCGAAGCGGTGTGGCCCAAGATCGTCGAGGGACAGATCGCCAAGTGGTACAAGGACGTCTGCCTCCTCGATCAGACGTGGGTCAAGGATCCCGAAGGCAAGAAGGACATTCGCAGTCTGTTGACGGATCTCGTCGCAAAGACCGGCGAAAACGTGCGCGTGCGACGATTCGTTCGTTACGAGGTCGGCGAGGGCCTGGAGAAGCGCGCGGACGACTTCGTCGAAGAGGTCAAAAAGCAGTCGGGCCAGGCCTGACCGGGCATGGGCACGAAGGGCACGAAGGCCAACAACACGAAGGCCAACAACACGAAGGCCAACAACACGAAGGCCAATAAGAAGGGGGCAGCCTCTTCGGCGACCGACGAAGGCGGTACCGTCGCGGCGCGGCCGCCCTTGCTGGAAGATGTGCATCACCCCTTGGCACCGGGGGTGAAGTACCGTCGGATATTGCTGAAGCTGTCTGGGGAAGCCCTGATGGGCAAGACCAGCTACGGCATTGATCCGGCGATCCTGGCCCAGATTGCCGATGAGATCATCGACGTCCACAGCCTGGGCGTCGATATCGCGTTGGTGCTGGGCGGGGGAAACATCTTTCGGGGTATTGCGGCCAGCAGCAGCGGCATGGATCGGGCCAGCGCCGATTACATGGGCATGCTGGCGACGCTGATCAATTCGCTGGCCTTGCAGGACGCGCTTGAGGCGCGGGGCTCGAAGACGCGGGTCATGTCGGCCATCGAGATTCAGCGCATGGCTGAGCCGTACATTCGCCGGCGGGCCATTCGCCACCTTGAAAAGGGCCGGCTGGTGATCTTCGGCATGGGCACGGGAAATCCCTTCTTCACGACGGACACCGCCGCGTCACTGCGGGCGATGGAGATCGGGGCCGACATCGTCATGAAGGCCACGCGCGTAGATGGCGTCTACGACAAGGATCCGAACAAACACAAGGACGCGCGCATGTACCGGCGGCTGTCGTATCTGGACGTCCTGAACCGCGATCTGGCGGTCATGGATTCGACTGCGATATCGTTGTGTCGCGACAACAAGCTGCCCATTCTGGTTTTCAACATGACAAAGCCAGGCAATATCCGTCGGGTGGTTCTGGGCGAGCCGCTGGGGACTCTAGTGCTCGAAGAACGCAGAACGCCGCGGGGGCCGCAAATGGCCGGTACTGGTGGAGGAGGTTCCGATGGTCAATGACGTACTGAAGGATCTGCAGGTCAACATCGACAAGGGCATCGATGCGTTCAAGCGCGAATTGTCCAAGGTGCGAACCGGGCGCGCGAACCTGGCCGTTCTCGACGGTGTGCGCGTGGACTATTACGGCACGATGACGCCCTTGAATCAGGTCGCGTCGCTGAACGTGGCCGACGCGCGCCTGATCACCATCAAACCCTGGGAGAAATCGCTGATACCGGAGATTGAAAAGTCGGTTCGGGCGGCGCAGCTGGGTTTGAATCCCTCGTCCGACGGGGAAATTGTCCGCCTGCCCATGCCGGCCTTGACCGAAGAGCGGCGCAAGGAACTGGTGAAGGTCACCAAGAAGATGGCTGAAGAGGCCCGGGTGGCCATGCGCGGTGCCCGTCGTGACGCCAACGAGATGCTCAAGGAGCTTCTCAAGGGCAAGGACATCACCGAGGACG